>JAKVKZ010000025.1 GCA_022484565.1 Muribaculaceae bacterium
CTTCCAGCACGTCGATTGCATTTAATTGTTTCAACTGGGCCACCATGTTACTGTACATACCGCCAGGAACTTCAGCATCTTTCACGATTTTATTAGGCAGTGGGAAATTGAAGTAATCCTCAATTGCGCGGGTTGCCTTGAGTAAAGCCACCTCATCGCCAGCCTTTGCTGCTGCAATTGCCTCGTCGAAGTGTGCATCAATTTCTGCTGGTAATTTATCGGCAAGCGGGTCGAAATCAATAGGGAAGGAATCTTTATGAAGGTCGAATTGGCTCAAGCCGCTGCGTACGCTTTTCAGTTCTTTGCGGATTTTGCCGACGGCTTCCATGTTAACTTCAACTTCCACACCAAGTTTCTTTGCGAATAAGTACACAAGTTCAATGGCTGGTGCTGCTGAGCCTCCGCCGAAATACCATATATTTGTATCCAAAATGTCAACTCCATTTAATATTGCCATAAGTTGTGAAGCAAGGCCATAACCAGGGGTGCAATGAGTGTGGAAATCAACAGGAATTTTAACGGCTGCTTTTAATTTGGAAATCAGTGATGCGGCGCGCAATGGGTTAACCAGTCCGGCCATATCCTTAAGAGTGATAATTTTTGCTCCCAATTTCTCGTAGCCTTTTGCCTTTTCTACAAAATAATCATCAGTGAAAATCTTTTTCGTCTTAGCGCTCTCATCCTTTGGGTCAACTGTGTAGCAGACAGCACCATCAGGTATTCCACCTAATTTGTTGATGATTTCAACTGATTCGCTTACATTGTCAAGGTCGTTCAATGCATCAAATATACGCATCACATTTAAGCCATTTTTTATGGCAGCCTTGTAGAATCCTTCAATAACCAAAGTAGGATAAGGAGCATATCCGAATAAGTTCCTACCACGTGACAGTGCGGTAAGCAATGAGCGGCCATCTATTTTTTCACTGATAGTCGTCAAACGTTTCCATGGACTTTCACCTAAGTATCTCATTACAGAGTCGGGGACAGCGCCGCCCCATACTTCCATTGCGTAGAAACCTGCATCTTTATAGAAAGGTAACAGAGCGTCAACGCTTTCCTGACTAAGACGAGTAGCAAACAGCGATTGCTGTCCATCACGGAGTGTCAGGTCTCTAATTTTCAGTTTCTGTGTCATATTTTTTATTATGTTATAAAATATTTTTGTTTAATATCTTACATGATATGTAGAAATATCTATAGAAAAATCTTTTCAGTGCAAAAATAGCAGTTTTATAACATTAAACGAATTTATTTGCTAATTTTGTGGCTGATTTTGATGATTTTTTTAGATGTTCAATTTTTTAAAGAAAAATAACGAGCCTAAAAAGCTGTTTTACACCACAGATATGCATTGCCATATCATTCCTGGTGTAGATCATGGCGCTCAGACAGTTGAGGATTCCATTGCCCTTGTCAAGGCTGAAATGGAAATGGGTATCTCTCACATTATTGCCACTTCTCATGTAACCAAAGATTCTTTTGAAAATAATCCCGAAACTTTGGCAAAGGGATTTGCCACACTTAAGGCTGGCCTTGAGAAAGCCGGAATCGACATTGATATTAAGTATTCGGCTGAATACAGAATTGATGAGCTTTTTAAAGAACAATTGAAGAATAATCAGCTTGTGCTGATGCCAAACAATTATTTGCTTGTGGAAAATTCATTCCAAGGTGAAACTATGGGCCTTGATGAACTTTTATTTGAACTTCAATTGAAGGATTATATACCTATTCTTGCTCATCCTGAGCGCTACAGATACTATAACCATCAACGTTACCAGACATTGCATGACTCAGGCGCATACTTTCAAGTTAATCTACTTTCTTTCACCGGCTATTTCGGCGAACCTGAAAAGCGTACTGCCGAGTGGCTTCTCGACAATGAACTGATTGATTTTCTCGGCAGCGACATTCATTTTATGCAACATGCTGAAATCCTTCAGAAATTCATCGGTACGAAGGAATACAGAAAGATTGTGGAACGGATACCGAGATTGTGCAACGACATTTCTTTTAATTAATTTGCTGAACTTAATTATCTACAAAAGAAAAAATTAGTATATTTGACGATAATTATGTTCACTTATGAAAAAAGCATTATTAATATTTGCAGGAGTTAGTTTTGTCCTTCTTTCGATGATAGGAGGCAATAATCTGTCGCCCAGAACAATTCTATTGCTAAGGCAGCATAATGAAAAAGTCGGTGCCAGCGGACCTCAATCCAGATTATGCGCCACGACCATAAGAAGTAATGGGGAAGAAATGGTAAGTGCATTCATTGCTCTCAGCAACAATTCACAGATTGATTCGCTTCGCGCTTTGGGGGTGAAGGTGAATTGCAGATTTGGCAATATGATTACAGCAAGAATTCCGGTTAATCGCCTTAATGAATTATCACGGATTTCTTATGTAAGGCAAATTGCAGCCGCTTCTATAATAAATGTGACCAACGATTCTGCCCGTTTCCTTACAAATACCGATATGGCACAGTCAGGTGCAGGACTTTCAATGCCTTTTACCGGTAAAGGAGTCATTGTCGGAGTTGTTGATATCGGAATAGATTTCAACCATGTAGAGTTTTGCGATTCCACTGGAAAATCGAGGGTAAAACGTGTGTATATGCCTGATGACAGTACTGGCGTCCATCCTATAATTGGCAGCGACACTTTACCCGGTAGCGAATATGTCACGGAGGATGCAATAAAAAGGCTAAGTACAGATACTAAAACCATGACTCACGGAACCCACACCACGTCAACTGCCGCTGGTTCATATAAAGGCAACAAATATTGGGGTATGGCACCTGAATCCGATTTGGTACTATGTGGGCTTAGTGAATTGAGTGATGTGAATATTGCGGATGCAGCTGCCTACATAATGAATTATGCCAGAACAGTAGGCAAACCAGCTGTGATTAATATAAGCCTTGCAGGAAATGCCGGAGATCATGATGGGTCATCATTTCTATGCAGAGCCTTTGATGCTGTTAGTGGAGAAGGCAAGATAATTGTACTTGCCGCAGGCAATGATGCTTCATTTCCATTACATTTGAATAAAACGTTCGCATCAGAGACTGATTCATTATGCACGTTCCTTTTCGATTCTTCTGGACGTAACAGTAGAATTTATGGCTATCTTGACTTATGGAGCCGTTCACAAGAGCCTGTCAGTTTACAGATTGGTGTTTATGACATGACAGACAAGAAATTGGTTTACAAGTCAGAGCCATATATAGGCAACAATGAGGATAATGGATTCGTACTCGACAGCAATAAAGATTCCCAGTTCGCTAAATATTTCAAGGGAAAATTCATGATAAGTGCTCGTGTGGATTCCATTAACGGAAAATACGACTGCCTGACGGAATTTGCTGATACAGCAGTCTCGGCACGCTATTGTGCTGGATTGATTTACAAAGCAAAAGCAGGGACAGAAGTGAATGGCTGGATTGACGGCTCGACCCGTGCTGAAAGTCTTATGGTAAATGGCTGGTCGTTGGGAAATGGAGAATGTTCCATCAGTGATATTGCTACTGGTTTTAAGACAATATCAGTGGGAGCGTACGGTGACAAGAAAATATTCACTGGGATTGCGACGAATTGGACTTATCCACGTTGCAATATTGGTGACATCACTTATTTCTCATCCTACGGACCTGACCTGAACGGCACTATGCGACCTGAAATCACAGCACCTGGCTTTGCTGTTGTATCTGGCATAAGCAATTATGACACTGCAACAATAGTAAGAGACCACGCTTCACTTATAGAGGAGAAGAGTGCTTTTGGCCGAATGAACCGCTGGGGTGAAATGTATGGAACGTCAATGTCTGCACCAGTCGTTACTGGCATCATTGCCCTTTGGCTTCAAGCCAATCCGATGCTTACCCCCGACAGCATAAAGGCCGTAATGGCAGCCACATCAGTCCGCGATTCTTACGTTACAAATGGCGACCAGCGCAGATGGGGCTATGGAAAGATTGATGCATTAGCAGGTTTAAAATATATAACAGCCAAAAGTGGCATCTCCATGGCAAGGAAGGATAATAATCAAATAATTGTCTATCCGAATCCATCAAGTGGACAATTCAGCGTTACATTGCCGAGCAATGAAGGAGCTGAAATGGAACTTTACGGAATTGGAGGTAATTTGATGTTATCAAAAGTTGTTCCAAGTGGTACAAATAAGATGGATTTTGATCTAAAAGTATCGCGGGGCTTGTATATAGTAAAGGTCAGAGGGACAAATGCCTCGTGGTCAAGTAAACTAATAATTGAATAATATTATAAAAGATGATAGAATACATTCAAGGTGAAATAGCTGAACTGACGCCGACTTATGCGGTAATTGACAATAGCAGAATGGGGTATATGCTTAATATTTCCCTAACCACTTTCAGCGAATTGCAAAATGCTGAAAAAAATAATGAGAAAGCCAAGCTATACGTGTATGAGGCAATCAGGGAAGATGCATTCATTCTATACGGTTTTATCGATAAACGTGAGCGTGAACTGTTCCTTTTGCTCATTAGCGTTTCAGGCGTTGGGCCTAATACGGCGAGGATGATATTATCCTCTTACAAGACCGCGGAACTGGAGCAAGTGATAGCGAGCGGCAACTCAGGCCTATTGAAATCAGTGAAAGGAATAGGCGCAAAGACGGCACAACGGATAATTGTTGACTTAAAAGATAAAATAAAAGCTACTGGCGATTCGTTAATAGAAAAAGCACAAGCGAACAACGAGACTTATGAAGAGGCTCTTGCCGCGCTTGTAATGCTTGGTTTTCCGCAGCCTGTGTCGCAAAGGGTACTGAAAAAACTTCTTGGCGCACAACCTGCAATAAGCGTTGAAGACGCTATAAAACAGGCATTAAAGATGATGTAACTATGGCATCATAACAACGAATGAAGTCAGGAAACAGTAAAACATCTATATTAATGTGGGTGTGCGGAGCAGTTATGTTCTTCGCATATTCTTTTATTGCCTTTGCGCAATATGAGAAATCCACTCTTGCACCTCCACCGCCTATTCCTGACAAAACCACTCAACCAAAGACTGAAAAGAAAGATTCCATTTCGCTGCGTTATCGTGTACGTCCCACAGTTCCTCAAAGTTATGAGGATTTAAACGGGAAAGAATATGCGGCAGATTTAACAGAGCCGAAGAACATAACCACTGAGGCAGAATACGACTATACAACAGGCTGCTACGTAATACGCACCAAACTTGGCGATAACGAAATAAGCACTCCATTCATGCTCAGCAATGACGAGTACAACAATATGGTGCTTCGCCAGTCGATGCAGGATTACTATAAGCAGAAGAACAAAGAATTGAGCGAGAAGAAGAAAGACAATTTCAACTTCCTCGATATGAATTTTGCCTTAGGCCCTCTTGAGAAAGTGTTCGGCCCCGGCGGAGTGCAATTAAAGACGCAAGGTTCGATACAAATCAATATGGGCGTTAAGTCGAATAAGACAGATAACCCTGCACTTTCAGTGGCTGCACGCCGAAAGACATATTTTGATTTTGACCAGAAAATACAGGCTACAATAGCAGCGTCGGTGGGCGATAAGATGAAATTCAACATGACCTACAACACCGACGCAACCTTTGATTTTGATTCAAAGAATCTGAAACTTCAGTATGAAGGAAAAGAGGACGAGATAATCAAGGACATGGAAGCCGGTAATGTGAGCATGACGACCGGTTCATCACTCATTAAAGGAAGTACCGCACTGTTTGGTGTAAAGACAAAATTACAGTTTGGAAAACTTACTGCAACAGCACTCGTTTCGCAGCAAAATTCAGAAACGCAGACAGTGAACACAAAAGGCGGTGCCCAACTAACGTCATTTTCCATTTCAGGTGACAGCTACGACCAAAACCGCCACTATTTCCTATCGCATTTCTTCCGTGACAATTACGACAACTTCGCTTCAAAGCTACCTTTGGTGTCAAGCGGAATAAGCATAACGAGAATTGAAGTTTGGGTCACAAACAAGAAGGGCAATTATAACGAAAGCCGGAACATTGTGGGCTTTATGGATTTGGCGGAAAACAAACATCTGCAAAACAGCCACTGGGTTCCAAACACGAGCTACGACAACCCTTCGAACTCATCGAACAACCTGCTAAGTGAAATCAAGACAAATTATCCTGACGCACGCTACATCAGCAATGTGGCAGAGACTTTAAGTCCACTTACCGCATACGGCATTGACGGAGGCAAAGACTATGAAAAAATCGAAAGTGCCCGACTGCTGTCGTCAAGTGAATATTCGTTGAACTCCACATTAGGATACATTTCATTGAAAACCGCATTGAATGCTGATGAAGTGCTGGGCGTGGCATATCAGTACACATATAAAGGCGTGACTTATCAAGTGGGTGAATTTTCCGGCGACATCACATCAACTGACCAAAGCCTTTATGTAAAACTGCTGAAAGGCACAACGGCTTCACCTTCAACGCCAATGTGGAACCTGATGATGAAAAACGTGTATTCGCTTGGAGCATATCAAGTGCAAAGCAGCAACTTCAAACTCAACATAAAATACCTCAGCGATACAACGGGAACTGAGATAAACTATATTCCAGCAGGAAACATCAATGGCAAACCGCTACTTCAGGTGATGAATCTTGACCGATTGGACGCTAACCAACAATCCAATCCTGATGGTAAATTCGACTTCATAGACGGCTACACAATTTATCCATCGACGGGTAAAGTGATATTCCCTGTTGTTGAGCCTTTCGGTTCATATTTGAAGTCGAAGATAGGCGATGACGCTGTGGCTCAAAAATATGTTTACCAAGAGCTATACGATTCCACAATGACTGTGGCCAAGCAATACCAAGACAAGGATAAATTCCTGCTCGAAGGCGAATATCAGGCATCGTCAGGCTCACAAATCAGGCTTAATGCCATGAATGTGCCGCGAGGTTCTGTAGTTGTGACTGCCGGAGGCGTAACTTTGACTGAGAATAGTGACTATACCGTGGATTACAGCATGGGAATAGTAACTATCATCAACCAGAGCATTATTGATGCAGGAACAAACGTCAGCGTTTCGCTTGAAAATCAATCCACCTACAGCACCCAAAGGAAGACGTTGGTGGGAGTGGACTTGAACTATGCCTTCAATAAGAATTTCAATCTTGGCGCCACAATCATGCACTATTCGGAAAAGGCACTTGTGGAAAAGGTAGCCATAGGCGATGAGGTAGTGAACAATACCATTTGGGGACTTAACCTTTCGTACAACACAAGTTTCATGTGGCTGACAAACCTCCTCAACAAGATTCCTACAGTGGATGCCACAGCACCTTCAACTTTAAGCCTAAATGCTGAATTTGCGCAATTAGTTCCAAGCAAACAAAAGACAGGTTCTGCTTCAGGAAGTTCATATATCGACGATTTTGAGTCAACACAAACTGGAATTGACCTGCGGTCGCCTTATTCATGGTTCCTTTGCGCTACACCATACGATGGTGGAGCAAACGCACTATTCCCCGAAGCTGCACTGTCGAACAATGTGGACTACGGCAAGAACCGCGCATTGCTTTCATGGTACTACATCGACAGATTATTTACCCAAAAGAATTCGTCAACAGCGCCTGGATATTTGAAGAACGACTTGGAGCAACAATCAAACCAGTATGTGCGTGAAGTATCCTACCGCGAGATATTCCCCAACCGTGAATTGAGCTATGGCGAATCATCGTCAATCCAAACTTTGGACCTCTCTTTCTATCCGAATGAACGTGGCCCGTACAACTTGGATGCCACAAACATAAGCAGCGACGGCAAACTTCTCTATCCTGAAAAGCGGTGGGGCGGCATAATGCGTAAACTCGACAACACCAACTTTGAGCAATCCAACATAGAATACATAGAATTCTGGATGATGGATCCATTCCTTGACAAAAACAATCCGAACACCGACGGCGGCGACTTGTATTTCAATCTCGGTGAAGTCAGCGAGGATGTTCTGAAAGACGGATTGAAATCATACGAAAACGGACTGCCGACAGACGGAACCACGACATATATTAAAGAAACCGTGTGGGGACGAGTTTCCACCCAATCGTCGCTTACTTACGCATTCGACAACACCACCGGCTCACGAGTGCTTCAAGATGTCGGTCTTGACGGACTTAGCACGACTGATGAGTTCAATTTCGGCAGCTATAAAGACTACGTAGCGGCATTGCGGTCGAAACTATCGGCTGAAACGATAGCTACAATGGAAGCAGACCCATTTTCACCTCTTAATGACCCAGCCGGCGATAACTACCATTTCTATCGCGGATATGATTATGATGAGGAAAAACTCGGCATTCTCGACAGATATAAGCATTACAACGGAACAGAAGGTAACTCTCTATCAACAAGTGATGTGAGCGACGGATTATATCAGTCAGCAAGAAGTGTGCCAGACGTTGAGGACATCAACCAAGACAATACGCTTAATGAATATGAGCGTTATTTCCAATATAAAGTCTCAATACGTCCTGAAGACCTTGTAGTCGGCAAGAATTTCGTAACTGACAAGCAAGTTTCGACAGTAACGACACGCGATGGAAACAATACGGAAGTAACATGGTATCAGTTCAAAATTCCTATCAGCGACTATGATAAAGCCGTCGGCTCAATATCCGACTTCTCGACAATACGTTTTATCCGTATGTTCCTGACGGATTTCAAGGAAACCACCCATCTGCGCTTCGCAACGCTGCAACTGCAACGTGGAGAATGGCGTACGTATGACTATAACCTCAATACACGAGGCAATACACCAGCCGAAGGCTCGATAGACGTAAGTGCAGTAAACATTGAAGAAAATGCAGGCCGCACGCCTGTGAACTATGTGCTGCCTCCTGGAGTGACACGAATACAAGACCCGGGACAGAGCCAAGTGGTGCAACTTAACGAACAATCACTGATGCTGCAACTCACTGGACTTCAAGCAGGCGATGCACGCGCCGTGTACCGCAACACAAGTCTGGACTTGAGAATCTATAAACGTCTGCAAATGTTCGTACACAATGAAGCACTCATCAACGATGCTACAAACCTGAAAAAGGGCGATGTATCGTTCTTCATACGCTTGGGTACAGATGTCAAGAACAACTATTACGAATACGAAATTCCTTTGGATGTTACTCCAGAGGGAAAATACAGCACATACAGCACCACAGACCGATATGCAGTGTGGCCCGAAAGCAATATGCTCAACTGCAACCTTTCAGTATTCACAAATCTGAAGAAAGCACGAAACCAGCAGAAGCTAAGCGGAACTGAAGGCGTGTCGTACTATTCAGTATTTTCCGATTATGACCCCGACAATCAAAATAACCGAGTGAGCGTGCTCGGAAATCCTTCGCTGAGCGATGTGCGGGTGATGATGATAGGAGTCCGCAATAATTCGAGCACAACAAAGGACTGCATCGTATGGACTGACGAACTTAGAGTAACTGACTTTGACGAATCGGGAGGTTGGGCAGCAAAAGGAAGTCTGAGCCTTGCGATGAGCGACGTGGCAACAATCAACGTCGGCGGGCATAAAGAGACAGTGGGCTTCGGCAACGTTGACCAATCACTATCAGAGCGCAGGCTTGACGATTATGGACAATACAATGTGGCTGTACAGACTGATGTGGGCAGATTCCTGCCAAAAGCAGCCAAGTTGAAAGCGCCGGTGTACTACTCATATTCAAAAGAGACAACAACGCCGAAATACAATCCGCTTGACCAAGATATTCTGCTGAAGGACGCACTTGACGGGTGCAGCACACAAGCACAAAAAGACTCAATCAACGCATTCGCCGTAACCAAAAAGACGGTGGAAAGCTTCAGCATTTCCGGCTTAAAATTCGATGTGAAGAGCAAGAATCCTATGCCGTGGGACCCAGCAAACTTCACTTTCAGCTATTCATCGAACAAGCAGAGGAATGTTGACCCGAGCGACGTGTACGAAAACACGAGCGATTACCGAGGCAGCCTGCAATACAGCTACTCGCCATACGTGAAGCCATTCGTACCGTTCAAATTCATAAAGAGCAAATCGAAGGCGCTCAAATTCTTCAAGGAATGGGAATTCAATTATCTGCCAAGCTCAATATCCTATTTCAATAACATTTCGCGTTACTACTACGAACAGCAAACACGAAACGAGACTGACGTGGCAATTGATCTGCCAATAAGCGTGAGCAAGAACTTCCTTTGGGACAGACAATTCTCGATTGCATGGAATTTCACCAAGTCACTCTCGATGACATTCAACTCGAATACTACCGCCCATATTGAGGAGCCAGTGGGAGCCGTGAACAAGAAGCTATTCCCTGACGCTTACAAGAACTGGAAAGATTCGATTTGGCAAAGCATAAGGAATCTCGGTAAGCCATACGCCTACAACCAGACATTTGTCCTGACATATAAGGCTCCATTCAGCAAAATACCAGTTCTTGACTTCATCACTGCCAATGCAACCTACAACGCCACCTATAATTGGGAGCGCGGTACAGTAGTTGACAACGTGTCGTCGGGCAATACAGTGTCGAACCAAGCATCACTGAACATTGACGGGCGAATGAACCTTGAACAACTTTACAATAAGATTCCATATCTGCGCGACGTGAACAAGCGGTTCGCAAATGCGACAAGCCGAGACAACAACGCGAAGAACAAGCCAAAGAAATTCGAGCGTACATATCAGTTGAAACAAGACACAACCTTCGTGGTGAAGCACAATATGAAGACCAAGAAGGTTAAACTCACTGCAACCACTACTGACGGGAAGCCATTCACGCTCAGGACAAAAGTTCTTGACGACAACAACATAATGATTCTCAACAAAGGCGACAAGAACATCAAGATTACAGTAACCGAGATAAAGAAGCAGAAAGAAGGGTCACTATATGAAATTGGGCAATATCTCAGCCGACTTGCAATGATGACGCGCTCAGTGAATGTACGCTGGAAGAACACCCGTTCCTTATCGCTGCCTCAATTCATACCTGAAATAGGTGACATATTCGGCGAGACAAACCATTACGACGTGATGGCTCCAGGGCTTGACTTCGCATTCGGACTTACCGATGAAAACTATATTACCCGCGCCAAGAACCACGGATGGCTAATGTGCGATGAGGACCAAACCACGCCAGCCATATATTCAAAGACCAACGAATTTAATATTGAAGTCGGTCTTGAACCAATTCGTGGGCTGAAAATCACGCTTACCGGCAACCGCACAGATAACCGCACCGACCAAGTGCAATTCATGTACGACGAGATGCCTACCACCTACAGCGGAAGTTACACTAAGACACATTGTGCAATAGCTACCGCATTGAGAGGCTACAGCGGTGACAACTACGAGAGCGAAGCATTCACCAAATTCCTTGCGGATATACCAATTGTGGCAAACAGAATACAGGCACAATACGAAGGCAAGAGCTATCCAAATCTCGGATTCCTGAAAGGAACAAGCTATGCAGGACAACCATACGACTCAAAAATAGGCACAATCAACAATATGAGCAGTGATGTGCTGATTCCGGCATTTGTGGCTGCATATTCAGGAAAGAATGCCAACAAAGTAAATCTGTCGGCGTTCCCAAGCCTGAAAGACATAATGCCAAACTGGCGCGTGACATACGACGGACTGCTCAAATTGGGCAATATGAAGAAACTGTTCAAGTCGTTCACATTAACCCATGCCTACCAATGCACATACGCAGTAGGGTCATTCTCGTCATATTCCGACTGGGTAACAATCGGGAACGGACTTGGATTCATCAACAATGAAACGAGCGGAGCACCTATTCCTTCATCGCCATACAACATTTCATCAGTGACGATAACCGAGAAATTCGCGCCATTAATCGGAGTGAACGCCACAATGCAAAACAATGTGACATTTAATGCCGAATACCGCGACAGCCGCACATTGACGCTAAATTCATCAGCCGGTCAGCTCGTGGAAGCCACAAGCAAGACATTAACAATAGGCAGCGGTTACAAGATAGCTAATTTCAACACATTCCTGAAGATGAAAGGCCATCAGCAGGGCGTAAGCAACGACCTTACACTCAATCTGAACTTCTCACTCGCCAACAGCCGTGCCTTAATCAGGAAGATTGATGTAAATACAGCTCAGGCTACCAGCGGAACGCGCACACTATCGCTTGAATTCACCGCAAATTACGTGCTAAGCAAACGCGTTACACTTGGAGCGTATCTCGACCATCAAGTAAATACACCGCTTGTGTCGTCATCATCATACCCAACCACCAACACCAGCTATGGGTTGAGTATAAACATGTCGCTCGCAAAATAATACATTTGGGCTGATGCGAGGTGACAAAATACCACCTTTAAAGCGCCTTGATTTTACTGAAAGTTCCTCGTGGGTGTGAACACTAAAATCGGTGCTTAAATTACTGAATTGCAATAATTTTGCGAGGGTGTTCACGGTGAAGGTGTGCACACATGTGTGCGGCTAATTTCACCTTGATTTTTCTGCTGCATGGTTACGTCCAAAAGAGAAAAATCCGAATGGAAAATCACGATTCACGGGATACATGAATTTGCTATAATCGACAAAAGAGCAGTCGGCGAAAGTCGCGATTCCTACTGTACGACTTTCAGACGATTTTCATGTGATTTTCCGCAGTGGGTGTGAACACTAAAATCGGCAATTAATGAATTGATTCCCAAAATGATTGCAAGGGTGTTCACGGACAAGGTGTGCACACACAAATACGGTTTATTCAGACATTAAATTTCCATTACACCAGTTCTCCCAAAAGATATAAAATAGAAAAAGAATGAGAATAAAGAGTTGAGAGTATCAAACATTAACGGCTTAATCAGCCAACGGTCACTATTTCAAAGAACTCGACGTGAAATTAGCATTTGATTTAGGGTGTGAATCAAGGAAAAAGGATAAATTGCGCAAAACGATGAAACTAAGTGATGATGGAATAAGGGTCAGCGCAATCAAGGAGGTAGGCTTTTATGACTTTTTTAGGGGTAAAAAACAAAAAAATTTTCGTGAATGAAAAATAATTGCTACCTTTGCAAGCCATTGCAGTAAGTCCATGACCACCAATCATGGCATTAATGATTAGATAAATAATTAAAATAAAATATAGAAATGAAAAAGGACATTCATCCTAAAGATTATCGCGAAGTAGCATTTAAAGATATGTCGAATGATGAAACTTTCATCACCCGTTCAACAGTAGCTACAAAGGAAACCATTGAGATTGACGGTAAAACATATCCGTTGATGAAACTTGAAATTACCAACACATCACACCCGTTCTTCACAGGCAAACAGAAACTTGTGGATACAGCCGGACGTGTAGATAAGTTCTTGAGCCGCTACGGTGACCGCAAAAAGAAATAATAGGCGGAGGTAATCCGATATTAATCCAACAGTCAGTCAATCCCCCAAAAAGGAGTTGGCTGATTTTTTTGCTATATATGGATGCGATGAGGAACAGCACGGAAAACAGAAAGTTAAGGAAGACGATTGGAAATGCTTATAAATTTTGTATTTTTGTGCAGTAATGGGAGGCATCTATATTCATATTCCATTTTGCAAGCGAAAGTGCAGCTATTGCGATTTCTATTCCGTTGCCGCTAAAAGCGACAGCATGGAACGATATGTAAAAGCCGTAATTGACGAAGCCGAGATGCGGATTGGCGAACTTGGCGGTGCAGAGATAAAAACGATGTATGTGGGTGGCGGAACGCCATCATTATTATCGGCTGAACAATTAAGCCAACTCATAGGTGGAGTGCGCGGACAATTGACTACTGACGCAGTGCAGGAAATGACCATTGAGGTTAATCCTGATGATATTACTGACGAATATGCCTTGATGCTGCATAAAATAGGATTCAACAGAGTGAGCATGGGCGTGCAGAGCTTCAATGACGATGAACTGCAATTCATAAACCGAAGACATACGGCACAGCAGGCAACAGATGCGGTGAACCGACTGCGGGCAGCCGGTTTTGACAATATCAGCATTGACTTGATATACGGAATTCCAAAGCAGACTCAACAGACTTGGAGAGAATCAGTGAATCAGGCCATAGCGCTTGATGTGCAGCATATTTCATGCTATTGCCTGAGCTATGAAGAAGGAACAAGGCTGTACATGATGCGAAAACTGGGCAAAATAACCGAATGCAGCGACGAGGAATGCGTGGCAATGTACTCGACACTCGTGGAATTGCTGAAAAAAGCCGGATATGAGCATTATGAGATAAGCAATTTCGCAAAAGCGGGAAAAAGGTCGATGCACAATTCAAATTATTGGAATTTCACGCCATATCTGGGACTTGGTGCAGCAGCCCACAGCTACGACGGGAAAAACCGCCGATACAACCCGAGCAACATAAAAGAATATGCTGAAAAAATAGGGAGTGGAGCGACGGCATATACGACGGAAAGTGAAGAAGATTGGCAAAGATATAATGAGCTTGTGATGATAAGGCTTCGCACCACGGAAGGACTTGAGGCAAAAAGCATTGAAAGAAAATTCGGACAGGATTTGTACAGATACTTTGTGAAGAATGCCGAGAGACACGTTAATGCCGGTAATCTTTCAAAAAATGATGGCCATTACCGATTGAGCGAAGCCGGAGTGATGCTTGCCGATATGGTGATACGCGATGTGATATATGTGGAATAAGCTAAAACGAAAGGAGGAAAGAGATGAAAATTTGTGTAATAGCTGATGTGCATGGCTCGCAAAAATGGAAGCAGATTATAGAGCTGGAAAAGGGGAACGTTGACAGATTCGTCTTCCTTGGCGACTACATGAACAGAAAATACAGCGGAGCCACACTGGAAGAGCAGTTCGCGAACCTGAAAGAGATAGTGGCGGCATCGGAAACGATTCCAATGGATTTGCTGGTGGGCAATCATGATGCTTACCACTTTGGCGGAGTGAGGTGCGACGGTGAAAGTACATCGAAAGAAGTACGCAATTATTTCAACAGCTTGATAGCAAGCGGAAAGCTGAAAGTGACGGTTACTTATGGCGCAATATTATTTTCGCATGCAGGAGTGAGCGCAGTGTGGATGAAAGAGCAAGGAATAAAAAAGATAGAAATGATAAATGAGCGGTTCAAGGAAGACCCGCTGATAATAGACTTTGTGATGGGTGAGGATTTCGAGCCTCATGGTGACAATCCGTATCAAAGTCCGGTGTGGATAAGGCCTAAATCGCTACTGGCAGCAGCAGTGAAAAAGTTCGACCAAGTGGTGGGGCACACACCTGTGGAGAAAACTGCAATTTTAAGCCGAGGACAACTTTCATTCGTGTTTGCTGACACAGGGTTCAGAGACTACAATATAGTAGATACCGAAAATAAAAAGATAGAAAGAAAGGAGACTAATTTTTAGCCTCCTTTCTTAATTATAGATGAATAAAACGGGTTATTTCAGGATGAAGCGAGAACTGTAGTTGGTGATTGCTCCATTGAGATGAAGGACGTAGATGCCTGGAGCAACTGCGCCATTGAGGTTGACGTCCACAGCACCGTTAGAGCCATCGAAAGTGCGGGAATAGACCAAAGCACCAGCGACATTGTAAATGCTCATGTTGACATTGCCAGATTCTGACGGAGTGCAGACGGTGAAATTACCATCGCTTGGATTGGGATAGAGCAGGACAGGCTTGGCATTATCGTTACGGACGCCCTTGATGCCAGTAGTGCTAAGGATATATTTCAAGCCGGCGAGAGCATCAATTTTGCCATAACCGCTCTTTTTAGGATTGCCGGTGACAAAAGCATCAGATTTGCAAGAATTCTTTAGGACATCCTTAATGTCGTCGGGAGTGAGATTAGGATTGGCCTGCAGCCAAAGGGCAATGATGCCGGAAACGACTGGAGCCGCCATGGAAGTGCCACTCATCTGTCCCCAACAGTAAGTTCTTGAGCCATAGGAGAGTGAATCGGAACAAGATGCAATAGATATATCGGAGTCGTAGGAATTTAATGACGAAATCAATGTTTGTCCAGGAGCGAGTACTTCAGGGCGCGCAATGCCATTGATATCGGGGCCATAGCTTGAGAAATCGGCAATGTCACCTAAAGTAGCATTGATTGAATATATCATGCCGTCCAGACTATGATATTTCAATTTGGAATTAAAAGCACCGACAGAAATGGTGTTGTTGCCAGTGGCAAGGTTATTGATGGAAATGTCAGAGTTACCATCGGTGTATTCATGGAAACCAAGGTCGGTGAAGCTGAACTTCTGCCCCATATCCCAGACATCAGCGGAAGTGAGAGAGTCGCAGAAGTATCTCATAATGATGCAGTAATTGATGTCGTTTGCGTATAGGTCATTAAATTGGGTGATAATTTCAAATTTTCCGTTAGCGATTTTTCCCATAGAAAAATCAATTTTATCATTGTAGAAATTGCTGAACTCGGAATCGGTGGCAGGATCCAAGGAGCCAGAGGCTGTGAATTTTTTAGAAGTGTAGAGGATAGAATCTTTTTTCATGTCCACAACGAGAAACTGCAGAGCCGGAGGAGTCTTGTAATCGGTGTTGCGAGTCCAGAAATCCTGATTGTCTTCAATGTAAATACCGCCAAAATTATTGCCATAAATAATAGCAGATTGCAAAATGGAATCGGAAGCAGTGAACTTCTTATAGATGTGCAACTTGGCGGAACCTTCGTTACCTGCAGAAATAGAAATGATTTTGCCTTTTCCAGTCAATTCGTTCATTACTTTAGTGAATACGGCAGTGCCGTCGTGAGCACCGTTATGGTTACCAAGACTTAGATTGACAACAGCAGGTTTGCCGACACTTTCGGCATAATTGAATATATATTTTATTGACATGGCAATGTTGTAATCGGACAAGTCGTCACCGCAGCCGCATAGCACGATGTCGGCCTCTGGAGCCATGCCGTAGAAAGCATTGCCCATGTAACTGCCAACTGCAGTTCCAGTGGTGTGAGTTCCATGGGCCTGCTGAGTATTGTCGGTGGTAAGGGCACTGATTTGCTGGGGAGTGGTGTATTCGCTGCCGTGAAGAGTAACGCCTTCAATCACAGGAGAAGAGCCTGTGGTGTCGTCGGGCTGATACACTCTCTTGACACGGCTAACGCCGTTGGCATCCTTGAAAGCAGGATGATTGTAATCGATGCCGTCGTCAACAACACCGACGACAACACCTGCACCTTTGTAGGCCTTAGTGAGGCCGGTGCCAGCCGTGAGGGTCTGCACGAGGTTGACATTGGTTACATTTCGAACAGAATCATTGTTGAGGCTCAATGGCTTAGCTACATCCACAGAAGTGACGGAAGCCAATTGAGCAACATCGGCGAGCTTGTCGATAGGGACTTGAGCCATTACTATATCGCCGACGCGTGCATTGATGACAGCACCAAGAGACTTGATGGCATCGATGTCGGAATCATCGTTCACGGTGATGAAAGTGCCGATGGACTCAACGCCGCCAATTTTGACGGTTTTTACGAAACAACGGGTTGATTTTGCCGTTAAACCAGCAGGAGAATGAACCTGAGCAGCAGCATTATCAGCATGATGCTGAAGGAACAACTGGGTGAAAGGTGTCAGTTTACTTTGTGCGCCGGCAAGCAGCACAAAGAATGCCATGGCAGAGAATAAGAGAATTTTCTTCATAATATAAAAAGTTTAAACTTTGCAAATATAAGAATTTATGCTTAACATGCCATATTAAATGCAAATAAATGTGATAATAATCAAAATCACGACAAAAAAAGGAAACATAAAGTTGTTTCCTTTTTTATGACGGTTGAGATGAATCTCTTATTTCAGAACCAAGCGAGAACTGTAGTTGGTGATTGCTCCATTGAGATGAAGGACGTAGATGCCTGGAGCAACTGCGCCATTGAGGTTGACGTCCACAGCACCGTTAGAGCCATCGAAAGCGCGGGAATAGACCAAAGCGCCAGCCACATTGTAAATGCTCATGTTGACATTGCCAGATTCTGACGGAGTGCAGACGGTGAAATGACCATCGCTCGGATTAGGATAGAGCAGGACAGGCTTGGCAATATCGTTACGGATGCCCTTGATACCGGTGGTGTTGAGGATATATTTCAAGCCAGCGAGAGCATCAATTTTGCCATAACCACTCTTTTGTGGATTATTGGTGGTGTATTCATCGTGTTTGCAAGAGTTATTGAATACATTCTTGATGTCATCGGGAGTGAGATTCGGATTGGCCTGCAGCCAAAGGGCAATGATGCCGGAAACGACAGGAGCCGCCATGGAAGTGCCACTCATGGCACCCCAACAGTAGATCCTCCCACCTAAAGTGATTGAATCGCAAAGAGATGAGTATGCAGCATCATACGAATAGTAAGAATTAAATGATGAAATCAAGACTTGACCCGGTGCAATAACATTAGGGCGCGTTACTCCATTTATATCGGGGCCATAGCTTGAAAATGTAGCAATGTCACCCAACATATTAAACCAATCACTCACTTTAATTCCAGATATAGTGAGATAGTCTAATTTTGAATTAAAAGCACCGACAGAAATAGTGTTGTTGCCAGTGGCATCATTATTGATTGAAACTTCGCCGTCACCGGCAGAGTATTCAGAATAATTATGGTTCCAGAAAGAGATTTTTTGAAAGACATCCCAAACGTCAGCAGATGTGATGGAGTCGCAGAAGTATCTCAAACCGATGAAATAGCCGGAATTGCGAGCAGACATTTGATTGAATTCGCTGACAATCTCGAATTTTCCATTAGCGTTTTTTGCCATCACGACTTGAATCTTATTGTCGTAGAAATTGTTGAACAATGAATCGGTGGCAGGGTCCAAGACACCTGAAGCAGTGAATTTTGGTGAAGTGTAAAGAATGGAATCCTTGTCTTCAGCTATGACGAAGAACTGAATAGCCGGAGTGGTTTTGTAATCGGTGTTGCGAGTCCAAAAATCCTGATATTCCACGGGATATTCTGAACCAGAATAATTATACATTGCAACAGTTTGCAAAACAGAATCAGTGGCAGTGAATTTTTTGTAGAGATGCAAGTTGCTTCCAGCTTCATTACCTGCAGAAATAGTTATGATTTTGCCTTTGCCAGTCAATTGGTCTAAAACTTTCGTAAGCGGGGAAGAACCGTCGTGCGGACCATACTGGTTACCCAAACTTAGATTGACTACAGCAGGTTTACCAACGCTTTCAGCATAATTAAAGATATACGTTATGGACATGGAAATGTTGTAATCGGACAGGTCGTCACCGCAACCACATAGCACGAGGTCGGCTTCTGGAGCAATGCCATATAAATTATTGCGCATGTAACTGCCTGCGGCAATGCCTGTGACGTGAGTTCCGTGGGCCTGATCAGCGTTGTCGGTGGTAAGAGCGCTGATTTGCGCTGGAGTGGTGTATTCGCTGCCTTTAAGAGTGTTGCCGTCAATTACAGGCGAGGTGCCTGTGGTGTCGTCGGGCTGATAAACCCTCTTGACACGGCTGATGCCTTTTGCGACCTTGAAATTAATATGATTGTAATCGATGCCGTTGTCAACAATACCAACGACTATGCCGGCACCTTTGTAGGCTTTGGAGAGGCCAGTGCCAGGCGTGACGGTCTGCACAAGGTTTGTGTTGGTAAATATGCGGGCTGAATCGTTATCAGCTTTCACAGGCTTAGCCACATCCACGGAAGCAACAGAAGCGAGCTGCGCAACGGCCTCAAGGCGGTCAACGGGGACTTGCGCCATGATGATGTCGCCGACGCGAGCATTGATGACTGCACCAAGAGACTTGATGGCAGCAATGTCGGAATCATCGTTCACGGTGATGAAAGTGCCGATAGTTTCAACACCACGAATTCTGATGGTTTTCACGAAACCAGCACGAGACGGGTTTTGGATAGCCGCTTTTTCCGCACGATGCTGAAGGAATAGCTGTGAATAGGGTGACAATTTGCTCTGCGCGACGGCAGACAACATGAAGATTGCCATAGCAAAGATAAGGGTAAACCTTTTCATAATATTGAATTTTAAATGTAGGCAAATATAAATATTTAAAAGGGATATTCGAGACAGAATGGTATAAAATTTATTAATATAATACACAAAAAGGGAAGCAATTTCCTTGCCTCCCTTTTTATGATGCTTATGAATTACTTATTTCAAAATCAAGCGAGAACTGAAATTAGTTCTTGCTCCGGTGATATGTGCAATGTAAATGCCAGGAGCAACTGAGCCACCAATATTGACGTTGACAGTGCCACTGGAAGCATCGAAAGATTTGGAATAAACCAAACCACCGCCAATATTATAAATGCTCAAGCTAAGATTTCCGGATTCGCCTGGGACATAAATTGAAAATTCGCCGTTACTCGGATTAGGATAAAGAGAAACGACGGTGCTTTTACAGATAGCGCCCTTAACACCAGTGGTGTTGAGAATATATTTCAAGCCAGCGAGAGCATCAATTTTGCCGAAACCACTCTTTTGTGGAGCGGCAGCAGTGAAACTATCGTGAATGGAAGTGTTTTTGAATACTTCCTTAATGCCTTCAGCTGTAAGGTTAGGATTGGCCTGAAGCCAAAGTGCAATAATGCCGACAGCAGCAGGGCAAGCCATAGATGTTCCCGACATCTGTCCCCAAGTGTAAGTGCGACCACCTGAGACGACATTAGCGCAAATTTTACCATTACCTTTGACAAAAGTAGTGTCGTAAGAATTGATGGAAGATACCAAACACTTTCCTGGAGCAAGAATGTCAGGTTTGGCCTCTCCGTTGACATCGGGGCCATAACTTGAAGAGCTTGAAATATCGCCTAATGTGCCGCTATATTGCCAAGTTTTATTATTAATGTCGGTGAATTTGATCTTGGAATTCATTGCACCCACAGAGATGCAATGTTTTCCAAGGGCCATATCGCTAATGGAAAGATTGGAGTCGCCGTCGGTGTATTCACTGAAGCCATCATTTGTGAAAATTGTGTTGCCAGCTCCTTCCCAAACGTCAGCAGTGGTCAAAGAGTCGGCATAAAACCGAAAACCAACGCAATAATCCTGACTGCCTCCTTTTGCATACAAACCATTGACCTGTGAGAGAATTTCAAATTTTCCTTCCAAATTCTGATGGAATGAAAAATAAATTTTCCCTGACGCGTAATATTTACTTAGAACGGAATCGGATGCGGCATCAAAAGTAGTCTTAGTAGAGAATTTCGGGGAAGTGAAAAGGATGGAATCGTTGTTTAAATTAATTACGAAAAACTGAGCTTTAGGAGAAGTCTTGTAGTCGGTGTTGCGAGTCCAAAAATCAAAATAATCATAATTGTAATACATGGTTCCATAATTCATATTATATATTAAAGACTGCAGAACGGAATCGGTGGCGGTGAATTTTTTATAAATGTGCAACTTCTGTGCGCCTTCATTCCCAGCAGACAGAGCAATGATTTTACCCGGACCTGAAAGTTGGTCGAATGTCTTGCAGATTGTGGAGCTTCCATCGTGCGGGCCATAGTGATCTCCAAGACTAAGATTCACCACAGCAGGTTTGCCAACACTGTCGGCGTAATGGAAAATATATTTGACAGCTTGTGAGACTGAATAATCACTGAGAGCATTGCCACAACCGCAGAGGATTAAATCAGATTCGGGTGCCATGCCATAAAAATCGTTGCCAGTGTAACTGCCACCAGCTATGCCGGAAGTGTGAGTTCCGTGAGACCCAGCTATTAAATCGGGAAGTAGGGCAGCAATCTGCTCAGGGGTGGTGTATTCACTGCCAACTAATTGTACTCCTTCAACAATTGGAGCGGATCCCGTCTTGTCGTTGGGAAGATAAACGCGCTTTACACGGCTAACCCCATTAGCGTCCTTAAATGCAATGTGATTGAAGTCGATACCAACGTCAACAATGCCAACAATAACGCCAGAACCTTTGTATGCTTTGGTAAGGCCGGATTGTGCGTCACCTGATTGGACTAATTTAGCGTTAGTGACACTGCGTGCAGAATCGTTGAGGAGGCGTAACGGATGAGCAACGGAAACTTCGGAAACTGCGCCGGATTCAGCGATAGCAGCAAGTTTGTCAACCGGTACAAGAGCAGCAATAATGTTGCCATAACGCGCATTGACCACGACGGACTGGTCCTTGATGGAATTGATGTCGAAGTCATCGTTGACAGTAATGAAGGTTTCTACCATTTCAACTCCACCAATATTCTTGGTGGCGACGAAATCGGGATTGGATTTTCCCGCCAATTGAGCAGGAACTTTACTGTTAGGAACAACTTTCTCAGAGCGTTTCTGAAGAAAGATTTGAGTGTAAGGCGTGAGTTTGCTTTGAGCAAGGGCAACAATAATCATTAGAATCATTGTAAATGCCAGGAAAATTCTTTTCAACATACTGATGAGGATTTATGTAAATAAATTTGGAAATCCTTTGGAAAATTAAGAGAAATGTTAGGATTAAGGTGAAATACAGATTCGATTAACTAATAAATGATGGAGGCTAAAGCAAAATTCAGCCCCCATCATAAAATAACGTTATCAGCGCAGAATCAGACGTGAACTGTAGTTGGTTCGTGCGCCATTGATATGGACAATATAAATGCCAGGAGCAACAGAGCCGCCAAGATTGACGTTGACAGTGCCATTGGAAGCATCGAAAGATTTGGAATAAACCAAACCGCCGCCAACATTATATATGTTCATAGTGAAATTGCCTGTTTCATCGGGAGAGCAGACGGTGAATTCGCCATCGCTCGGATTAGGATAGAGCGAAACAGAAGAGTTACGGCTGATTACGCCTTTTACTCCACTTGACTTAATAATATACTGCAAGCCAGCAAGAGCATTGATTTTGCCGAATCCACTTTTTTGAGGACTGCCAGTTACATAGCTGTCCTGAGTGCAGGAATTCTTGAAAACATCCTTAATGTCGGCAGCAGTGAGTTCAGGATTTTCCTGAAGCCAAAGGGCAATGATACCGACAGTGGTAGGAGTAGCCATAGAAGTACCGCTCATCTGTCCCCAATAGTCGGTGCGACTTCCAGAAGTGGCTTTAGCGCAATAAACATATCCACGGTCGCTAACAGAAGTGGTGTCGTAAGCATTGACAGTGGAAACGAGGCAATGGCCAGGAGCGAGCACATCAGGACGAGTTACACCGTTGACATCAGGACCATAGCTTGAAAATTGAGAAACTGCACCAACTGTTCCATTATAGCTATATGATTGGCCAGTGGTGGTGCGGAATTTTAACTTGGAATTGAAAGCACCAACAGAAATAGTGTTGTTGCCGCAGGCGAATTCGTTGATGGAAACATTGTCGTTGCCGGCAGTATATTCCTTCCAACCATTATTGATGAAATCAGTGTAGCCATAGGCATCCCACACATCAGCAGATGTGAGAGAATCGGCTGCATATTTAACACCGATATAATAGTCGTAGGTGCCATTCTTGGCATACAGACCTTTCGGCTCAGTTATAATTTCGTATTTTCCTGTGTTGCCATCTTTGCCCATAGAGACATTAATCTGACCTTCAGTGTAGAATTTATTGAGTTTAGAGTCGGAAGAGGCGTATATGCTGCCACTGGAAGTGAACACTTTAGAAGTGTAAACGACTGAATCGTTGCTTGCTTTGATTACAACAAACTGAACAGCGGGATTAGTCTTGTAATCGGTGTTGCGTGTCCAGAAATCGAGGTAATCATCAAAATAATACATGCCCGAATAGCCTTGAGTGTCGTAAAGCACGGATTGCAGAATAGGACTTGAAGCAGTGAACTTTTTATAAAGGTGAAGATTAGTGCCTGCTTCGTTACCGGCTGCAATTACGACAATTTTACCAGCTCCAGAAAGTTGGTCCAATATTTTTGAAAGATAGGAAGTGCCATCGTGCGGGCCGTAGTGGTCGCCAAGACTTAGGTTGACTACAGCAGGTTTGCCGACGCTTTTAGCATAATTAAAGACATAGATAACAGACATGGCTATGTTGTAGTCAGAAAGCTGAGAATTGCAGCCGCAAAGGACTAAGTCAGCTTCGGGCGCCATGCCGTAATAGTTATTGCCAGTGTAGGCGCCAGCTGCGATGCCTGTGGTGTGAGTGCCGTGGGCAGCAGCCGCATCATCGGTAGTGAGGGCAGCAATTTGTGCGGCAGTGGTGTATTCAGTGCCTGGAAGGGTGCTACCATTGACTGTTGGAGAATTACCTGAATTGTCCTGAGGCTGATAAACCCTTTTTACGCGGCTTACACCACTGGCATCCTTGAATGCTATGTGGTTGTATTCAATTCCATCGTCAACAATGCCGACAACGACACCCGAACCTTTGTAGGCCTGAGTAAGGCCAGTGCCTGAAGTAAGAGTTTGCACCTGATTGACTTTAGTGACGCTACGAGCAGAGTCGTTCTTCAACTTTAAAGGATGAGCTACAGAAACGTTGGCAACATGCTTCAATTGTGCTATTGATTCGAGCTTATCAACAGGAACTTGAGCGGCAATGATATTGCCGAAACGTGCATTAACAACGGCACCAAGGTCTTTGATTGCCTGAATGTCGGAGTCATCATTGACAGTGATGAAAGAACCAATCATTTCAACTCCGTTGATGACTTTGGTCTTGACAAAATTGGAATGAGACTTATTGATTAAATTAGCAGGGGCTGAAGTGCAGACAGCTGCCTCTTCAGCGTGATGCTGAAGAAACAGCTGAGTGTAAGGAGTCAGTTTGCTTTGAGCGCAGGCCGCAATAACCATCAAGGACATTGCAATTGCCAGGAACGCTTTTCTAAGCATATAAATGATTTTTGAAAGTTATTATTTGAGGCTATCTACATATTTACGGAGGTCACCATTGGAAGGGTCAGCCTGCAACCATTTGCGGTAATATTCCTTAGCTGTTGCCTTGTCGCCCTTGTCGAAATAATATTGGGCCATGTAGCTGTAAGCCTTGATGTACATGTCGGAATGTTCGGAAAGGTTTTTGGCATCCTTGTCAAGAATTTCGAGAACCTGAGAGTAAGTGTCGACAGCATCACGATTGTTAGTGCCAACAAGACTCTGAACAAGCGCTTTTTGACCAAGAATACGGTAATCGCCAGGCACCTTGTCGTTAACCTCGTTCACATATTTCAAAGATTTAGCGATGGCATCAGCCTTTACAGCAGCATCTTTGGTGGTGACAGCGAGATTAGAATATCTCTTTGAAAGAACGAAGAGGTCGTTAACCTTATAGTCGCCCTTATCAACATACATCTGATAATATTTAGCAGCGTTGGCATAATCCTCAAGTTCATTGTATTCGCCGCTGATGTCCTTCAGAATCTCAGTCTTTTCAGGATTGAGTTCGGCAGCTTTGACGTATTGAGCGATAGCTTCCTGCGGGCGTTTCAGGCTCTTAAGAATTGTGGCATAGTCAGTGAAATCGCGAACCTCATAAGAACCCTTAGGAGGAACTGGAGTAGCAAAGAAGTCCTTTGCAGCGGTCTCGACAGAAGCCCAGTCAGCATCCTGCTTGTCCTTGTTCATGGCAACCATGTTGTACATAACCATACGCTTCATGTAGAAAATGTCCTTGTCGCCAGGTTGGAGCTTTGAAAGCAGCTGCTTTGCAAGGTCGTAAGATTCCTGGAACTTGTCGCCGAAGAAAAGGAGCTGAACGTAGCGGACAACATCCTGATTGAAGTGGTTAGGATTCTTGATATAGATACCGTATTGTTCGGCAGCCTTGCCACCCTGATTGTCCTTATAGTATTTTTCAGCAAGTTCGCGCTGAGCAAGAGCGGAGTTAGGATTGACCTTAAGCAACTCCTGAAGTTTCTGAATAGCAATTTCAGGATTAACGTTGAAATAAGTGTCGGCATACTTCACATAAGCTTCAGTGAGCGACGGGTCGAAAGACTGAGCCATCTCATACATTCCGGCAGCAGTGCCCCAATCCTTATGGTCGGCAGCGATGTCGCCTTGGAACATGTAAACTTCAGGGTCGCGCATATTGAATTTCTTAGCTTGTGCAATATTCTTGTCGATGTCCTTTTTGTAAGCGGCAGAGTCAGCGAAATAATAGGCGCGGGCAATAGCAGTAGCTATTTTCGGGTCCTTCTTAGATTTGCTTGAAGCCAACTTAAAATTGTCGGTAGCGCCCTTGAGGTCACCCTGTTTAAGAGCAAAAGCGCCGAGACCTACAAAGTTGTAGGCGTTAGCAGCGTTTTCAGCCACACCCTGATCGAAATAACCTTTGGCGGCGTTCAATTCACCTTGACGAAGGTTCACCATGCCGAGGTAATAATCGACGAGAGACTTGTCAGAACCGGCATTGTCGATGTTGCGTTTGAGCAATTCTTCAGCATTGTCGTATTTGCCGACCTTATAATACTCAATTCCGTCCTTATAGCCCTGAGCCAGACAGGTCAAGGAGCCGGCGAGCAGTACTACTGATAATAAATACTTGAGTTTCATTTTCTTTTTTTATTTATAGTTATTTGTTTGATTGATTTTGTGCGAAAAGGTTTATTCAATGCTAACAAGACGAGGCTGAATTACAGCAGGAAGAATGCCAGTGTTCTGGATAATCTTCTGACCGATAAAGCCGGTGATGAAAGCAAGGAAAGAATGACCCGGAGTGCCTGCAGGCGCGGTGCTGATGACGTAAACGCTTCGGAAGAGCGGATAACGGGCATCGTAAATATAGGCCTGATAAGGCTTGAATGATTCAAGCTGGTTGTCAGCACGGATTTTAAGGACTTTGATGTCGTTCTTGAAATCGATGACGGCAGTGTCGTTTTTCTGAAGCTGATTATAGCGCTCACCGACAGGTGCAGACATACATTTCATGTCGTCGGTAATCCAATTGACACCGATAACGCCGATGGCATTCTTGTTATTCTTGACAGCGTCAAAAACGCCTTTGCTGCTTTTCTGTGCAAACACCTCTTTGGTGAACGGTTTGCCTTTGAGGATAGAATCCTGCATGTAGCGGACAGTGCTGGAGCCCGGATAATCGAAAACAATTTGAATCTTGCCAAGTTTGGAAGGCTCAATATCGTGCCAAATAACGTCGCGGCCCGACATGATGTCGGCAACATCGCTTACGCTGAGTTCGTCGATAGTGTTCGCCTTATTGACAATCAAGGCAATGGCATCGACGGCAATCTGCTGCTGCCAAACCTTGCGGTCCTTGCTCTCCAAATAATCAATCTGATTTTTTGTGAGCTTGTGAGTGGTGATGATAACCTGAGTCTTGAGGTTGAGCAAAGAATCGATGGCGGAATGCTCATCAATGTAGTAGGGGATAATGTTGGCATTCGGATATTGATATTCAAACACCTCAACCTCCTGATCGATAATATTCTCGAAACTGGCATCGCACATTACTTTAGAGACACCAGTAACTCCCTGCTTGTCGTACTTGAAATAGCCGCAAGAAGAGAGCAGCAAAGCGAAGCAGGAAAATGTTATGAAAAATAAGCGTTTCATAATTTTCATAAAACAGTGGTTCAGTTCATACCTTTAATTTGACGGTAGCCGCGCCAAAGTCCATAAATCATGAACAGAGCGGCAAGAGAGTAGCGAATCCACACTACAGGCAGGATAGGCCTGAAGAAATCGGTGAGCAACAGGAGTGCCATTCCGATGTAAATGCAGACCATGAAAATGCCGAAGACAATCTTCATTTTTCCCGGAACTCCGGCCATAGTGTCATTCTTTACCATTTGCGATACATCATCGCTATATTTATCCTTCTCTTGTTCCATTTACAATAGTCTTTAAAATAAAACGCAGCAAATAAAGCTGAAATTGTGCAAAGCGGCGTGCACAAAGCCGCTAATTGAGTGTAAAGTTAGCTATATTTCATTGAATTTACTGCGTGGTAACAAGTAATTATAAAAACTTAACGCAATTATTGAAGATTTTACAAAAAATCGGAGGGAAAATTGCCTTTAAAATCGACAATTCCCGAAACACAAAAGCGCATCGGGAATTGAAGGATTTAAGGTATGATATATTATAATGAAACCCAAATTAAGAATCAACGGACCACCTTGACAGAAACTCCATCATTAAATCTGAAAATGTAAAGTCCGTGAGGAATTGCTGAAGCAGAGACGATGGAAGAAACTCCGGACAAAGCCGATTGGCCAACCATCATGCCTGCCGCATCATATATCTTAACGGCGTTGACTTCAGCAGGATGCCTGATGATGAAATCATTGCCTGAAACTGACACATTAATACCTGAATTTGCCCTTACCCGATTAACGCCAGAGAATCCCTGAGTGACATTGAGCACCAAATCGCCTGCTCCCGGATATGTGATTTTGACATCACAGGAACGGGTTTTATCGCTGGTGTTGGCATCGGCAAAAACGGTGAATTTTGTCGCCTTAGCATAGTTCGTGATCTTCAATGAATCGGTGACAGTGCTATCGGCTGCAATTGTAGTGATCCATGAAGGCAGAGCAGAACCGTCGGCCTGAGAAATTTTCCAATAAGACTGGTTAGTGAATTCATCGGTGGATGCCTTGTTGGAGCCAATCATGAATTCCTTGCTGCCACCTTCGGCAGGTGCATTGAAAGAATTATCGGTGCAGTGCAGCCAATTATATGAGGCGTCAATCTCGAAGCAGAAACCTGTGCAATAGATGTAAGGAGCTGCGTTGCCGAGAGGTGCCTTGACAGTGCTGACCATTGTGTCGCTGGCTGTGCCACCCTTGAATATGTCGATATTAACGAATGCGGTGTTAGGGTAGGCACTCGGTGTGTTGTAATCGCCAGGGAAATATGGATAGAAAGTGAACTTGTCACCATTACGAGGGGCATTGATTGTGATGGCGAAACTGTAATCAACATTGAGGTCGGCCTCTTTTTCAAGCCCGGATTCAGATTTCGCTTTAAGCGGGAAAATGAACACCGCATTTTTGCTTGTTCCTTTACGGACTAAATTCGATTCAGTGAGAACGCTTGTGGCAACAGTGTCACCAAATACAGGCATACCATCAGTGCCGAGTGTGGCTTTGCGAATGACAAGCTGAACTGGCAGCGGGGTGGTGAATTTAGGCGCATACACGAGAATCTTGACCGTTGACATCTGGAACGGATGCGGAGTGGCCGGAAAATATTCGGTGAAAGCAGTGACGTGGCAAGAGTCGGGAGTGAATGTGGCGGTGGTGAAAATCGGTTTCCAAACATTCAGGTCGGCATCACTACTTGTGCTGAAAGCGCGTGCTGAACGTCGCTTTGGCATACAGATATCAAAATTGCCTGCGCTAAAAACAAGTGCCGGAGTTTCAGCAATGCCACCATACTTTACCGAGTAGAATGGGCTTATGGTGTCGGTAAGCGTTGCACTTTTAGCAACGAGCCACGGAGCCAAGATAGTAGAAGGCTTGTATGGCGGGGTGACAAGGTCTTTGCTTGATGACGTTGCCCAAGATGTTAGGCTTTCATCGGGATAATGCCAAATGAAATCTGTGTAATTGTCGGTGCAGGCGTTTTTCCACGTTGCCTGAGTGAAAGCAGGGCCAAGGAGGAAACGACTTGTCAAGATTATGCAACTATCAGTAAATCCGAAGTGAAAATATCCATCCGGGATATTGAAATTAGCCACCGCATTTTCATCAGAAGTGACCTTGGAGATGGAAGAGGTAGCGTTGAGGATAGGAGACTCGCTGTCAGAAATATTAACAAATTGATTATTCGACTGCGAGACCGCAAGCGATTTCTGCTGCGATAGAGCAACAATAACAATAACAGCTAAAATAACAACCGTAGAACGTGAAAAGTAAGTGTGTCCCATGATTTTATAAGTTTCAATGGTTTATAAATTCACAATACTTTGCAAAGATAAAAAACAAAAAGGTAAAAGTCAAGAGAATATGAATAAAAATTGCAAGTTTTTTTTATGAGGATTTATCTTGCGAATGTTAATTGGGACAATTGAATAAGGTGGGACACTTTTTGAAGAAACAGATGCTTGAATATTAAATGATTATATGGCCAAAACACACAATTGTCCCACACTTTTTAGACTTGTGCCGTTAACAACTTACTTATTCGCTTTTTGACTGTAATATGTTTATAATTAGCTATTTAAATAAAGAAACGGGAGCGCCATCAGCGGAGCCCCCGTTTCCATGTGTTAAGAAACTGCTTATTTGATTGTCTTAACTGTAGTGTTATTATTGAATTTCAATATGTACATACCCTTTGCGAGGTTAGCAGCTGAAACAGTTGCTTGGCCTTCAGCAAGATTAGCTTGGCCAACGAGTTGACCTGCTACATTGTAAACGCGAACTGAGTTAACGGCAGCAGAATGAGTGATGACGAAATCACCACCTACGACAGCAACTTTAACATCGCTGTTAGCCTTAACGCCCTTAACTGAGCCATCACCTTGGATGACGTGGATAACCTTTGCGCCAGCACCAGGATAATTGAATACAACATCGCATGAACGGCCAGTGCCTGTGGTTTGAGCAGCAGCAGTGAGCTTAATGCCAGTTTTGCCACTGTAATAAGTCGTTCCACTCTCAACAACAGTGCTGTCGGTGGTTTCGCAAGTCAACCAATCAGGAAGAACTGAACCATCCTTTTGAGCGATTGTCCAAACATCAGCACCATTATATTTAGCCATTCTGTGGGAAGTGGCAACGAAATCCTTAGAGCCACCAGCAACAGGAACAGTGAAAGTGTCGTCAGCTATGTCGAGCCAGTTGAATGAAGCGTCGAGCTGGAACAATAGGTGAGTGCAATAAACGGTAGGATTAGAGCCAAAACGCCAAGTAGTGGTGAGGTTAGTGTAGTTATTAGTTACCACGCCGCCAACATAAGTGTCAACGCCTACATAACCAGTAACCTTTGATGCGGTATTATCAGTTACACCATCCATCCAGAAAGGATAGAATTCCTTAACCATTGATGTGGCAGGAGCAGTGAGAGTAACCATGATTCCGCTGTTGATGTCGAGGTCGGCATCTTCTTCAAGACCATTATCAGTGACTTTAAGCGGGAATTTGAGAAGACTGATGTTAGTCCCAGGAGTAGTAACGTCGGCTTGCTGGCATGTACCTACAGCAAGAGTGTCGCCCAAAACCGGGAAGCGAGCACCAGATGAAGTGGTCTTAACTGAAGTGACTTTACGAACAACGATATTGTAAACAGCATCTGTACTTGGGCTTGTGATATATGCCCAAAGTTTTACAGTTGTAAGTTCATAAGCATGAGCAGGAGCAGGGAAGAATTCAGAGAAACTTGTGACTTTTACAGAATCGTTGGTGTAGCCACAAGAATCGTAAGCACTTTTCCATGAAGCAGCGCCTGCAGCATTAGTGCTAATAACACTTGCACGTGTCAGACTGCCTGTTGTCGGGTCGAAGTTGCCAGAACCAAAGTCTGTGCCGTTAACTGAAGCGGAAGATCCTAAAAATACTGCACCATAAGGTTGAACAGTGTCGTTGAGTGTAGCACTTTTAGCAACGAGCTTGTAACCGTCAGCGCTTGACCAGATGTAGGAAGGAGCAACTAAATCCTTAGTCGTAGCAGTGAGGGTAGTGTTGATTGTGTCGTTGAAATCAGGATTCTGGTACAACCAAGTGAAATCTGTGTAATTGTCAGTTGACGTGTTGGTCCAAGTCATCGGAGTGTAAGCAGGTCCATGAACGAAAGGATGACCATAACGGCTAACTTTATCACTAAATCCGAACAGGAAAGTGCCGGCAGGACGATCGTAACCTGCAACAGCAGCAGAGTCAGCTGTCACCTTAGTGGAGATAAATCCTTCAGGAGTTGCAGACGGGGTTGCGCTAAGCATAATAGGCGAAGCGGTTGCAACAGAAGTCTGAACATTGGTTACAGAGCTTTGCAAAGGAATAACCGGCAAAGACTTTTTTGCTGAAGAAGCCGCAACCATAACAACGATAGTCGCAACAACAGCAAGCATCAAAAAAGTAAACTTCTTCATAATAGAAAAATTTAGTAAAACAATAGAATTAAATAGAATATAGAATTAATCTATGTTGATGTCCCGATTATTGGACATCAACATAGAAGTAATTGCTTGAATTAGCATCGCTCGTGAACTTCACACGCGTAGGAGCTATGGTTGAGGTAGCAGAAAGTGTGTAACCTGAAGAAGTGAGCAAGGTCATGAACGTCTTAAAAGCAGCAACTCTTGTGAGATGGACTTTACCATTGTTGTCGCCATCGTCAGCAAAAGTGTAAGATACTTTGTCGGTGCCAGAAGTGGTAACGCCGATGTAGAGTTTACCGGTGTATTTACCATTCTTGAACAGAAGTTCATAGTTTTTAGAAGCACCATCGTAACGGAGCTGCATGTATTGGAAGACGGTCTTGAAAGACGTATTGCAACCAGTGACAACATCATTGTAAGCCTTAACGAAATCACCTCCAAGAGTTGACGGCTCGATTTGCCAAGCGAGAGTCTTTGTAACGAGCAGGCTATCGAGATAAGGCGCAGTGATGGTGGATTTACCATCGTCGGTGCAGAGCAAAGTGCCATCAGTCTGCTGAACAAACTTCTGAACTTTGAAAGTGCTGTCGAGTCCTTGATAAGGCTTGCAGAAGCGGAAGCCATCGTGAGTGACAATGCCTGCTGCATAAGTGGTCTGGCTGATAGCGTCGCCACCATCAGGTACAAAGCTAAGATAATGGGTTGAAGCATTACCGATGGTGTAGCGTTTGCCGTTGGCTGTGTTGAGCCACAGGGTAGGGAGCTTCGGCGAGAACATCTTGGCATCGATAGTGTCGAGCTGATTAAAGTAATCTTCCCAAGAAGTGCCGGAAGGGATAGGATACAAATACTGGGTGTAACCTACCTTTTTGCCTTGCAACTTAACAGAATCGGCAGATGCGTTCATGACGATGAATTCATAGTCACCACCATGGCCAACACCATTACTCTTTCCGTCGATAGCCTCAGGAGTAGAGAAACGATGGAAAAGGTTGTTGTAGCTATTGAAAGTAAGGACAGGACCATCGTCACCGATGAATTGGTAGAGGCTGGTTTCCTGAGCCATCTTATTGCTGGTGTAAGTGTTTTTAGCTGCAATGTTGACAGAACCGTTCTTATCGAATTTCATGAGGAACGTGTAGCCCTGTTCAGCATCGGTGGCAAAATATTCCATAGCCCAACCGCTAGAAGGAGCGGTAAGAACATCCTTGTAAGTTGACAATGCAGTGTTCATACGAGCAGCCGCATCCTGATCAAAAACGTCGTCGATTTCGTTCTTGCAAGAGCCGAGGCTCATGGCAAGGACAGCACCGAAAAATATAACTGATAAAAATTTCTTATTCATAATCGTAGGCGTTTTTATTTTTTAATGCTATAAACTTCGTTGCGTAAAGAGTCGATATTGAAGTGCGACTGACGATATTGCACGACAGAACGGAGTGAGTCCAAATCGACGCCCCAAGAATCCTTGAACCATTGACGGACGATAGAGACTTTTTGAAGAATGACGGCTTTGCCATCAACTCCATCGCTCTCACCACCTTCAACATAAACGTTGGTGCTGCTTTCCTTGAGAGTCCAGTTCTTGGAAGCCCAGTCGAGGATTTGTGCCCATTGGGCATCAGTCTTTGTGATATAGTTGGCAACAGTCTCGGCGAAATCCTCACGAGTTTCAGAACTTGCATAAGGAGAAGTGAAGCCAAGAGAAGCCACGACCTTTTCGTCACGTTCCTGCCACTTAAACGGCTCGTAGTTACCTACAGAAAGGAGATTGAATTCCTTAGGATAGGTCTTAGTCTGGTGCAGGATGTGCGCGAACTCATGGTGCATGGTCTTGAAATAATATTCGTTGAGTGAAAGGAAGTCGTTTACATCGAGATAGTTCACACGGAACAGAGAAACTTTCAGACCACCTTCAGCAAGACCAAGAATCATAGTTCCGTTAGCTGCATTGTAGGCAGGGGAACCAATGAGATGGATGATGCGAGGACCATAAGACTTGAGGAAGTCGATACCAACGACGCCTTTGTAAACGTCGAACCAAAGATATTTGGCGAGGACAGCAAGGTCAACGGCCTTGCTGTATTCAGCAGGCACGAGGTTGTAGTCCATATCAGCACCGACATCCTGCATCTTGTAGCGGAAGTCGAGGTTATACACTTGCACATAGTTCGTGTAGAGCCAGCTATCGAACTGGTAAGTTGCAGAAGCTGTGTCAACGGCGGCCTCGGTGGTGTTGAAAATACTTGTGGAGTTAGGTTCGTCGCTGCTGCATGAGGAGAAGCCAATGGCCGCACCCAAGAGCAAGACGAGACTTAATATATATTTGTTCATTGTCATAATGTAATCAGTATTTATTTATTAGTTACAGGAACATTAAGAGGAATAGGAACCTCGTCAGGACCACTTGCCGTGGTACGGTCAGTAGTGGTAAGACCTGCGGCAATTGCCTCAGCAGGAACCTGGAATGCGCGACGTCCGTCCCAAAGAGTGAGCTTATCAACTTTGTCCTTACCAATCTTGTGAGTGATTTCAATGCCGTAGCGCTTGATGTCGAACCAGCGATAGCCGTCGAAAATCGTCTCAATACGGCGGAAGTGAAGCACGCACTGGATGTAAGGCAAGATGTCGTCTGAAAGTTTATATTTGTCGCTTGGGCAAACCTCATCAATGTGAAGAGGCTTAACGATTCCGTAACCACCAGTGTCCTTGCTGTACCAGTTCCACAGAAGTGTTTTGGTCAATTCTACGAGCTTGTAAGTAGTGGCATTGTTGGCGCGGTTGTCGTTCCAAATCTTAAGGTCGGCGATGGCTTCGTCAATCTTACCAAGATAAAGGCGTGCTTCAGCACGTTCGAGGAGAACTTCCTCGCCAGTGAATTCGGCGCGGACAACGTGAGGATAACCGATACCGGCAACCTTGTCGGTGTATTCGAAGAGTTCACCATCCTTAGGGAAGTAAACGCCATATTCCTGACCACCGCTGATGTAAAGTTTACCATTGAAGCAAGGGTGGAAGTTGAAGTTAGGCCAAGTTGGGCCAGGGCCAAAAACTGTAGCCTTAGCAGCATTGCGGTTGACGGTGTAACGATATTTGCTCATGTAGCGGCGAGCCATAAGAGAACTGGTTGCCACAAGCATCAAGTTGCTTGGGTTGGTAGAGCTGCAAATAGCCTGAACAAGGTTGGAGTAGCTTGGGAAAGTCTGTTTCCATACGTTGCTCATGTAAGTAGCAGCATTTCCTGAAGGACCGCCAAGAGCCATTGTTGCATAGTATTCGCATTTCTCATAATCGCGTTTGAAAAGGAAGAAACGTGCAGCAAAAGCGTAAGCGGCAGCCTTGTTGAAGTGATACTTAGGCACTTCGTAGGCGTTATCGTTGATTAGAGGAAGACCTTCAAGAAGGTCTTTTTCGATTTTCTCGTAATCCTCTTCAACAGTACCACGGTCGTAATTTACGAGCACCTTAGTTTCAGGTTCGGTGATGTAAGGCACGCCCTGCAGCGATTTGCTGAGTTCCGGTCCGCGATATTGCTGTGCGAACATATTGACGAGCGTAAAGTGGTTGTAGGCGCGGATAAGGAGAGCCTCACCCTTTTGGGCAGAGACATCGGCAGTGTCGCCAGCGTAGTTATTGATAGCCTCAAGCACGCCGTTGGCAACAGCGATGGCGTGGTAAGCGCCTTCCCAAACAGAGGTAGGAGAGTCCTGTTGGTTCTCATTATTGACGTCTTGCCAAGCGAAAACCTGGTCATCATTCTTGTAGCCGTTGTAGGTGGCAAGATTGTAACGGACGCCCTGGTCATCGGGAGCATTATTGTCTTCAAAGTTGTCGCTGCTAAGCTCGCACATTAAAGAGATATTTCCATCGGAATAGCCATTTATGAGAGCGAGTTTCATCTGACGTGGAGTGCTGAGGTCAACGCGGTTGTCGGGGGTCTTGTCGAGGAAATCGTTGCAAGAGGAGAGCGCGATGGCGCTAAAAGCGGCAACAGCGAAATATGTTAAATTCTTTAATTTCATATTCAAATAATTCAGCAAAATAAATTATAAACCAATTCTTAAAGTGAGAGTAAACTGCTTAGGTGAAGGAGTAGCGACACCGCCGCTGTTGAAGAATTCAGGGTCCTGACCATTCAACTTCTTGTCGGCATAAATGAGGAACAAGTTAGTGGCCTGCAATTTGAGCGAAGAGCTGCTGATGCGCAGTTTGCTGAGGAAATTGCGAGGGATGTCGTAGGTGATTGAAATTTCCTTCATGCGGATGAAACCACCGTCGGCGATACGAGCTGTTGAATAGTTGTAAGCATTGTAAGCGTAGCTGAGGTAACTGTTGTTCTTTACCTGACGACGGCTTGCAATAACAGGAATGTCGGTGTAGTTCTCATCACCTGGAAGTTCCCAGCGATTCTTGAACTCCTTAGGCATTGAAGAAAGGTCGCTGTAGGCAGCTGCGAAAACAGGAGTCAAGCGGACTTTGTTGCCGAAAGAGTAAGTGATGAAGGCATTAAGACGGAAACCTTTCCAAGTCAAAGTGTTGCCAAAACCGCCTGTAGTGGTAGGGTCGGCAGGGCCTTCATATTTCAGGTAACCGAGCTTCTTGAATTCCTGGAAGTTAATGTCGGAAACAGTTGTGACATTGTTTTCGTTGGTGAAAGTCGGGAGACCTTCGCTGTTAAGTCCAAGGAAAGGAATAGAGAAGATGGCGCGTACAGGATAGCCCTGAAGAGCATAACCAGTACCCTGAACGAGGTCGATTACACGGCTTTGTGACTTCAAGTCGGTGATTTCATTCTTGCTATAGGCAAATGTGAAGTCGGTTGTCCAACTGAAATCCTTAGCCTCAATGTTCTTGGTGGAAAGGGTGAACTCAACACCATGGGACTTCATGGAAGCCACGTTGGCATATTTGAGAGATTCACCGCCTACACCCTGAGTGTAAACCTGACCGATAAGGTCGTAGTTGTTACGTTTGTACCAGTCAAATGCCAAGTTGATGCGGTTGCCAAGGAAACCGAGGTCAGTACCGATATTCAACTCATGCTTTTTCTCGTAGGTAAGTTCGCTGTTGCCAAGTTCTTTAAGGTCAAGACCGAGTTCCTGAACTGATGAAAGTGGACGCCAAGGCTTGTAAGGGCTATAAATAGCCGTAGCATTGGAAACGTAGTCAGGTCCATTTTCGGCAGTCAGAGAATAGGAAGCCTTAAGAGTGGCGTGTGAAAGAACAGGATTGCTGAACCAGCTTTCCTCGTGGATGTTCCAAGCACCTGAAATGTTCCAAGTAGGCAACCAACGAGATTTGTTGGATTTTCCGAGCTTGTTGGAACCCTCATAACGGATAGTGGCATTGCCGATATATTTACCTTTATAAGAGTACATGCCGGAAGCGAAGTAAGCCAAGTCGCGGCGGTAGGAAAGTGTGCGTCCGTAGTAGGCTGCATTTTCCTCGCTTTGCTGCTTGAACAGCATATAATCAGGGAAAGGAACATCACCATCATCGTAGCAGAAGCCCCAACCTTGGAAAGCAATCTGCTTACGGTCGATAGAGCTTGATTCCATACCGGCGAAGATATTGGAGATGTGGTCGCGGTTGAAAGTCTTCTTGAAATTGACAGTACCACGGAAGTTGTACTGAGTCATGTCGTAGGCGTTGTAGTAATAGATACCGCCTTTTGGAAGAACAGTTTCAGGAAGTGCATTGTCATCGTCAGGGTCAGTGTAGAGGTAAGGGTTGGATGAACGAATAGTAGCGTTCTCCGGGTCGATACCGGCACGATAGGCGAGAGCCTGATTGGAGTGGTCCTTAACGTAATGCTCCATTACAGACGATTGATAGCGGTAGTCGCCAATGGCATTGAACTCAAGTTCAGTGTCATGTTCCCTGATAGGTTTCCAGTTCAATTCGCCCTGGAATTTCAGGTCGGTTACACCTATATCAATATAGTTGTTTTCAAGTTCCTTGAAAATGTTGAAGTCAGCATAGTTACGTGTATAAGTCTCGTTAGGATCGAGAGTACGTGAACTATTGAGGGCGTAGCTGTAAGGGTTGATATCAAAACCACGCTTAACCTGACCGCTAACGACATCCACCTCTTGGCTCAATGTGCCAGGAGCTTTTTGCTTACGATAGGAATCACTTGAAACCAAAGTCAATTTCAAAGTGTTCGACAGGTTGTAAGTGGCGTTGGCGTTAAGGGTGTAACGGTTAACCTTGCTTGACTGAGTCCAGCCCGGATCGTCCATAACGGAAACAGAAGTGTAGAAGTTACCCTTGTCGTTACCTCCGGATATGCTGACCGAGTGGTTCTGCATAATGTTCGATTTGAAAAGGAGGTCGAACCAGTTGGTATTGCGGAATTCGGCAGCCTGAAGGTAAGTATTCTTAGCAGCCTGCGTGTTAGGAAGACCGAATTTACCGTTTGAATAGTTGTCGATTAACTGGTACATCTTGCCATAGACACCAGATTGTGAACCAGTGGCGAGTGATGCAAATTCGAGCCAGCCTTTTTCCTCCATTTCCTTATAAATACCCATCTGCTCCTGGGAGTTGCAGATGTTGAAGTTGCTGTAGCTTGGTTTGAGGCGGTAAGTGAACTCACCAGTGTAATTAATATTGGTGTGACCATTTTTGCCTCGTTTGGTAGTGACTACGATAACGCCCGCCATGGCGCGTGCACCGTAGATGGATGTAGCGGAGCCGTCCTTCAGAATTTAGAAGCTCTCGATATCATCAGGGTTAAGTCCGGCGATAGCGGATGAAATAGTTGTGACAGCATCACCCGAAGAAAGTTCATCGGCAGTGACTTCAACGGCATCTTCCTGGATAACACCATCGACAACCCACAAAGGTTTGGAGTTACCATAGATTGACGTAGCACCACGGACACGGATCTTAGGCGCGGTACCGAAAGTACCGGATACGTTTTGTACAGTGACGCCGGCTGCACGACCTTCGAGGGAGCGGCTGATATCAGCCATACCGTCGATTTTAGTCTTGCTGGCATCGATTTGTGTGGAAGCACCAGTAAACAGACGTTTGTCGATTTTCTGCATACCAGTAACGACGACTTCGTTAAGTACCTTTGAGCTCGATTCGAGAGTGACTTTCAAATCACCCTCACGTGCGGGTACGGTAGCCGACTTCATTCCAACATACGTGACGACAATGCTCACCTTGTAGCTTGGTACGCTCAAGGAGAAATGTCCGTCAACATCAGTTGCAGTTGCATTGGAAGGGTTGCCCTTCACAGCGACAGTAGCGCCAATAATAGGCTCATTGTCGTCCGCTGAAATCACAACGCCTTTCACTGTGACTTGGCACAGTGCGGAAAGTGACATAAGCGACAGTGCAAACACCATCAGTAGTTTCTTTACACTCATAAGCAGTTCTTTATACTAAATATTAATAATTGCAC
>JAKVKZ010000026.1 GCA_022484565.1 Muribaculaceae bacterium
TATCTTTGCCATAATTAAAAACTTATGCCTAAAGATACAAAAACTTTAGGAAATAGCAAAGCCCTGGCTTGAGAAAGTCGGGGCTTTGTGCTTAATAATAGAGGGTGCGCCGTTTTGACACACCCTCTTCACGCTGCCGTCGGTGAAGCGGGTGACGCTTATCACCGGCGTGCCTGCTTGCGGGTCAGCAAGAAGCTGGCCGTCGAATCCGTAATAAGTGCGTGCAACGGGCTGCCTGTCAATCACCATCGTGGCGATGCCGCTCGACGATTCGCCTGTGGTGAACACACCCATTGCCTTGGCCTGAATGATGCCCGCCTGATTGTGCGCCTCAAGGCGGTAGTAATAGCAGGTGTTTTCGTCAAGACCGCTGACAATGTAGGGATTCGTCGCGTCGTGCGTGTCGGCCATTTCGTAAGTGCCTACTGCCGTCATGTCGGCATCGGCGGAAATTTGCAGAGTGTAGCCCGCTGCGCCCGTCACTGCCTGCCATGTAAAAGCCGCACCCGTGCGGAGCGGAGCAGCCGACGCATCCATCAAATCAGCGACTATATATTTGAATAGTCCCCAATATCGGTCGGTGGAATAATCGAAATATTTGCCCGTGGGCACATAAAGCGCTGCAAGTGAATCAATTCCGCTGAACACATTGTAGATGCACGTTGGCGGTACATTGGCGGCGCAATTCACCGTCTTCAGGTTCACGCAGTTGCTGAAAGCGTTCGACCCGATGTAAGTCACGCCCTGCGGAATGCTGACCGCACGGAGCACAAAGCAATTGAAAAACGCCTGCGAAGCGATGGAATCCACGCTTGTGGGCAACGCATAATATTTTGCCTTGGCATTGGGATATGCAATGAGCCGCGTGGCAGCTTTGTTGAGAAGCACGCCATCGCTCGACGCGAAATTCTGATTTTTCGCATCCACGGCGAACTCGTTCAGACTGTTGCAGTTGCGGAACGCCCACTCGCCGATTTCAGCCACACCGCTGCCGATTACCACCGACACCAGTCCGCGACAATATTCAAAAGCCGAAGCGCCAATCTCAATGACGCTCGGTCCAAGTTCAACCGAAGCCAAATTGCTGCAATAATAAAAGGCCTCGAACCCGATTTTCGCCACACTGCCGCCAAATTTCACCGAGGATAGGGCCGAGCAGCGCTGAAACGCCAAATCGCCTATTTCCGTCACATTGTCGCCGATTGTCACCGAATTGAGTGCTTGGCAACGCGAGAATGCCGCCTCGCCAATAGCTGTAATGGCATAAGTGGCAGTGCCGTAAGTCACTTGGTCAGGAATCACGATGTCGCCCGAATAGTTCATCGTGCCGGCAGTCACTTCCACTGATTTGCCGTCGGGCAGGCGGTTATAGCTTATTCCGCCGACGGTGAAGTCGCCAGCCATCGCCGAAAAGGCGGCGATAAGAATAGAAACGGTTATAAAAATTGATTTTTTCATACTAATTCCATTTAATTTCGGCAGACGGATTATTCCCCGTTGCCATTATGCAGGCAAATTTAGCAATTTGTTTTGAATGTAGCTCCAAATATTATAATTATCAGTGCCTTATTATCAAAAATTCCGCCACGTCCATCATCATTCTTTTCGATTTTGTTTTCGTGTATGCCTTTTCCCACTCGTCCCCGAAGCAAAAAATCAGCAATTTTCAAGCCAGTTTCTTGGCCAAAATCAGCCATTTCGTGCATTTTTCGTGAAAAATATACATTGATGTATAATACATTGATGTATAATTTTGTCATGAAAGGTAAAATCTAAGCGCACAGACCATCACTCGCAACAAGCGCACTCTGCAAAACAAGGATTTCATTGAAAAGAAAGGCGACGGCTTCATTTTTGCCGACCCAGTGTTTGAACTTTGGTTCAAGCGCGAATATATGTGATTCTCACGTGTCTGCATTAAGATTCAAATAATCCGCTTTGCGCAAATCATGCTTTCAGGCAGCAAAATTTTCCGTTTTGCTGCCTGAATTCTCATAGAAATGCTTATCTTTGTAATGTTTAAGGGAAAATCGCTTTTTTAGAATAATATTCATCAGGGAAATTTAAGATACTGGAATTCTCTTTACATAAAATTTGAATACGTCAAAATGATGAAAGCAATAGAATTATCTAAATTGTTATTCATTGCAGGCATTGTTTCTTTTCTTTTTATGGAAAATGATGTCTATGGCCAGGAAAATGCTCAGAAAAAGTTGACACCGAGCATAGTACCGGTAAAAATCGCCGATGGGCCTTGCAAGCCTACGTGGGAATCGCTTGGCGACAACTTTAAGGTGCCGACTTGGTTCAGAAAGGCCAAAATCGGGATTTGGCTCCATTGGGGCCCGCAGTCGGTTGCCGAAGATGGCGACTGGTACGCCAAATGGATATATATGCCCAAGCATGCTTGGAATCCTTACACCAACGTGTATGCCGACCATCTGAAACGTTTCGGGCATCCTTCGGAGTTCGGCTACAAGGACATTCTGCCACTTTGGAAGGCAAGCAAATGGAATCCAGAGAAGCTGATGGCCCTTTACAGGCGTGCCGGCGCCCGCTATGTGATAGCGCAGGGCATGCATCACGATAATTTCGACTTGTGGAACTCGAAATACCAGCCTTGGAACTCAGTGAAGATTGGCCCTCACCGCGACATTGTGGGCGGATGGAAAATGGCTGCTGAAAAGTTCGGAATGAAATTCGGCATCGCTTTCCATGGCGACTATTCTTTGTGGTGGTATCAGCCGGCTTTCCTTTCCGACCTCGACGGCCCGATGAAAGGCGTTCCTTACGATGGGGCGCAAAACTACGATGGCAAGACGACTTGGTGGAAAAGCCTTGGATTGGACCTTAAAGACCTTTATGGCATTGACCTGCGCGACGATGTGGCTTGGCCAAAAGATTTCAAGGGCGATTCCGTTGACTTCAGAATGCAGGACCCGCTGTCGCACGGCATTCCCGACGGCAACCTCACGAAGCACTTGGATTTTGCCCGTTGGTATTGCACCAAATGGACTCACCGCGTGATAGATGCCATCGACCAATTTTCGCCCGATTTCATCTATTTCGACGGTGGCGGGAGCTATCCTTTCTGCGGATGGTTCACAGGCAAAGGCTATCGCTCCGATGCCACTCCGCGCGTGATTGCGCACCTCTACAACACCAGCATCAAGCGGAATCACGGCATTCTGCAGGCCATGGCTTTCACTAAAGGCAATGAGGACGCGAGGGCGGTGGCAGTGAATTCGGAATCGAAGTTCCCCGACGGGATTAAGTCCGACCAGCCTTGGCAATGCGAGGTAAGTCTGGGCGAATGGTTCTATCGCAAAGGCACTTTCTATGATGCTGGAATGGTTATTCATCAGATGCTTGAGGCTGTGTCGCGCGACGGAAATTACGTAATCAATCTGCCTCTTACGCCCGATGGCGAACTGGATGCCGGTGGCGAGCTGACGCTGAAGGAGATGGGCGACTGGATGGACGTGAACGGTGAGGGAATCTACGATTCCTATGCTTGGCGCGTGTGGGGAGAAGGCAATGTGGTGATGTCGGCGGGCAACCTGAATAAAGAGCTGGCACTCACCCCTTACACTGCTCAGGACATACGCTTCACCAAAAAGAACGGATATTTATACGCTTTCATCATGGCTTGGCCGGCTGACGGCAAAGTCGTCATCAAGTCGCTGGCTGGCGACACTGTCAGAAAGGTGGCAATGCTCGGCGTTAAAGGCAATTTGGCCTGTTGCCGCATTGATAATGGCTGGCAGATAACGCTGCCCGCCAAGGCACCTTGCAAATATGCTTACTGTTTAAAAATATCTTTAAATAAATGATTATGGGAACGAAACTGAATGTTGGCCTGATTAGTGTAGGCCTTGATACTTACTGGAACCAGTTCCATGAATTGCTGCCGCACCTTATGCAGTATCACGACGTGATAAAGGGACATCTGAAGAATGACCGTACTGAAGTGCTTGATGCCGGCATGGTGGATTCTGTGCCTAAATCGGTTGACGCGGCTCAAATGCTGACGCGTGGCGGGGTGGATGTGCTGTTTGTGTTCATCTCCACTTATGCCCTGTCCTCGACGTTGCTGCCGGTGGTGCAGAATGTCAAAGTGCCAGTAATTCTCCTCAATGTGCAGCCCACTGCTGCGATTGATTATGACAAAATCAACAGCCTTGCCGACCGCAGTGAAATGACCGGTATGTGGCTTGAAAATTGTCAGGCCTGCTCTCTTCCCGAATTTGCCTGCGTCCTCAACAATGCCGGCATCAGTTATTCGGTTGTCACCGGCTTCCTCGGCGATGCCACCGTTTGGCAGCAGGTGGATTCATGGCTCGATGCCGCATTTGCCGTGAAAGGCATGAACGGCTGCACCATGGGCATTCTTGGCCATTACTATAATGGTATGCTCGACGTCTATACCGATCTTCGCAAGCAATGCTCCACATTCGGCACTAAAATAGAGTTGATTGAGATGTGCGAACTGAAGGCGCTTCGCGATTCCGTAGATGAACAGTCGATTTCGGCAAAAATCAAGGAGTTTTCCGAATGTTTCGATGTCGTCACCGAATGTAGCGATTATGAATTGCGCAGGGCGGCTAAAGTCAGCGTGGCGTTGGACAAAATGATTGCGAACCACGGATTAGGCTCGCTTGCCTATTATTACGAAGGGCAGCCGGGCAACGATTATCAGGACATCATCACCTCTATAATTCCGGGCTGCACCATCCTTACCGGCAACGGAGTGCCAGTGGCCGGCGAATGTGAGGTGAAGAACGTGCAGGCCATGAAAATCATGTCGCTATTGAATGCCGGCGGTTCATTCTCCGAATTCTACGCCATGGATTTCAACGACGATGTGGTGCTTTTGGGGCATGACGGCCCGGCGCACTTCAATATGTCGGAGGAAAAGGTGAAATTGGTGCCGGTTCCCGTTTATCATGGCAAGCCAGGCAAAGGCCTTTCCATTCAGATGTCGGTCAGCAACGGCCTCGTCACCCTGCTGAGCGTGGTGGAGAAAAAGGATGGGCTGTCGCTGCTGTGCGCCGAGGGCGAATCAGTTTCAGGCCCGGTTCTCAATATAGGCAACACCAACAGCCGTTACCGCTTCGATTGCGGCCTACGCAAATTTATTGAGCAATGGTCATCGGCAGGCCCGTCGCACCACTGCGCCATCGGTGTAGGTCACATTGCCGAAAAATTGGAAAAAGTCGCCTTTTTACTCGGCATACCAATTGAAATTGTAAAATAAATTCCTGCAATTCAGCCGAGTAACGATTATCGTCAGGCAATCCGCCATATTAATGGTAAAAGCCCATGATCGCCGGCAACCTTCCGTTTTGCCTTCCTGAGCCGAATTTCAGGCATCAAAACTTTCAGCGTTGCTATTGACACAATTCAGAAAATTGCGTATCTTTGCACCGCTTTAGTGAAAAACGCCCTTATCCACTTGATAAGGAATCGGCTAAGGCAAAATCGGGGTGTAGCTCAGTTGGCTAGAGTACACGTCTGGGGGGCGCGAGGTCGCTCGTTCGAGTCGAGTCACCCCGACATAAAAAGGCATTGATTATTGGTCGTCAAGACCGATTTTCAATGCCTTTTTTGTCATTCCAAATCGTTTTACTTTCCACAAATTGCATATTTTGCTAATTCTATTTGCTAATTTCGTGAATTATTCACGATTTTAATAAATAAAATTTGCAGATATGATAATTCTTTGTATTTTTGCATCAAAATAATGAACCAAATTATGATAGCGGAATTTAAAATTAAGAATTTCCACTCTATAAGAGAGGAACAGACGCTGAGTTTTATCCCAACGAACGACCCCACCTCTGAGGAAATTTACACCGAAAAAGTGGCTGATGGAGTAAAGTTGCTGAAGATAGGTTGCATATACGGCTCTAATGCTTCAGGCAAAACAAATATTCTTCTCGCTCTCGACTTCTTCTCTCATTTCATGATTGATTCAAGTCAAAAAAAGGGAGAAGCTACAGGAGTGATTCCATTTTTGCTCGATAATGTGTCGGATAAGGAAAAGACGGAGTTTGAAATGACATTCTATCTGGAAGGTGAGCGCTATAAACTTAACTTGATATTGGATGGCAAAATAATCTATAAAGAAACTTTGCAGGTATATTCTTCATCTCAACCCACTTTATTATATGATAGAAACTATAATGATGCGACTGAAGCAACCGAAATAAAATTCGGCACGAAGTCCGGACTCTTGAAGAAAAGTCGAGAAGCCATTGAAGGCAACACTATAGTCAACCGTTCTGTTATAGCCGCTTTCGGCATCTCTAACGTTGAGAAGACAAAACTCAATCTCGTTTACATGATGTTCTCCGAGCACTTTGCTCCCGCCATGTTGCCGACGAATTATCTGATGGGATTTATCAAAAAAAATCTGAAAGGGCGCAAGAGCGACAAGATGAAAAAATTCATCTTGCGTTTTTTGAAAGCATCTGATTTCAACATTTCGGATATTTCGATTCACAACGAAGAGGTAAGAATAAGTCCTGAATTGGAGATGTTTATCAAGAATGCTGCTGGTATGTCGGATAAGGAAAAGGAAGAAATATTGCAGAAAGGAACTGTCAGCAATGAGGAACTTTATTTCACTCACCACACGGTAAATGGCGACAAGGAACTTGATGAAGAACTGGAATCGATGGGCACAAGACGGTACATGGGTCTGGCTACAATTCTTTATAATCTGCTCTCTCATGGCACAATTTTGCCTATCGATGAAATCGAATCCAGTATCCATTACGAGTTGCTTTCATATTTTATCAAGGTGTTTCTGGTAAATAGCAAAAAGCAGTCGCAATTGATTCTTACAACTCATGATACGAATTTGCTTGACGAGGATTACATCCGTAGAGATACCATCTGGTTCACGGATAAAAATGATTGTGGCGCAACGCAATTGCTGCGACTTTCATCACTTGGCCTTCACAAGACCATGTCAGTATATAATGCTTACAAACAGGAAAAGCTGGTAAATCTCCCGTTCCTTGATAGTATTTACTTAGACAAGGCTTTATATGATGAATCAGAGGATTAATAAGGAAAGGAAGAGCATTGCCATCATTGGTGAAGGATTGACGGAATATCGGTATATAGATGCCCTGAGAACCGCCGAACGGTTCAGGTTTCGTCTATACCCCGGTGTTCCCAAACATTCCGATATTGATGACATTGTCCTTCTTGCTCAAAGAAGAATTCAAGAGGGTTATGACTATGTGTTATGCATGATTGACATGGATGTGATTCTGAGCAGTAATGTCAAAACGTCCCATTATAGGAAGCTAAAAAAGGACAATCCCAAAATAATATTTGTAGAGTCGAACGCATGCACGGAATATTGGTTCTTGCTGCACTTCATGCCATCACCATCAAGCCGTGAATTTGTTGATTATGAGGCAACTGTAAAGGAATTAAAGAAGCATATCCCCGATTATGACAAATCAGAGGAATTTTTCACCAAGGTCAATATTTACAAGTACCTGAAGGAAAACGGTGACTTGGAACAGGCTATTAATCTATCACGCAAACTTGATGAGTTGCGAGCGAAAGAGCCTGATGTATATAAGTCATATTCGCAAATGTACAAGCTCTTTGACGTTATAGATAAGATAATTAGATAATATTATATAGTTTTCCCTCGCTCAAATAATCTTGCGTAGGCTATTTTTGTGGATTTTCTCAGCCATCAATTTTTTGGGGGGATGACACTTTTTTCACTATGCTGCATTTCAGCCTATTGCACGTAGAAATTTGTTCCGCACCAATTTTCCACTCCTTTTTTTGTAAACAAAATAATTTGTGCTATATTTGAAGCCAAAATCAAACCATAAGCGACATACATGAAAAAAACCTTACTTTTAATCAGTTTACTCGTTGTTTCTCTCTCCCTGCGGGCACAGCTTGCGGAGGATTTTGAGGTTACGACGTTCCCACCTGCGGGATGGGACACCACTTACGTAAGTCATGCCGATTTGAGCCTGAAAGTCACGGCAGTACCTCGCTGGGATTTGCAGAAGACCAAGCCAAGCGGACAGGTATTCACTGGCTACACAGGCGGCAAAATGGCTATCGGCTACACTGGGCAAACCCGTTCCGGGAAGAGCCTTAAAGCCGATTCTTGGCTTATCTCTCCAAAGGTTGAAATCGCTGATTGCTACGGTCTGTCGTTCCTTTTGGGAGGAATCTGGAACAACAACACTGAAAATAACCGTTTCTATTTTCAGGTGCTCGTTTCCACCACCGACAGCCTGCCGGAAAGTTTCACCGACACGCTTTTCACCTATTCGCCACGAACCGAAGACGGCTTCGTGATGTTCCCGATGGCTACGCATTTCATCAATCTCAGCAAATACGTCGGCAAACATATTTTTGTGGCTTTCCGCAACTATGGCGGTGAAGGCGCTCAATCCAACATGCTCACCAACAACACTTATCTCGATCATGTGCAAATCGGCGCGTTCACCGAATCGCCCGACCTTGCCGTCAGCAATGTGACGAATGTAATAGCCAACCTCAACTTCAAGCAGACGTTGAAGGCCACCGTTGAAAATAGCGGCAAAGCCGTCAATTCTTTCAACCTGCATTATGTGGTCAACAAGACCGATTCCAGCACAATTGCCGTCAGCCAGCCCGTTGGCAAAGGCGGGTCAGTTGAAGTGCCGTTTAGCGTAAATCTTGCTCCTGGCGCTTCCAACACCATCGTGGCTTGGGCGGAAACCGATTCCGACGCGTTCCTCGGCAATTCATTCACCACTTACGCAGTCACCATGCCGGCAATGCTTACGTTCCCTTACAAGATGGCTTCATCGTCAACCGCTTCCACCGATTTCAAAACTTCGACCTCCGGCACCGGCAAGTCAGCGTGGAAATGGTACTCCAATTATTCCAGCTACGTCTATACTTACTATCCGGGCACCACGGCCATGCTGAAGAGCAGCGGCATCACTCTGCCCAAGGGCGACATCATGGTTTCGTTCGATTACCAGTCGGCAACGCCTTTCACCATGCGGGCACTGCTCGGCAACTATATCAAATATGTGAAGTGCGACAGCATTTCGCTACCTGCCACCGCAAGTGATTACGCTCAAGGCAAATTCGTCATTAAAGTGCCTGCCGACACCACTTTATCAATTGCTCTCATGGCGCTTCTCGGCACTGAATCCACTCAGATTTCAGTTAAGAACATCTCAATCCAGACTTCCTACGCCGATGCCAAAACCGCCGCGCTCGTTTCTCCCGAATGGCGTGCCACCCTGCCCGATGCAGGCGTGGTGGTCAAGGCCCAATTCCAGAATCTCACTGCCGGCGAACTGAAAAATGTGCCTGTCAAGTATCAGGTCGGCACTGCCGCCGCTGTGATCGACACAATTCCGTCGATGGCTGCAAATGCCACTATAGTCCACTCGTTCGCCACTCCGATTGACCTTTCCGTAGCGGGTTCTTATCCGCTCAAAGTGTGGATTGACCTTGCCGGCGACGGCGATTTGACCAACGACACCATCAGCACCACGCTCTACAGCTACAATGCCAAAACTCTGCCTTACCGCACAAGTTTTGAGCCTGGCGAAGACGGCAACAACTGGAACATCTACAACCCCGACAACGATGTGGTTTACTGGTATCTTGCCACAATGGTCAGCAACAAGGTCAACTATGCCAAAGCAGGCGTTTCGGCTGCCTACATCAATTCCTACACCGGCATTACGCACAACGATTGGCTCATCAGCCCTGCCATCAGTCTGCCGGCTGGCAAAACTCGCGTGTCGTTCTATTACACCACCGAATATTCCACTGGCGCAACAAATCTGAAGTTGTACCTCTCCAAATCGGCAAGTCCCGACTCCATGAAGCAGTCGCAGCCTATTTTCTGCGACAGCATCACCAATGTGCTGTACTACAAGAGCGGCTATGCCTTGCTCGACGTGAAGGAGGCCGGCAACTATTATCTCGGCTTCTACGATGAAGGTTCGGGCCGCGACATCATCCTCGACGATGTGCGCGTGGAGCAGACCAACGACCTTTGCCTGCTTTCCGCTTCGTCGGACGTGACTGAGGGCTACAACCTCGACAGGGCAAAAATAAGCGTCAAGTTCGCCAATCACGGCATTGACCCGCAAACTGACATTCCATTGACTTTCAAGGTTGGAACTGACGCTTCTACCTCCATCGAGACTTATCGCGGCACTCTCAATCCGGGCGACACTGCCTCCTACACTTTCATGACGCCAATCGATGTGTCCACAGCCGGCACCTACAGCATCAAGGTTGCCGTGGCTGCCCCAAATGATTCCGACAGCTACAACAACGCCATCACCGTCACGGTGAAGAACCTTGCCTGCAAGGCTTTGCCTTATGTCCACGACTTCGAGGTTGCTCCTTCGCCGTGGTCGCTCAGCGGCTGGATTCGCGGCACAAGTTCAATGTACGCCTACAAGGGCACAGGAGTGCTATATCATGATGGCAAAACCACCGACGACTGGGCCTATTCCGAGTGCATCAATGTGCCTGCCGGCGACTATGAACTCAGCTATTTCATGCGCACTTTCCTCAACGGCACCGACACCCTGCGCGATGCCCACAGCTACGACGTGTGCATCGGCACCGACCGCACGCCCGAGGCCATGACTAAAGTCATTGCATCGTTCCGTAATGTGCTTTGCAGCAGCAAGTACAATAAAAAGGTGATACGCACCATCCATGTCGATGCCGACAGCAAACTCTACATCGGATTCCACTACACCGGTGCAGTCAATGCCAACAAGAACGGCATCTACATCGACTATCTCACGCTGAAGGCGCAGCCCACTACGGCGACCGCCGCAATGCCCTACTCCTACAATTTCACCACGCCCAACACCGATTGGTATCACTATTATCCCACCACGCTTTTCGAGCAATGGAAGATAGCCACCGATGCCTCCGGCAATGCCTGCATGAAGACCAAGCGCACAGTCAGCGTCACATCCTCCGAACTTGCCGGCCCGCTCGAGTCCAAGTCGTTCAGCCTCATCAAGGGCGATTCCCTGATTGCGACTTTCGATTACGCCATCACAGCCGACAGCGTCGGCCCGACCATCAATCTCGCGCTCAGCAGTGTTGACGACCCAGCGGCCTTTACCGACGAAGCCAACTTCATTGCCACCGGCGGCGATGTCACCGGCAACGTAATCACCGCCACTGGCAAAACCGTAGTTCCAGCCGACGGCATTTATTATCTGGCTTTCGTTCCGCGCGGCGAGCAGACGTTCTCAATGTATCTTTACAATGCGTCGTTCATGACCAAGCAGCCCACAGGAATCACTTCCGCCCGCTCTCTCGGCTCTTACCGTCTTGTCGGTCGCACTCTCTATCTGCCCGATGGCTGCACCGATGCCAGCATCTTCACCACTGAAGGCCTGCAAATGTGCCGTGTGGCTAATGTGCCGTCAATTTCTCTTGCCGATTATCCGTCGGGCCTCTATATTGTCCGCCTCTCGGCAAATGGTAAGTTGCTCACAGGCAAGATTTTCGTAAAATAGTCCGATATACCTTATTTTCAAGTGCCTGCATTATTTTGTTCAAGTAATGCAGGCACAATTTTTGAAAAGCACATGAAATTTATACCCTATAAGGTATAAATTGATCAAAACTCCATCAATATTATACCCGCTCTGATATAAATTTCAATGATTATTATTATATTTGCAGCAAATTTCAATCAATGGAATATTCCACTATAGCAAGCTACGTTAAAGCCATGCGGAAGCGTTACAATCTCACTCAGGTGGATTTATCGCAGAAATCGGGTGTCGGTCTGCGTTTTGTCCGCGATCTCGAGCAAGGCAAGCAGACTTTGCGCATGGACAAAATCAATCAGGTGCTCCGTCTGTTTGGTTCTGAAGTCGGGCCGGTGAAATCTGTCAACACTTTTGAACCATGAAAAGCGCTTCAGTATTTCTCCATTCCGCCTTGGCCGGAGTGATAACCGAAAACGAGGATGGTTATTCATTCCAGTACGATTCTGCCTATCTGCGCTCCGATGGTGCGCAGCCGGTCAGTTTGACCTTGCCTCTTTCTCCAGAGCCTTACCGCAGCAAAGTGCTGTTCCCGTTCTTCGACGGCCTTATCCCCGAAGGCTGGCTTCTCGAAATTGCCGAACAAAGTTGGAAAATCGACCGTCGCGATAGGATGTCGCTTCTTCTGGCTTGTTGCAAGGATTGCATTGGCGCTGTAAGTATTGTCCCACTTCAAAATGCTGAATGATATGTCGAAATGCCTATTTTGCTATAAAGAATTGGAGCAGGGTCAGACCGACTTTCACCCAGTCTGCTCAATGAAAATTTTCGGCAGGAAGCGCACTCCCGCCCTGCAATACACCCGCAGCCAAATTAAAGTGCTTGCCGAGAAGGTTATTCGCAACCAGACGGCCGTCACCGGAGTCCAGGCTAAACTCTCGCTCGATTTTGCGAACAAAAAGTCTGAACGGCTCACTATTGTTGGACTTTGGGGACGGTTCATCCTAAAGCCGCAAACCGACTTATATCCGAATCTTCCCGAACTTGAGGATGTAACTATGCATTTGGCTGAAATAGCTGGCATTGAAGTCGTTCCGCACTCATTGATGCGTTTTCAAGATGGCGAATTGTGCTATATCACCCGACGCATCGACCGTAAAAAGGATGGCTCAAAAATTGCCATGGAAGATATGTGCCAACTTTCAGAGCGGCTTACTGAATACAAATATAAAGGTTCGTATGAGCAAATTGCCAAACTCATTCTGAAATATTCAGCTGCACCTGTCCTCGACATGGAAAAATTTTGGGAAGTCGTGGTGTTTTCTTGGATTACTGGAAATTCCGATATGCACTTGAAAAATTTCTCGCTTTTCAGCCCACTACATGATGAATACATCCTCACCCCAGCCTACGATCTCCTTTCCACATTGCTCGTTATGCCGTCTGACACTGAAGAACTTGCGCTCACAATTTGCGGCAAAAAAAGTAGGCTGAAAAAAGCGGATTTTAAGTCGGCAATCACGTCATCGGGCATTGCCGATAATGTATGTAGCAATATTCTAAGCAAATTCTTCAATGTCCGCGGTCAGTGGATTGATTTCATCAATAATTCATTCTTGCCGACCGACATGAAGAACCAATATATTCAGCTCATCAATCAGAGGCTGGAATTGCTGCAATAATTCGGAAAAGCAATCAATAATCCATATATTTTATACCCTATCGGTTATAATATCACGCTAAGGCATGGTAATTGCACCCGATAGGGTATAATTTCCCTTCTCTTTCCCATTTCCTTGCATTTCCCCAGTTCATTTGCCATTACTTTTGCGCTATGGAACTTAACCAAATGGACTTTCCAATATATAATATAGCCATCTCGCGCAATTCACTCTTAAATCTTGTTAAGTAAGCATGATATTTTGTCATGTTTACTTGTCATTTTGAAAAACGTACTTTACATTTGCACCGTTCAACAAAAACCGAATATATTATGAAAACAAATTATCTGTTTCCACCTGTTTACCGAAAAATCGGTTGGTGGCTGTTCGTCCCCTCATTTGTGCTTGGCATCCTGCTGATGGCTGGTGTGCTGCCCGACAACTTGCTCACTTGCACCACTCCAATGCTTTTCGGCGAAGGCCATTCCCTTTTAGGCATCAATTGCATCGAATTCGGCAGCAACGACTGGCTGGATGAAATCATCCTGATTTGCCTTTCCGTTTCCCTGATTTTCCTCTCATTTTCCCGCGAAGTCGATGAAGATGAATGCATTGCCGAAATCCGTATGCGCTCTTTCGTCTGGGCCATCAAGGCCAACACCCTACTTATTATTGTATGCACGCTCACTATTTTCGGCTTCGCTTATCTCTATTTCATGATTATTTTCATGTTCACGATGTTCCTGTTTTTCCTCGTGAAATATGAAATTGCTCTCTACAAATTCAGAAAGGACAATTATGAAAAATAATATTCGTGTGCAACGTGCCGTCAAGCGCATCACGCAACAGCAGTTGGCTGAAGCCGTCGGAGTGAGCCGTCAGACAATCAATGCCATAGAAGCCGGCAAATATGTCCCTTCGTCGGTTCTTGCCTTGAAAATCGCAAGCGTTTTCGGGCAAAGTTTCGACTCCATTTTCCAGCTTGATGACGATGATTGGAAAAAAAGTTAAAAATAAATACTATTTTTGTGCAACATTTTGTCGTCTCATTGCGTCTTATATAAAACGAGACGATAATAAAACCAATAATGAAGAAAAGATTTACCGCAATTTTGATGTGTCTGTTCGTTGGAATATTCACAGTTTTTGCCCAACAGTCGGCAATTTGTACAATAAAAGGAGAATTGTTGGATTCCGCATCACAAAAGGGAGAGGCATTCGCCACAGTAAAAATCAGCAAGGCCGATAGCGCCCATGCCACCGTCAAGGTGATTGCCGCTGACGAAAACGGGCGTTTCAGCATTGAAATTCCTGATGTGAAAGGAAAATACGTGGCATCGCTCACCTCCGTTGGCAAAGAGCCGATAGTAAAGAATTTCTCAATTACTTCCGATTCCCGCACCGTCAATCTCGGCAAATTGTTCACTCACGACGTGGCTGTTGCGCTGAAGGGCGTGGAGGTCACTGCGCAGAAACCGCTTGTCACAATGGACGTCGACAAGCTGAGTTACGACATTGCAGCCGACCCTGATTCCAAGACCAACACCGTGATGGAGATGCTCCGCAAAGTGCCGATGGTCACGGTTGACGGTCAGGACAACATCAAAGTGAACGGTAAAAGCAGTTTCAAGATTTACGTCAACGGCAAGCCTAACACGCTGATGAGCAACAATCCCAAGGATGTGCTGAAAAGCATGCCTGCCAATTCCATAAAGAAGATTGAAGTCATCACCTCGCCGGGGGCTAAATACGATGCCGAAGGCACCACTGGCATTCTCAACATCGTCACCGAGCAGGGCAGCGGCATCGAAGGCTATTCCGCCACTATCAGCGGAAATGTCGGCAATCGTAACGCCGGCGGCAGTGTGTACGCCATCACCAAGAAAGGAAAACTCACGCTTAGCGCCAACTATGATTTTTCTCATAGCATGCCGATGGATTATAACTCCATGAGCGAACGTGAAAATCTCACCAGCGACACTCAAAAGTATCTCGACAACACTGGAAAAGCCAATTATTACGGCAATTTCCAATATGCCACACTCGAAGGCAGCTACGAAATCGACACGCTTCAATTGCTCACCACTTCTTTCACTCTCTGGCAAAACAATTACCACATCAATTCCGATGGGTCCACAGCAATGTGGAATTCTGCCCGCGACCAATTGGCTTATGGCTACGATTTGAGCAACCATTCAGCTTCCGAATCTAAATATATCCAAGGCAGCCTCGATTATCAGCTCACATCGCCCACCTGCAAGGACCGTACCTACACTTTCTCCTACAAATTAAATTCTGGTCCTGACAAGTCGCACCCGCATCAGCTTTATTCAAACATTCAGGATAATCTCGGCCTCGACATCGTGAAGAATATGCTGCTCAACAACAGTTACGGCGATAATTCAACCAACACTGCCGAGCACACTTTCCAGTTCGATTTCACCACCCCTATCGGCAAGCTCCACACCATCGAGACAGGTGCCAAATATATTCTCCGCAACAACAACAGCAACAACAAGGTGTTCGAGGCCACTGGTGCTACTGATGATTATGTTTACAACAACAACCGCAGCAGCCATTACCGCAACATCAACGACATCTTTGCCGCTTATCTCACCTATCAGTTGAAATATAAGAAATTCACCTTCAAGCCCGGCTTGCGCTACGAGTACACCTACCAGAAAATCAAATATCTCGGTGGCGCCATCTCCAGCGATGCCAATTTCAGCACTCACTACGACAATCTCGTGCCATCGGTCGCCACAGGCTTCACCATCGGCAACACCCGCAGCATCCGCTTGGAGTACAGCATGCGCATTAGCCGGCCGGGCATTTCCTATCTCAACCCTTTCTTCAACAATCTTGACCCGACGAGCATCAGTCAGGGCAACACCAACGTGGGCAGCGAAAAGGGCAATTCATTCAGTATCAGTTACTCCTCTTTCACTCAGAAGTACAATTTCAGCGTTTGGGCACACCATAATTTCAGCAACAATGGCATTGAAAGTGTCAGCCGGCTTATCGGCGACGGTGGCGAATGGTTCGACGGCAATCTGCACTTTGCTCCTGCAGGTGCGCTCTACACCACCTACGCCAATATCGGCCATTCCCGCAGTTCGGGCTTGGGAATTTATGGCAGTTGGACACCTATAAAGGATTTGCAGTTTTTCATCAACGGCAATGCCAACTACGTCTATATGTCCGACCCTGCACGCAGCCTGAAGAATTATGGTTGGTCAGGCATGGCCTTCGTTGGCGGCAATTACAAGTTCCCATTCAAGTTGCGCATAGGTTTGTATGCCGGTGGCGGCACGCGCGACATTATGTTGCAGGGAAAAGGCACGAGCTGGAATTACTGGTCCATGAGCCTCAGTCAGGACCTGCTTAAGGACGACCGCCTCACATTATCAGCCTCTTGCTCCAACCCGTTCCGCACTACCACTTTCAGGAATTCTTCCAACGGCACTAATTACACTTCATGGGACTTGACAAGGGTTTCTCAGAGCAATTTCCAGTTCACTGTCAGCTACCGCATCGGCTCTCTTAAGGCTTCAGTGAAGAAAGCGTCAGTTTCCATCAGCAACGACGATGTGAAAAGCGGTGGAGGCAGCGGCGGCCAAGGCGGTGCTCCGCAGCAGGGCGGTGGCGGACATTGATTGCACAATCCGCAATAATCGCTATCTTTGCAGAAACATATTTTTCTGACGATGAAAAGATACTTTACAATATTGTTTGCGGTGCTGCTCTTGGGCAGTGCCGCTTCTTTGGCTAAGTCCAAATCGGTTGCCAATCCTTATTGGCTCTACGACAATTCCAACGAGGCCCTGAGCGTCAGTGGCATCACTCTCGACAAAAATGCCGCAATTCTCACTCTGCGCGTAATCTCCCCGGGAGAATGGTGGCTTGCCAAGACATTGCACATCACTGCCGATGGCAAGGCGTTTGCCTATCGCAGCGGACGGCTTTTCCATTGGCAAAATGGTGCCTATGCCGAATTGCCTTTCGCTCCCGAGGCAAAAAATGCGTCGGTCGAGATGAAGGATTATCCCAATATTCATTCCGATTCGCTTGTGCTTTGCTTCGACCCTGTCCCCACTTCGGCTTCAGCCATCGATTTTGCCGAAAGTTCCGACGGCTGGCAGATTCTTGGCATCCGCACCGACGGCAAGCCTTATCCTTCTTCACTCAAGGCGGCTGATTTCGGCAATGCCGAATTGCCTGCGTGGACTCCCGTCTTCGCAAAATCGGTGCTTAGCGGCCGCATCATCGGCTACAGGCCAGCAATGGGCAAATTGAGATATTATTATCGGAACAGTCTTACCGGCAAGAACGATGCTAAACTCAGCATGGACTCGCTCGGCAATTTCAGCATCACTGTTGAGTCGGGTATGCCCGAAACGGTTTGGATTTACAATAGTGTTCCAGCCCTTCTCGTCCCGGGCAGCAATCTTGAATTGGACATAGATGCGGCAGCCCTGAAGGCTGTTTCCACTCATACCCGTGCATTGGCCCAAAAGGCTCTCGGTGATGGCGTTGCGTTCCGTTTTTCAGGCACTTACGCCCCGCTCTGCTCTGTCAGGAATGATGAGGATTCCCCACTGAATTCCATCAGCATCGCAGTTCCCGATATTGCCAAGTCCGATTTCCGCACTTATGCCGATTACCTTTGGCAGAAATATCAGGCGAAAAAAAAGGTCATCAATGCCTCTTACGGCAATCCGCAGCAGCGTGATTACATGGATTTGCTTTCGCAAAGCAGCTATGTGGGCGATTACATCAAGTATCCCAAGTCGGTTGCCGCTGCGCTCAAGGATTCCGCAAAGGTTGCCGCCGCAGTTTCGCAATTCTCCCTCACCGACGCTCATGCCGCTGAATTGGGACTTTTCACCGACTCTCGCGCGGCTTATGTGCTTAAAAATTCAGATTTTCTCGATTATGCCGTTGCCAACGGACTTAAATCGGGCAAGACTTTCAATTATCTCACCGACCTTAAACGTGCCGACGACATTGTGGCGCAAATCAGCAATTTGAAGCCTGTCGCCGAGGCTGAGTGGGCTTCTGTTCCCTCGCAGTTCGTGCCGGTTCTCAAGCCGCTTAACGATACTGTTCAGGCCAAAGTCAGCCTTCTCAGTGCCTCTAAGTCGGAAGTGAACATCTGCAAGGCTCCTTCCGTCGCTCCAGCCGCTATGATTAAGACTATTGCCGACCAATACAAGGGCAAAGTGGTATTCATCGACTTCTGGGCCACTTGGTGCGGGCCGTGCCGCATGGGCATTGTCGGCATGAAGGACATTGAAAAGGAGATGTCGGCCAAAGGCGTGGTTTTTGTCTATGTCACTAACGAGACTTCCCCGAGCGATGTGTGGGTAAGCCGGATTCAGAGTATGCCGGGCGAGCATTATCGCATTTCCAATGATGTGTGGCACGGGCTTCCTGGCATTCAGGGCATTCCCCACTATTTCATTTTCGATAAATCAGGCAACAAGGTTGCCGACCAAGAGGGTTGGGACACTGAACTTCCCGCGCAGTTCAAGGCCATTATGGAAAAGGCATTGAATTGATTCAGTTCACTCTGATTTTCTTCGTTTCGGTTCCTGCCGTCACTATGTAGATTCCTGCGGTTGGCAATTCCATTGTCACCGGCTGCGATTTTGCGGTTGTGCTTGCTGCTTTCATTCCCGAAAGCGTGTAAACCGTGATTTCCGTGCCTTCCGATGCGCCTTCTATCGTCAGTTCACCGTTTCCGGGTGTGATGTAGCGCAGTTTATCGGCATTCACATGGCTTATTCCGGCCTCTTCTATGTTGAAGTCTTTCCATTCAGGCGCGAGTTTGTAGAGCCATGGCGCTCCTATCGGCACCACGAGGGTCACGTTGCCCTTTTCCAGATTGCCGAACACTGTCGCATTGATTGTTAGAGGTGTCCACACGTTGCATTTCAGGTAGTTCAATGCGCTCACACCGTTGTCGCCGTTCACGTCGAAGGCGTAGTCCTCTATTGTCGTCACCGTGGCTGGAATTATTATCGACTCCAAGTTTCCGCATCCGCCGAATGCTCCGCTGACAATTGTCGTTATTCCTTTAGGTATCTCGAATGTCGTCGCCATAAGGTTCGGAAAGGCTATCAACTTGTATTTTGTCCTGTCGTAAAGCACTCCCGACACCGACATGTAATTGTTGTTCGACGGATTCACGTAGAATTGCCTAAGCCCGGTGCAGCCGTAGAATGAGCAGTTGCCTATGCTTTTCACCGTCATCGGGATTATCATCTTTTTCAGTCCTGTGCAGCCGTGGAAGGCATGATTGCCTATAGCCAGCACTCCGTTGGTCATGTTCAGTGTTCTCAGCTTTTCGCATCCGTGAAATGCGTCATCGCCTATTACTGTGGTCGTTATTTCCGTGTCGAACACTGCCGCGCCGCCGTTCGGATATGCAAGCAGCACCGACTTCGCTTTATTGTAAAGCACTCCGCCTGATGTCGCGAACATTTTGCTTTCGCCGTCGGCTGAGATTTCTTCCAGTGCAGGGCAGCCTATGAATGCAGTCGTCGCTACGTGTTCAACTGCTTTCGGCAGATATATGCTTGTCAATTGCTTGCAGTCCACGAATGCGCTGTCGCCTATGCTGTCAATGTCAATCGGCAGCAGTATTCTCGTCGCGCTCAGGTTCTCGAACAAATGCCTGCCTATGCAGTGCGCTCTCGGCGTTTTATAGTCGTTCATGTAGCTGCCTCCGCCAGGCAGTATTTCCGCCTTTTGAAGGTCGATTATCGCTGCGTCTTTCGTCGCCAGTTCACGCACATAGTTCAAGTCAGCGTCGTTTATCGGCCCTGTCAGTCTTATCATTGAATATGCAGGGTGCAGCAATGTGCGTTTTGTGGCGAATGTGCCTGCTGCCTTTGAGTTGAACGCCATTATCAGCATCTGTTTGCCGAACTCGTTCCACACGGTTGCCTGCCCGTAATTGTATGTCGGCACGTAAAGTGCCGCCGATTCTATTGGCGCGTTGAAGAATTGGTCGTAATCCTCTATTGCGGGCGGATTTGCGGCTTGGCAATGGAAATCGGTCAGCGATGTGCAGCCGCTGAAGGCATAATCGCCTATCTCTTTCACGTTTGCTCCTATCGACACATATTGCAGCTTGGTGCAGTCCTGAAATGCACTCTCGCCTATTGCCGTTATTCCGTCGCCGGCTGTCACTTCCTTTATTTCCGTGCTTCCGCTGAATGCGAATGGAGCTATTATGGAGCATGAGTCGGGCACAAGGTAGTTTATTCCTGCGTGTCCGCCGGCGTAGGCCTCAAATGTCAGTTTCCCGTCTTCCCTGCTAAGCAGGCAGCACGAATCGGGCGATATGTACTTTGTTCCGTTCGACATGAACGAGATTAGTGCCGTGCAGCCCGAAAACACTCCTGTTCCCATGCTGCTCACGCTGTCGCCCAGAATCACTCTCTTCATCGCCGTGCAGTCGGAGAATGCGAATGTGCTTATCGAGTCCACTCCGTCGGGTATGTCAATCTGCGTTATTGCGCTTCGGCTGAATGCCTGATAGCCTATTGTCTTCAGTGTCTGCGGCAATTTCAGGCTTGTGAGGTTCGATTGATAGAACATGAATGTGCCCATGTCGTCGGCCTTGGTGAAGTAGCTTGTTCCGCCAGTGATGCAGTATGCCTCGCCGCCTTCCGTTATTTTCGCCTCGCTCAGGTCCAGTGTCAGCAGTTTGCCTGCCACAGCGTTTCCGTTCACGTCGCGACCTGCCATTTCACGCAGGTAGCGTATGTCGTCGCCGTCTATTGCTCCCTTCACCGTCAATTCGTTCACTATCGTCTTGTACGATTTGCCTATCAGCGTCGAGAGCGTGCCTACTGAATCCGTTTCCACCGTGAGCGATAGGCTATGCCCGCGGGTGAAGCAGCAGAGTATTATTATTGCTATGATTATGTGTCTCTTCGCCATGTCTTAGTTTTACAACCCCAAAAATAAAAAATGTTTTTGGATTTATGAAATCATTTTTCCTAAAAGTAATGCTTTATCTTTTCCTTTCTTCAATGTTTTCGACTATTCAACATATTTTTGCGCAAAATGCTGTCAGCGTCATGAAATTTTCGTAATTTTGCAACTTGATTAAAAAATAATATTTATTTCTGCGGTGGATACAAAGTATATTTTCGTTACTGGCGGTGTGGTTTCCTCTTTAGGCAAAGGAATCATCTCGTCTTCGATAGCTCGTTTATTGCTGTCGCGTGGCTTTAAGGTTACCATTCAAAAATTTGACCCTTACATCAACATCGACCCGGGCACGCTTAACCCCTATGAGCATGGCGAATGTTATGTCACTGTCGATGGCCACGAGGCCGACCTCGACCTCGGTCACTATGAGCGTTTCACCAACATCCAGACTTCCCGTGCCAACAATATCACCACTGGCCGCGTCTATCAAAGCGTTATCGACAAGGAGCGCCGTGGCGATTACTTGGGCAAGACGGTCCAGATTATCCCGCACATCACCGACGAGATTAAGCGCGACGTGAAACTTTTGGGCAACACCGGCAAATATGATTTTGTCATCACCGAAATCGGTGGCGTTGTCGGCGACATCGAGTCGCTCCCGTTCCTCGAGGCTGTCCGTCAGCTCCGCATGGAACTCGGCCAGAATTGCGTCTGTGTCCATCTCACTTATGTCCCTTACATCCGTGCGGCTAAGGAATTGAAGACCAAGCCTACCCAGCACTCCGTTAAGCAGTTGCAGGAAGTCGGTATCCAGCCGGATATCCTCGTCCTCCGCACCGAGCGCGAAATTCCTATGGCTATGCGCAAAAAGGTGGCTCTGTTCTGCAACGTTGCCCCCGAAGCTGTCACCCAGTCAATCGATGCACCCACCATCTATGAGGTGCCTATAAATATGCACCGCGAGCATCTCGACGAGATTATCCTCAAAAAGACCGGCACGCCTTACACCGGTGAGCCTGACATGACTAAATGGAACAAGTTCATCGACAGGATTCACAGTGCTTCCGACGTTGTCAAGATTGGCCTTGTCGGCAAATACGTCGAACTTCAGGATGCCTACAAGTCAATTAGCGAATCTCTCTTTCAGGCTGCCACTTACCACGAGCATAAATTGGATTTGAAATACATCTCTTCCGAAAAGCTCAACGACGGCAACGTCGAGGAGATGCTCAGCGACCGCGACGGCATCATCGTTGCTCCGGGCTTCGGCCAGCGCGGCATCGAAGGCAAGTTCGTGGCTCTCAAGTGGTGTCGCGAGAACGATATGCCCACCTTCGGCATCTGCCTCGGCATGCAGTGCATGGTCATCGAGTTCGCCCGCAATGTCCTTGGCCTTAAGGAGGCCAACAGCACTGAAATGGACTCGCACACTCCTTACAATGTCATCGACCTTATGGAGGAGCAGAAAAGCATTTCCAACATGGGCGGCACCATGCGCCTCGGCGCTTACGCCTGCCATTTGGTGCATAACTCAAAGGTTGCCAAGGCCTACGGCACTCTCGACATTTCCGAACGCCACCGCCACCGCTTTGAGTTCAACGACGATTTCCGCAAGCAGTTCGAGGATGCCGGCATGAAATGTGTTGGCGAAAATCCTGAATCTCACCTCGTTGAGGTTGTTGAAATTCCAAGCAAAAAATGGTATATCGGCACTCAGTATCACCCTGAGTACAGCAGCACCGTCCTCAATCCTCACCCTCTTTTCATGGATTTCATCAGTGCCGCTATCGCCAATAGCCTCAATAAAAAATAATAATCACTGTTTTTGGCACAATTGTTGCATTTATTCCTAAGTTTTTAGGTAATCCGACAATTTCCGAAACTATATAGTTTTTATGGATAAAAATACAATCATTGGAATGTTGCTCATGGGAGCCGTGATTTTCGGCTTCATGTGGCTCAGCCAGCCCTCTAAGGAGGATTTGGCCAAACAGAAGGCTCAACAGGAGCAGATTTTGGCCGAGCAACAGAAGGAAGCCGCCGCTGCCAAAGGTGCGGTGCAAATCGACTCCATTTCCGCTGCCGAACTTTCGCTGCTGAAATCCACCATCAAGGAGCATGGTACTTCCACCGACGGGGGCAGAACTTTCTCCCTCACTGCCGGTGATGCATCTCTCACCGTTGCCGGCGACAAGGTGTCAGGCTCTCTCAAGGTTGACAATGCAAGTGTCAGCGTTGACAAGGCTTTCGACAAGGCGCCTGCCGATGCCGCCCTCCACAATCGCGCTGTCGCGGCTCTGAAAACGGCTATCAGCAATTTCAGCAAGAATGGCGACTTCGCCAAGTATCTTTCTGGTAAGGACACCACAGTCAGTCTGCAAAATGGCCTCCTGAAAGTTGACATTTCTTCCAAGGGCGGCGAAATTGTGCAGGCCACTCTTAAAAAATACAAGGCTTTCAATGCGCCGCAAGTCATCGTGTTCAACTCCAAGACTAATTCCTATAGCTTTGTGCTGAGCACCAACTCGCAGCGTTTCGACACCAAAAATTTCTATTTCACCCCTGTCCAGCAGTCCGACTCCACCGTGCTCATGCAGCTCGACCTCGGAGGCGGCACTAAATGGGGCTTGCGCTACACTCTTTCCAAGAATAGCTATCTGGTGAAGATGGAAGTGCTTCAGGAGCACATGGAGAAGATTATTCCGCAGAACATCCCTACCATGGACTTCACGTGGACTCAGAAGATGAGCCGCCACGAGGCTGGCCAAATGTTCGAGGAGCGCAACAGCGGCATCTATTTCAAGTATTCTGGTGCCGATGTCGAGAACCTCAACGAGGGCAAGGACGAGCATAAGGAGCTGACCGACAATCTCAAATGGATTAGTTTCAAAAATCAGTTCTTCTCCTCCGCTCTTATTGCCGACACGCATTTCACTGGTGCTACTATGGACAGCAAGGTCATTGCCAAGGAATCTCCTGAGCATGACGCTTTCCTGAAGGACCTTTCAGTGCAGTCCTCGCTCGACTACAGTTCCATCAAGCCTAATCCGGCCTCTTTCCATTTCTTCTTCGGCCCTAACTTATATCCGCTTCTTTCGTCTTACGACAAGCAGATTTCGCCCGATGAGGATTTGCAGCTCACCAAATTGATTCCGTTGGGCTGGAAGATTTTCCGCTGGATCAACACCGGCATCATCATTCCTATCTTTGATTTCTTGGGACGCGGCATCAGCAGCTATGGTCTTATCATTCTGCTGCTCACCATCATCATCAAGATTATCCTCTCGCCGCTCACTTTCAAGAGCTATATGAGTCAGGCTAAGATGAAGATTCTTGCCCCCGACATCAAGGAAATCAACGATAAGTATCCGGGCAAGGACAATGCCATGACTCGCCAGCAAAAGACGATGGAGCTTTACAGCAAGGCGGGTGCCAGTCCGTTCAGCGGCTGTCTCCCTATGCTGCTTCAGATGCCTATCCTCTTCGCAATGTTCACTTTCTTCCCGTCGTGTATCGAACTCCGCGGTGAGCCGTTCCTTTGGGCAAGCGACCTTTCCGCCCCCGACGCGATTGTCAGCTGGACAGGCCAGATTCCTTTTGTCACAAATTATTTCGGCAACCATATCAGTCTGTTCTGCTTGTTGATGACTGTCACCAACATCATCTACACTTATCTGAATATGCAGTCGCAGCAGTCAAGCAGCTCCATGCCGGGCATGAAGTGGATGATGTATCTCATGCCGCTCATGTTCCTCGTTTTCTTCAATAACTATGCTGCCGGCTTGAGCTACTACTATTTCATTTCTCTGCTCATCACCATCATCCAGACTTATGCCTGCCGTTTCATGGTCAATGAGGATAAGATGCGTGCCAAGATGGCAGCCAATGCCAAGAAGCCTAAAAAGAAGAGCGGTTTCATGGCTCGCCTTGAAGAGGCGCAGCGTCAGCAGCAAAAAGCTATGCGCGAACAGCAGAAGAAAGGCGGTCGCCGTTAGTCGGCTGACACGTTTCTCTTACCCTATATCTCACAATCGGAGGCCGTTTTCGTTTCGGCTTCCGATTTTTTTCATATTTGAACTTGATTTTTTTCATATTGTTATTAACTTTGCATCGCATCATAATTTTAATTTTTTAATCTATTAAGCAAAATGGCAACTTACAAATGTCCTAAATGCGGTTTTCTTATCAATACCGACCAAATAGGCGGTAACATTACTTGCCCGCAATGTGGCACACAATTTCCTATCGCTGCTGACCAGCAGCCACCGCAATTCAATCAGCCTCAGGGCCAACAAGCTCCTTACCAGCAACCTTCCTATCAGCAGCCTGCTTATCAGCGTGGTGCTTTCGATGCAGGTCCTTCCGGCAAAAGCCGTGGCGTAGCTGGTTTGCTTGCCATCCTCGTTGGTTCACTTGGCATTCACTATTTCTATCTTGGCAAGACCACTGCCGGAATCATCTTCCTTCTGGTTTCTGTTCTCTCTTGCGGAATCCTCGCAGCCATCACTGGAATCGTCAGCCTTATTCAGGGCATCATGATGTTCACCATGACCGAAGAGGCTTTCGAGCAGAAATATGTGAATTCCACTTCCACTTTGCCTCTTTTCTAAATCAGGCCGTTTCTGAATAGAATTTCTGTATCCTCTCAGTGCTTCGTGTTCGTCAACTGGCAATAGCCTATAGGGTAAAAAGAGTGGCATTAGTCCGCTTCCTTTATCACATTAGCCACAATCGGCAAATAGCACTGTCAAGTAGATATTCACCAATATAATGTCATTGTCCGCTGGTTTCTCCCGCATCATTTCGGGTGTTCAGCGGATAATGATATTTTTGTCTCCATCAGGCATAGCAATCGGTATCTACATTCCCTAATCTCAGAATTTGTGCTCTCCACCTATAATTTAATGTATCATATTTCATACATTAGCGCCAAAATCAACCATTAATGTATGAATTTTGCTGCATAATTTGAATTTCATCTATTCCTGCTGTTTCCTGATTTATCAACCGAATTCCGATAACATCAATTACTTAAGAGATAGTGTTAAGGCATTAAGTCCAGTTTCTTTTAAACCCCTCGAATTCGACAGGTTTAAAATTCGCTTTTTCAGGCCATATTTCAATCCTGTTTTCTTCAAGCAAGGTCCTCCTCGTTTCTTCGGAGGCGAATGTATTTTCACTTTCTGTTTCATAATCAGTCAAGATAGCGGTCATCACCTCGGCAAAGGCGGGGCAGTGAATGGTATTTGTCCACTTCCTTCGGCGCAAGCGCCGGATCGGGCTTATCGGCGTTGGCATAGCGCTTGCAATAATCCGTTGAACTGTAGTAGGACACGAACAGGGCGATGGCCCGCGACATGAGTATGTCGTCGTGCATTCCGCGACGTGCGCCGTACCTTCCGCCGGGCTTAACCTCGTAGGCCGACATCTCGGCGAGCGAGTCGGAATCGTGTTCGATGAAGCGTCCGTCGCGAAGCAGTTGTCGGAGGCAGTTCACAAGTTCGGGCTTGGTCTTGCGGTTGGTGTGGAAGCCCGGACGGTTGTCGATTGCTCCCGATGGCGTAGTTCCACGCCGGTAAAGGTTGTTGTAGTCGTTGCCGATTTCATTCAATATGTATTCCGAGTCGCCTTCCGACCCGTCGAAGGAGTTGCGCTCGAACACGAGCAGGCTGCCGCAGTACCATTTTGCGATTTGAGCCGATTTCCACGCCAGCAGGTCATGGTCGATATGGCCGCGCCACTGCGCCACCACTTCAAGTTGCCCCAGTGGGCTGTAGGCATCCACAACGGATATCACGGAATAGTCGGAGCGCTCGGTGGTACCGCCGACATCGACGGCTGTGACGTAGCGGTCAGGAATGCGTGGCGACAGCGTGTCGGGCTGGCTCCACACTTTCAGCAGTCCGCCGTTCTGCTCCTCAAAGCTGAGGTCGAGCAGCGAATCCGCGCCGGTGTCGCACTTTCCGCGCAAGTCGCCAATCAGTTCCGGCGCCTTGATGTTGGGCATCTGGCGGGTGATGGTGCTTTGCTCGAATGCTGCCACCTGCGTGTCCTCGAAGGCCTCGTCGGCATCGGATGGAAATTCGGAGCGCATCAGGTAGGCTGCGCTGTATTGCTCGAATTTAAGTCTGTACCAGTGAATCTGTTCCAGCGTGCAGCCGAATTCGCTCCACAGGCGAAGTTCGTAGGGGGAAAATGAGTCGTAGAATTCTTGCACCGAATTTTCGTCGAGGGGTGCGAAGTAAAATTCTGACATGTACCACGGAATAAACACAGGCTTCATACTGCTGTCACCTCTGGTGGCGCGTGTCCACTCGTTGAAAAAGTAGTTGCCACGGCCGTTGGCGGTGCTTTCCATCACCACGGCGCAGCCTTTCGACGTTGACATGCTGCCTCCGATGGTGCGCATCACGTCGTCGGGGCAATGCCGTTGCGTGGCACTCCACGAGGCAAGTTCGCTGAGGTGCGCAAGCGAGAGGTTCTGCCCGCGTGCGGAGTTCTGCGTGTTCGACGATGCGCAGGTGTAATTGCAGTTGCGCGAGGGTATGCGCATTATGCTCGAGCAGCCACGAAGTCGGGCGAGTTTCAGTTTGTTGTCGCCGTCCTGCAATTCCACAGGGTAACATTCCACGGCGTGCATGAATATTGAGGCGAGATAGTTCGATGCAGTTAGGTCGTGGGCGCAGACGATGCTGTTGTAGTTTCGGTGCAGGATTATCTGAATCCATGCGAAATAGAGCTGGATTAGCGTGGAGCAGCCCCATTGGCGGGCTTTCAGAATTATGATGTCGATGCGTCCCTTGCCGGTGCGTTGCTCTTCAAGTTCGCCAATTATCAGGCGTTGCGGGCGATTGGCGCGGAACGGCACTTCACAGCGCGTCACCTTATCGACGACAGTCTGGGTGAGCAGCGCCCAATATTCAAAATCGTAGCGGAAACGTAGGTCGCGCAGCTTTTCGGGCGGCATCTGCGTTGAAAATTCAGCGTCATCCACCATAGTCTCCGGCAGCATCAGCCGTTCGCCCGCCACCTCCACGGCAGTGCGCTTTCCGCAGCACCCCTCGCCGGTGGCAGGGTCGTAAACGGTATTGAAAACCGCCTTCCGGCGGTTGTTCTCGGCTATTATTTCCTCAGTTTTCATGGTATCAGTGAATTTCGCTTCACAATCTTTTTCGGCAAAATTATCACCCCATTATCCCCAATCTTCAAGGAAATCGGAAAAACACCTCAAATTTTCATAATTCCACTCCAAATAATTTTCATCACACTGAAAAAATAGCCCAAAATCATCATAAATTTTCAGTGTACTGAAAAAATCATCAAAAAATCACGATAATTTTCAGTACACTGAAATAATTTGCTATGTTCAAGCCCCATTTAAGGGCACATGAGTAGCTTTATAAACTAAACTTTATAAATCCAACCGATTTCTATAAAATTCACTTTAAATTTTCTGCTTCTATCTCCCTCACTCGGCTAATTTCAAAATATAATTTCTCGTCGTTCTTCTCATCCCAAATGGAATTCACATTGAACACGTCGAAATTCCCGATTATGGCCTGTTTTTTCGGTATCACATTCAGTATTCCGCTCATGATGCTGTACTCATCGTCGATGCTTATCACATAGTACGGATGTTCTTTTGTCCCGTCGCCGGTTTTGGCCATCGCCTCAATGATTTTCCGCCTCACGCCCCAATAGTGCCGCGACTTTCCCATCTCTCCAGCTTCGCCATAGCCGTATGCCAATATTTCCAGCCCGTCAACCCACAGCGGATTTTTCGCAAGTTTCTTTTCCGCTGTTTCTATTCGTTTATTGGCTTCAATGCCTTCAAGTCCAAAGGCATCAAATTTAGTGAAATTCTCACTCAGATATGAATTGCCCACGTACGCCTTCACCACTTCTTCGTCCTTCAGGCTGTCGTCGTTGTTTGCCACTCGCGCTATTAGTTTCTTGATTCCTTCGGGATTAACTTCAATTTCATTTTTGATGCTCCCGAAATCGACTTTTATGAATTGTTCCGCGCCCATAGTATTTTTTGTTGATATTAATTATCTGATTAATAGCCATCTATTCTTTGTATCTTTTCAAGAAAGCCCTCTTTCAATTTCCAGCACTCGGCTTATTTCGAACCACACATCCCGCTTTTCGCCATGTAGCGTTTCCACCTTCATCACATCGCAATGGCCCATCAGTCCTTGCCCAAGCGGTTCCATGCACAGCAAATTGCGCAGCAATATGTATTCGTCGTCCACACTCGTCACATAGTATGGATGTTCCTTTGTCCCGTCGCCCGTCTTCGATATCGCCACGAGCAAATGTTGTATCACTTCGTCCAATTGCATGAGTTCTCCAATGTCACCAACTGTTCGGCACACCTCAATTTTTTGCATCAGTCCGCCAAGCCACAGTGGCTCCAGGGCAAGTTCCTCATTCAATTTTTCCAGAAGTTCATCGTATTTTCCCATGGAACTGAGTTTGTGCAATTCCATAGTCGAGTCGGGCCGGCAGAATCCCTTAAAGTAAGAGCATGCGTAGTAGGCTTTTGCCACATCCTCCAATTTCAACTTAGGGTCGCCAGCAGCAGCACGATTTGCCAACGCCACCATTCCTTCAGGGTCAGCCTCAACTTCTTTCTTAATGCTTTCGTAGTCAACTTTGACAAATTTTTTCTCTTTCATACCATTTTCGTTTTTAAGTTTCAGCAAATATACGCATTTTTCCTAATCCTTACTTATCTTTGCAAAAATTTTTCAAATATTATTATGCCACAGCAACCAATTCTCAACGAGCACAACAAAGCCGAATTCCCTCCAATGCACACTGCCGAGCATATTCTCAACGGCACCATGGTCAAAATGTTCGGCTGCAAGCGTGCCCAAAATGCTCATGTGGAGCGCACCAAGTCCAAGCTCGATTACTCCCTGCCGCGAGAACTTTCGCCTGCCGAAATCGCCGCTGTCGAGGCCAAAGTCAACGAGGTTATTGCCCTTGATTTGCCTGTCACCATGGAGTTTGTCATGCAGAACGATGTCGCCGAGCGTTTCGACCTCAACCGTCTTCCCGACGGCGCCACTGCCACCGTCCGCATCGTCCATGTCGGCGACTACGACGAATGTCTCTGTGCCGGCACCCACGTCGCCCGCACATCCCAAATCGGCCATTTCCGCATCAGCAGCGCCCGTTTCCAGAATGGCGTTCAGCGCATAGTTTTCCGTCTCGATGCTCCCGATACCTGAATTTACTTTCCAATGTAATATTTTATCGTCATTGATAATAAACACAATTATTTTAAGTAAATTTGCAAATATAGTTTTCTTGTTTTTCTGAAACATTTGTTATAGTTGTAGTAGTAAAAAAGAGAAAATAATGACTATCTCGAGTAGAATAGACATCAAAGAGAACGCTTTGCTCCGTATGTACGACGGCATCCTCGAAACTCTTCTCAAAGACCATAGTTCAGATAAAAACATTATCTGGGCTACGGACAATTATGAGCAGTTGGGTGATGGCTATTACTTTAGCGACGAGATAAATATACCTTTCATCACAGGGAAGAACGGCGATATCATACAGCCACGAGTAAGCAAGGATAAAGAGACGCAGCTGAAACGGGTGCGCGATAAGGCCGAGGTGTTCACACCCTGCTGGATATGCAATATGCAGAACAACCTTGTGGACGAAGCTTGGTTCGGAAGAAAAGAAGTGTTCAATAAGGAAACCGATAAAGACTGGGAGACGAAATTGGACACGATTGTGTTTCCGACAGCCGACGGGAAGACCTGGCAGGATTATCTCAATGATACTCGGCTGGAGATAACATGCGGCGAAGCTCCCTATCTTGTCAGCCGTTATGGTACCATCAATGGAAAACCAATTCCGCTGCATAGCCGCATCGGGATGCTCGACCGTAAAATGCGTATTGTGTGCGAACAGGCAGGTGATGACTGGATGCACTACGCCCTGATAGCTTATCAGAATATTTATGGATTTGAATGGCAGGGCGACAATTTGCTCATTGCCCGTGAGAATCTGCTCTATACCTTTATTGATTATTATGAAGACTACTTTGGAGAGAAGCCCCTTATTGGCGATGTGAAGCATATTGCCGAAATCATTTCATGGAATATCTGGCAGATGGATGGTCTCAAAGGAGTCATCCCTTGCAGCTGTCATGAAGAGACGACCATTAACAAGGACCTCTTCGGCAGTAAGACGGAAACAAAACATCAATGCCCAGGATGTGAAAAGAATGACATCAAAAAGCATAACGGCATCTATTGCAAGATTATGGATTGGGAAAAGAACGAGCCGATAAGATTTATTGATTTAATGAAACGACAATAGGAGGGTGACGTATGAACGAATTGATGAAAAAGGATGCTCTTTACAGCAACTGGATTGCTGAATTGAAACAGAAATATCTGCAGCAGCGCATGAAAGCTGTTGTGGCAGTCAACAGTTCTCTTTTGCAATTCTATTGGAATCTCGGCAAAGATATATCTGAAAAGAATTTGGACAACAAATATGGCTCACAATTCTATAAACAGTTGAGCAACGACTTGGTAGCACAGATTCCTAATGTCAAAGGATTTTCACCTACCAATTTGAAATACACCAAGTATTTCTATGAGCTTTACAGTCAGCAAGATGTAAATCGTCCACAGGCTGTGGACGATTTGAAAATGCAGCAGATATTCTCTATTCCTTGGGGACATCATCGGTTCATTGTAGATAAATGCCGTGGAAATAGTCATAAAGCTATATTTTTCGTCCAACAGACCATAGAACATAACTGGTCGCGGAATGTACTGCTGAACTTCCTTGACACCGACCTGTATGAACGCAAGGGCAAGGCAATAACCAACTTCAACCAACAATTGCCTGCTCGGCAAAGTGATTTGGCTCAGGAGATAACCAAAGATCCCTATAATTTCGATTTTCTTACGTTGACCGACGGCTTTAAGGAAAAAGAACTTGAAAATGCGCTTGTCGATAACATCACACGCTTTCTGATGGAACTCGGTACAGGCTTCTCTTTTATGGGACGCCAATATCGCATCAAAGTTGGCGAAAGTGAGTTTTTTATTGATCTTTTGTTTTACAACACACGTATTCATGCTTATTGTGTCATTGAACTGAAAGCCGCGACATTCAAGCCTGAACATCTTGGACAACTCAGCTTTTATGTCTCGGCAGTAAACCATGAGCTGAAAAGCGAAATGGATAATCCCACAATAGGCATTCTCATCTGCAAAGATAAAGATGAGATAGTTGCTAAATATGCTCTCGACACTATTAATTCACCCGTTGGAATTTCAGAATATCAACTTTCAAAATTATATCCTGCCAATTTCAAGAGTTCTTTGCCTTCGATAGAAGAAATAGAGAGGGAACTTGGTAAAACCGGCTTATCTGGAGAAGATGACTAATATATATAGCTGATGGATTCAACAATTTTAAATAATATAATCATCGGACGTGTTGAACCGCACATATACGCGTTCTCAACGCAAACTGTACCGAATTACCTGAAAGTCGGAGATACTTACAGGCCTATAGAACAGCGTCTGAATGAATGGCGAAAGTATTTTCCAAACCTTGAAAAAGAGTTTTCGGATATTGCAAAAGTAAATGATGCGACTTATTTTCGTGATTTCGCCATCCACTATTTTCTTGAGAATGAAAGGAAACTAAAGAGGCTTATGCCAAATGCTATAGCCGATTTGCCCTATTATTCAAAAGAATTTTTCAAGAATGCATCAGTACAAGATATAAAGGACGCTTTGGCTGATATAAAGATTGCCTTTGAAGCTCACACCAATAAATATCAATTTTATTTATTTGATAATAGCCCTATTCCGATAACCTACACTTATGAACGTGTAGACAATTATGAACCTCGTCCAAATCAGGATAAGGTTATAGATAACTTTAATAAGGCAGTTAAAGCTGGACGTAGCAATTTGCTTATGTACGCTGTTATGCGCTTCGGCAAATCTTTTACATCCATGTGCTGTGCTACTGAGATGAACGACGGTAAAGGAGCAAATCTTGTGGTTGTCGTTTCAGCAAAAGCCGATGTAAAACAAGAATGGAAGCGTACAGTAGAAAGCCACGTCAGATTCAAAGATTATGTCTTTATGGATAGCGATTCTTTGTTAGCTGATGAAAATGCCCTATCCGACAAACTAAAGACTAATAAGGTTGTTGTATTCCTTACTTTACAGGACTTGATGGGTAGTGACATTAAAGCAAAGCATAAACAAATATTTGAAAACGAATTTGATTTATTGATTGTCGATGAAAGTCACTATGGAGCACGTGCCTCTGAATATGGGAAGGTATTGAGAGTAACGGCAGCTCAATTGAGAAAAGAACTTGATGATGTTGACTCTGCTGATGAATATGATAATAATGAAACGCTCAAAACATTAAAATCAAAAGTCCGTTTGCATTTGTCAGGTACTCCTTATCGCATTTTGATGGGAGATGAATTTACCAAAGATGATATTATTGCATTTTATCAATTTACGGATATAGTAAAAGACCAAGAAGATTGGAACAAAAAACATCTGCTTGAAGATGACGTAAAAGAATGGGATAACCCTTATTATGGTTTTCCGCAAATGGTGCGCTTTGCCTTTAATCCTAATGAGTCTTCCATCAAAAAAATGGAAGAATTAAAGAAAAATGGTACAACTTACGCTTTCTCTGAACTGTTTAGTCCTCAATCCATTACAAAAGATAATTCTTCAGAACATAGGCACAAGAAATTTTTAAACGAACAAGAAGTTTTAGAATTATTGGAAGTGATCGACGGTTCAAAGAGTGATGAGAATGTTCTTGGTTTCTTGGACTATGATAAAATCAAAGAAGGCAAGATGTGCCGTCATATTGTTTGCGTTTTGCCTTATCGTGCTTCATGTGATGCCTTGGAAACTCTGATAACCGACAATAAAGACAAATTCCGTAATCTGAAGGACTATGAAATTATTAATATTGCTGGAGTAGATGATGAGCGCACCTATAAAGAGATAACAGCGGTAAAGGATAAAATAAATGATTGTGAATCAAACGACAAAAAGACTCTTACGCTCACTGTAAATAGAATGTTGACTGGAAGTACTGTTGAACAATGGGACACAATGATCTATCTGAAAGACACCGCATCACCGCAAGAATATGACCAAGCAATATTTAGACTGCAAAACCAATACATCCGCAAATATAAGGATGATAAAGGCGATGTCATTAAATACAACATGAAACCTCAAACGCTTTTGGTTGACTTCAATCCAAATCGAATGTTTCATTTGCAGGAGCAGAAATCGCAGATATACAACGTAAATGTGGATAAGAACGGCAACTCAAAATTGGAAGAACGTATAAAGGATGAACTCCGCATTTCTCCTATTATACTATTGAACAAAAACAAGTTGAAAGAGGTTGTTCCTGAAGATATTCTTGATGCAGTTCGCGAATACTCGGCAGAAAAAAGTGTAATGGATGAAGCGACAGACATACCTGTTGATATGTTATTGCTGAAAGATGAAGCCATTCTGAAAGAGATAGAAGGGTTGAGGCCTATTGATTCGCCAAAAGGTATTGATGTTAAAGCTGTTACAGGCGAAGGTGATGATATGGAAACGCCGGAAGATAGTGGAGAAAATGGTGGCGCTATTACCGATGACGGAAAAGGAAACCAAACAGGAAACGACAAAACGAATAATAGGGAAGAAGAGACGTTAGATAAAAAGTTGGCTACTTATTATGCGCAAATTCTGTTCTTTGCCTTTCTCACTGATTCAAATGTAAAATCATTGGAAGAAATAATCAGCGTGATTGACGAGAATGATAATAACAAGCGTTTAGCCAATAATGTAGGTCTAAAAGTTAGCATATTAAAAATCATTCAGCAAAAAATTAATCCTTTCATCTTGAGCAAATTGGATTATAAAATTCAGAACTTGAACACATTAATGAAAGACACTTCATTGCAACCTGATGAACGTGTAGAAGTAGCAATGAAAAAGTTCGGTCGTCTTTCTTCATCCGAAATTGTAACGCCAATGAAAGTTGCAAAAGAAATGGTGGATGTATTACCGGAAGAAGATATAAACGAAAATACAAAAATTCTTGATATTGCTTCAAAGCAAGGAGAATTTACTCGGGCAATTTATAGTAAGTTTGGAGATAAAATAAAGAAAAATATTTATGCCATTCCAACATCAACCATTACTTATGAATTTACCCATAAGGTTTATTCTCTTCTTGGAATGCCAATAAAAAACGTATTCTCCGACTTCACTTCTTATGATTTAATTGATAATACTAAAAACGAAACGATAATAAAGAAATTGACAGATATGAAATTTGATGCTATTATTGGAAATCCACCGTATCAAGAAATTAAACAAGGGACTAGTGATAATCCAATATATTATTTATTTATGGATGTTGCTTTTCATTTATCTGATAAAGTTACATTTATTACACCAGCAAGATTTTTATTTAATGCAGGGAAAACCCCAAAAGAATGGAATCACAAAGTTCTACATGATGAACATTTCAAAATTATAAGTGATTGGGCAAATAGCTCGTTTGTGTTTCCTAATGTTGATATTAAAGGTGGTGTCGTTGTTACTTATAGGGATGCAAAGTTAAATTTTGGGAAAATTGGGAATTATACAACTTATTCAGAGTTGAATTCTATATTAGAAAAGGTATTGAAAATAAGTTCATCTTTTTTAAGTGAGTTCGTATATGCTCCTGAGAGCTATAAATTTAGTTCCAAACTTCATGAAAGCAATCCTTGGGTCAAGGATAGATTGAGCAAAGGGCATCTTTATGATATAACATCTAATATATTTGAGAAGCTACCAGAAGTATTTATAGATACAAGGCTTTCAGATGAATATATTGGTATTTATGGTAGAATAGACAATAATAGGGTTATTAAATGGATAAAAAAAGAGTATATAAAAAGTCATGATAATCTTAATTCTTTTAAAGTGTTCCTCCCTAAATCAAATGGAGCAGGAACATTAGGTGAAGTCTTAACTAATCCAGTTGTAGGTGAACCCGCTATTGGTCATACTCAAACCTTTATTAGCATTGGTAATTTCCAGAATCGTTATGAAGCAGATGCTTTATTAAATTATTTAAAAACTAAATTTGCAAGGACACTGTTAGATATATTAAAAGTTACGCAAGATAATAAAAAATCTGTTTGGAAGTATGTACCACTTCAGAACTTCACAATAGAATCTGATATTGATTGGAGTAAATCTATATCTGATATAGATAAACAATTATACAAGAAATACAATTTATCAGAAGATGAAATCAACTTCATCGAATCAATGATAAAACCTATGGAATGAAAACAAATAAAGGCATGAAAATGAGAAAAATAAATTGGTTAAATTTTATCGCAATAATTATTGCAATAATCTCGTTAGGTTTTTCCCTCTTTAAGGTGGTGCCGAATTCAACTTTTAATAATGACACATTTATTGGCATTATAGCTACTTTTATTGGCATTTCTGTGACACTATTGATTGGCTATCAAATTTTCAACGTTGTTGAAGTAAGGGAGAAAATTAAGAAATTAGATGGAATGGATAATTCAATGAATTATCTTTTGCATTTAGCAGAAGGAAATTCATTACTTAATCAGTGCTTGTCTACCATAAATATGTCAACAGCTATAAAGGATAAAATTCTGCCATTTGATTATACAAGTTTAGTCATATCTCAAATTCCATTATTTAATGCGTCAATTTATGAATTTTTGCAATCCGATATATCTAAAGTAGATATCGCTATTTTAAATATAAATTCTATAGTTTCTGGAAATATTAAATTTGATTTTACTAAGGAACAATCTAATAATATAAAAAACAGACATAATCTAATTACTCATCATCCAAACTTCCCGATTATTGCCATTCGATATAAGGCTATGTACGATAATTTATGCAATCACTCAAACATTCAATGATTATCAAGTACTAATTTGGAATAATAAATAAATATTATATGCAGCTAAATAGCAATTCTATATTTAAAGAAGATGAAGCCATGATACAACTATTCTCAATTTTTGAGAAGAATGATATAATTTGGAAATTATCGATACCACAACAGAGTGCGGTATTCGATGCCAAGATGCGTTTTCTTGAAAATGGAAATGTTCAGATTGATTTCATTATTCCGCTAAATATTTTTGAAAAGTTCAATATGAATAGTTTTTTTGACAGTCCAGTTTGGTTATTAGAACCAATGGGAACAAAATTATTATTTATGTGGAAAAATATTGTTGGATTTAATATTAGTATTGATAATAATAATCCCATTAGAGCTAATGTGGAATATTCTTCATTTCAAACAGATAATAATTTGAAAGGGATTCATTGGCAAGAAGGAAAATATGCCATTTATAATCTTGTTAATAAAGATAAAGCAATATCTATTTATACGAGCGGAATCAAACTAGAAATGACTTCAAATTCTGATCAAAATAGTCAAGCTAAAAATCTGCTTTCATTTGAATTATTTGGCATGCAGTTCTGTTTTTATGAGCTACCTGTTTCAGGTAATAAATTATTATTTGTTCTAAAGTCTCAAAAAATATTACATCATGACGAGTTTTTAAATGTTAGAGATGCGGTAATTGCTGCTTATGCACTAATAACAGGAAGTTTTCTAGGGAGTTCTGGCTATCTCATTTCTTTGTTGAAGGATAAAGATTTTATTTTAGAATATACAAATAATGATGATGTAATGATTTCTAATTGTCCACTAATTGATAATGGATTTTATAAAGATGACTTTGAAGAAAAACTTCGCTTACCAGCTAATATCTTTGGGAACTTAGTTAATTTACTATATCAAAAAGAACCCTTAAGGCGTGCATGCTTATTGATAACACAAGCTGGTGTAGCCAAAGGTATAACAAGAGGTAGTATTGCTGCAGTAGCTTTAGAAACTATTGCTGAACAAATGGGAATTAAAAATGAAAATGAGCCATGTTTGCTTATTAAAGACAAAAATATCGCAAGCCAACTTAAATATGAATTAAAGAAGGGATTAAAGAAAATTAAAGGAAAGGTGGATAAAGCTATTTATGATAAATTAATGTCGAAAATAGGACAAATAAACCAACTACCTAATGCTCTAAAATTAGAAGATCCATTTCGAATTCTCGGAATAGAACTAAATGATGAAGAAAAGTATTGTTTAGATAGTAGGAACTTCTTTTTACATGGGACTTTTCCAAAACCGAAAAATAAAATATACATTAATTTAAATCAATATGATCTTGTCTATATTGTTGGTACAAGATTGATGATGCTTGGGGGAATATTGCTTTTGAAAAAGGCTGGTTATAATGGTAGCGTTGTTGATTATGGATATACTTTCGTAATTAAACAAAATTATTTGTTTTCAGGGCGATATAATGAAATTAGAAAAACGGGATATGCTCATCGTACTATTGCATCTTTTAATGATGTGAAATAATTGTATTCCTTTCAAAAGAAAACTACCTCACAACTTCATTGCTATAATGTAGCAATAATCTAAACTCATGTATTCCCCATCTATATAATGCAATATTATTAAAGATATTAAGAATTCGTATCGCGAGTGTAATTTGCCAACTTCTGTGAAGTTGGCAAATTACAGTTTCTTTATTGCCCCTCCTTACACCGTTGCCGGAAAAGACTGTATAATTTAGGAATTATTCCGTCTTGTTTCCTCAATTGCAGGGCATTACACTATGACCTACGATAATTGTGATGATGTTAAGAATCTATCGGCCAAATACGGCTTGAATTACACCACTATCCCGATGACTACCACTCATTTGCTGGAAAAGGAGGAATTAATCATATCCGATAATTTGAATTGGATGGAAAATTGACCTTCCGATATTGCCGTTTCCCCCTCCCCCATCTCCTCCCGATAATTTTTTCATAACTTTTCCCCTCCTTCTTGTATTTTCAAAGAAAAATGCAGTAACTTTGCCTTAACGATGCAAAGGATTTTTTATCGCAATGGCAGTAAAGGCTAACAAATCAACTAAG
>JAKVKZ010000027.1 GCA_022484565.1 Muribaculaceae bacterium
AGTGACAATTGAAAATGCGAGCGCAATCCTTGGCATCAAGGCCTATTCCGTCACAGGCGCTCTTGTTCTCAGCAAGCCCGTTAGCAATCAGAGCAGCGTCACCCTCAATGTTGCCTCGCTTCCTGCAGGCACTTACATTGTCCGTGTCGCCACCTCTGCGGGCATCACCGTTCAGCGGTTCGTCAAAAGGTAGTCATTCCTGTCGGCACATTTTTTAGCCGTCATTCATAATTTGTCGGATAATAGTTGTAACTTTACGCAGTTCAACTGTTATCCGGTTTTTTTCACTCTTCAAATAACTCGTTTTTTTATGAAATATCTTTCTTTAATCGTAATTTCCGTTGCCGCCCTCCTTCTTTCCGCCTGCGGCACTCATCGCAAGGCCGACAATCCTTTTGTCGTGGTTTCTGAGGCCACTCACATCGAGCCTTCCATAGTTGGCGGCGCACAGGCGCTTAATCCTGCCGTCATCTATCGCACCGATGCCGATTATTCCGATTTTGTCCCTGTCACAATGAACGACAACCGCACCGAAGTCATGAATTATCCCGCTCCGGGCGACATTTATTACAAAGGCGAACTTGCCAAGCCCACGCAGCTCGCCGACGGCTATTTGCTCGACAACCGTGGCATAGGCAAGAATTCCGTCTTCACTGATTACACTTACGAGCAGTATAGCAAGCTCCTTCGCGCTCCAACCATCGAGGAATTGAAAAAGCACATCAAGTCGCTCTATCCTTTCACCGACATTTATGTCACCGCTTCACCGCGCTCCGACAGTAACGGTGTTGATTTCTACAACCGCATCATCGCTTCGGGTTTTCAGGGCTGCACCCGTGTTCCGATTGTTCCCCACGTGTATTTCGTCCCTGAAAAGTAAGGTCTGCCGCTCCTCGCCAGCTTTTTCCAATCCGTTCAAGTCCGATTTTTTTGGATTTCATTCCCAAAACTTTCCTTTTATAGCACTTTTTTGGAATGTAATCCCAAAATTTCGTGATTTTTATCGGTTATAACCTATAAAACTTCATACTTTTGGGCACTTTTTACGGTTATAACCGATAATTTATTCAATTTTGAGCAGTTTTTATGGTTATAACCGAAAAAACTCTTATCTTTGTGGCATGATAAAACCATAATAAAATGATACCACGTCCATTATATATTGAAAAAATACGTCCTTTTATCGACCATCCAGTTATAAAGGTCATTTCAGGTATTCGCAGAAGTGGCAAATCCATGCTGTTGCTGATGCTCCGTGATGAATTGCTCTCCCGCGGAGTTGACATTTCGCAAATCATCTATATCAACTTTGAGAGTTTTGCCAATGCTTCAATTTCCACTGCCGACGCCCTTTATCAAAAGGTCATCAACATGAAATCGGATAAGAAGACCTACATCCTTCTCGATGAAATTCAGGACGTTTCTCAATGGGAAAAGGCAGTTAACTCATTCATGGTCGACTTCGATTGCGACATTTATATCACAGGCTCTAATTCCCGTCTTCTCTCCTCTGAATTGGCCACGCTGATTGCTGGACGCTACGTGTCAATCAATGTGGAGACTTTATCTTTTGGTGAGTATCTTGATTTCGCACACCCAAAGTGTGATTTACAGGAATCCTTCAAGAAGTTCCTGCGTCTTGGCGGTTTCCCTGGAATCCATGTTATAAATTACGACACTGATTCGGCGTATAAACTCATTTCTGACATTTACGCCTCAGTGATTCTCCGTGACACCATCCAGCGTAACAATGTGCGCAACATCGATTTGCTCAATCGTCTTGTTCGTTATGTTTTCGAAAACGTAGGCAATTATCTTTCTGCCTCAAATATTTCAAAATATTTCAAAAGCCAGCACAGCAGCGTCAACATCGAGACTATTTACAACTATCTTTCTTACCTCGAAAGTTCATTCATCATTCGGCGCGTCAACCGCTACGACATTCGAGGCAAAGAGATTCTGAAAGCCAATGAAAAATACTTTTTGAGCGACCATGCCCTGCCTTATGCTCTTAATGGCTATCACGACAGCAACATTTCTGGCGTGCTTGAAAATATTGTTTATCTCGAACTCGTACGCCGTGGCTATCAGGTTTTTGTCGGGAAATTCGGCACTCGCGAAGTTGATTTTGTAGCTGAGCGGCGCTCCGAAAAAATTTATCTGCAAGTCGCTTACCTCCTTAGTGATGATTCCGTCGTGAAGCGTGAATTTTCTCCTCTGCTTGAAATTGATGATAATTTCCCGAAATATGTAGTCACTATGGACTCTTTTTGGCACGACAACATCAACGGTGTCCGCCATGCCAACATCGCCGATTTCCTCCTTAATCCTCAGTGGTAGCCCGCCTGCCGCTACTTGAATTTCACGCACACAGGCTTCTTCAGCTCTATGTTTTTCCCTGTGTCGCTGAGCAGTCCCGTTTTCTCGTCGCGTGCCAGCACCTGAATCATGTTGCTGTCGCGGCATGCCACGAGCAGGTATTTCCCGTTCGGCGTTATTGCGAAGTTTCTCGGATGCGTTCCAGTCAGTTGGTAGCCTGTTTTCACTATTTTTCCGTCATTTCCTATGGCGAATATCGATATTCCGTCGGCTTTTAGCCGATTGCTTGCATATAGGTATTTCCCGTCAGGGCTTATGTGTATGTCCGCGCTTCCACGGCCGTCAACGCTGTCGGTACTCACCGTCTGTATCTGCGTCAACTCGCCTTTCGCGGCTTCATAGTTGAATGTCATCACCTCTCCGCTCAGTTCTGTCACAAGGTAAGCGTGCTTGCCGTCGGGCGCGAATTCAAGGTGTCGCGGTCCGCATCCTGCCGCCAGTTTCACAGCCTTCGGCTCCATCGCTGTCAACGGCTTCTCGCCGTCAACGATTTTGAATCGGTAGATGCAGTCGCCTCCAAGGTCGTCGGCAAACAGATATTTCCCGTCGGGCGTTATCCTCACGCAATGCAGGTGCGCAGTCTTCTGTCGGGCAGTGTCAGGGCCGCTGCTGTCGAATTTCACCAGTTGCGATGCCGTTCCCACCCTGCCGTCTTTCTTTATTGCGAAAGCTGCTATGCTGCCGCCCGAATAGTTGGCTGCGAACACCCATTTTTCGTTGCACGTTATGTAGCACGGGTCGCCTCCTTTTGCCTCCACGCTGTTCAGCAGGCTCATCTTTCCGTCATCGCCAAGGCTGAACGAGTTCACTTTAGCGCTTTCCTCCGCATTCTCGCTCACGCTGTAAAAGTGCTTCCCGTCATTGCTTATCGTCAAGTACGACGGATTGCTCACCTTCACGCTTCCCAACTTTTCCGCTTCTCCTGTAGTCTGGTCGAAGCTGTATGCCAGCACTCCTTCACTGCCCGTGTCGGTATATGTCCCCACAAGCATCGTCAGCGCTTTCTCGCCCGTTTGGCATGAACCAAGCATCATCGTCATTGCGCACATTGCCATCATTTTCTTTATCATTTTTTTCTTTTTATCTCATTATTGCTCACAAATATACGCCTTTCTTTCCATTCCGCCAACTTCAGTTTCATTTTTACTTCATTCTTTTTTCTCCTGACTTTTTTATATCTTTGTCCCATCATTTCTCATTCCATCATGGCTGATAACTATTTAGAAAGCAAATACGACGATTACTTGCGCCAAAAGGCCAAAAAGGAAGCTGCACGCCGCCTTGCCTTCCACAAGCGCATGGTCGCTTACCGCAAATCTCTTGCTCGGCAGAATGTTCAGGATTCTCCAGATGATGGCTCCACCAGCTCACCAAAATGATTTTGCCCCTTTTCCAGTTCGGCGATTTCCTGATTCCATGCCTTCCTATCACTTATTCCCTCGTTTTTTCGCTATTTAGCTGAAATAATTTCACATTTTTTTGGACAACTGATTATTTTCCAATATATTTGTCCCTATCAAGGTAAGGACCATTCTTTTTTTCTACCCTCCCTCACGGGGCGGTGGTAATTTAAAAAAACCATGTATCCCACACAAATCGAATCAATAACGAAAACAATTTCAGAACAAATAATATCAAACAAAAACAAAACATTTATTATGAGAAAAAAATCCATTAAAATCCTGTTCGCAATTATTGCACTGATGATGGGCATGAGCGCACAGGCAGCTAACGTAATCACCATGATTACATTGAGAAGTACCAACAGCACAATATTTCTTAGATTTATACCCAGTGGCAGCTACACAATCAGTGGTGCTACCGGCACCTACGATTCAAACGGCAGCGATTACACACTTACTTCCGACACCGTGAGCATCACGGGCGACATCTCATTTCTCGATTGCAGCAGCGACAGCCTGAAAGCACTTGATGTGAGCCGTGACTCTGTGCTTAGCTCTCTTCTCTGCTACCAAAACTGCCTAACAAAGCTCGATGTGAGCAATTGCCCTGCTCTTACAAAACTGAATTGCGACAACAACAGCCTCACTAAACTCGACCTGAGCAATTGCCCTAATCTGACAAGGCTAAATTGCAACTTAAATCGCTTGACCTCTCTCGACCTGCGCAATAACACCGCTCTCACAACATGCAACTGCTACGATAACGGACTCTCAAAGCTCGATGTTAGCAAATGCTCCAAGATGACTGACTTGTTATGCTACGACAACAATCTGACCGTGCTCGATGTCAGCAACAACTCTGCTCTCAAAACGCTTTTCTGCGGCAACAACAAGCTGGATTCACTCAATGTGAGCAACAACACCGCACTGACAGGCCTTTACTGCTACAGGAACCGCCTCACTAAACTCGACGTGAGCAACAACACCAAACTGAAAATTTTATCATTACGCACAAACTTGCTGGATTCGCTCGACGTGAGCAACAACACCGCACTGACGCGACTGTATTTCGGCGAGAACAATTTGAAAAACATCGACGTTAGCAACAACACCGCGCTGACTTTTCTCGGCTGCGACAACAATAAGCTCACAAAGCTCGACGTGAGCAACTGCACCGACCTGTTAAATCTTGAATGCTACAGAAACTTGATAAAGGGGGAGCAGATGGACGCACTGATCTCAACCCTTGTTGACCGCACCGGCAATACGGCAGGCACATTTGTTGTGGTCAGCACCGACAATGCCACAAATGTATGCACCACCGCCCAAGTGACGGCTGCTAAGGCAAAATATTGGAATGTGAAGTCCATTAATGCCCAAGGCGAGTTCATCGACTTTGCCGGCTCGGATGCCACCTCAGTAGCGCCCATTTCCGCCGATGAGAACGCCACCGTCATTGCCATTTATAATCTGAATGGCCAGAAATTGTCCCATCCTCAACCCGGCCTGAACATCCTGAAACTCAGCAATGGCACAGTAAAGAAATTTTTCCTGAAAGAATAAAATTAATATAAGGGCGGATACGTGTATCCGCCCTCCGCCACGGGGCGAAAGTAATCAACATGCAAACGTCCTTCCACACGGGGGCGGTGGTAATCAATATAATATTCATGTTCGCATCAAAAATTTGTAATTTAAAAATATACTTGAAATGAATCAAAAAAACATCAAAGCTATTTTCGCCATAATTGCACTGATGCTGAGCATGAGCGCACAGGCGGCAAACGTAATCACCCTGACCACTTCAAAGGCCATAGGCGGATTAATCTATCTTGACATCATCGCCGATGGAAGTTACACCGTCAGCGGTGCCGAGCTTAGCGGATATAATTACAAACTCAAATCCGACACTGTCACCATCACTGGCAACGTCACAGAATTCAATTGCAACACCGAAAAAATCACATCGCTCGACGTTAGCAATTGCACCTCTCTGACTTCGCTTAATTGCCAAGACAACAAAATCAGCAATCTCGACGTCTCCAAGAACACTGCGCTTACCTCGCTTTACTGTAGCAGCAACAAGCTGGATTCGCTCGATGTGAGCAATTGCACCAAGCTGACCGTGCTTTACTGTTACAATAACCAACTTCCCGCACTCTTCGTTGGCAATTGCACAAAGCTGACTAAACTTAACTGCTCCATCAACAGCCTGAAATCACTCAACATAAGCAATTGCACCGCGCTGACTGAACTTGACTGCTCCAACAACTGCCTTACTGCTCTCGACGTTAGCAATTGCGCCCTTCTGAATATTCTTCTCTGCTCCAACGACAGCATCACATCGCTCAACGTGGACAATTGCACCGCACTGAATTGGTTCGTCTGCACCCGCAACAAACTCACATCACTCAACGTGAACAATTGCACCACATTGACTCAACTTTTCTGCTCCGACAACAGCCTTGATTCGCTCGATGTGAGCAATGTCACTGCCTTGGAGGTGCTTTACTGCTCTAGCAACAGGCTGCAAACCATTAAATTGGGCAACATCGCTAAGCTGACACAACTATGGTGCTACGATAACAAATTTACAGCACTCGATGTGAGCAATTACCCTGTCCTCAATTCGCTTGATTGCAGCAATTGCGGCCTCACCTCGCTAAATGTGAGCAATTGCACTGCCTTGGAAATGATCAACTGCTACGGCAACAAACTTGATTCGCTCAATGTAAGCAATTGCACGTCACTGACAGAGCTATATTGCGCCAATAACGTCCTGACTGACCTCGACGTGAGTGGCTGCTCCTCTCTCAAATTACTATCGTGCTTCCACAATTCAATACTTGGTGAAAAAATGGACAAGCTCGTTTCGTCGCTCTTCGACAGAAGTAGCAAATCTGCCGGCACACTGACAGTCATCAGCACTGTATCCGACAATAATGTCTGCACCAAGTCGCAAGTGGCAGCGGCAAAAGCGAAAAAATGGAATGTGAAGTCAATTGATGCCGATGGCACAAAGCAGGACTATGCTGGCTCAAATGCCACCTCAGTAGCTCCCATTTCTGCCGATGAGAACGCCACCGTCATTGCAATTTACAATCTAAATGGCCAAAAATTGTCCCATCCTCAGCCCGGCCTGAACATCCTGAAGCTCAGCAATGGCACAGTCAAGAAATTATTCCTGAAAGAAGGTAATTAATGCAAAAATAAAAATAACTTGTGGCGTTAATCCTTAAGGCATCCTAAAGGAATGATTTTAACGCCATCATCACGAGTATATGCCAATTGACCGCCAGTGACGACAATAAGCAAATCCGGCTCGCGGATTAATAGTTGTTTCTCTTTCTTATTGTATTCTTTAATTAGATTCTTTAATTCCAGCAAATGGCTGGCAGCCATTTCTATTTCGGCACTTCCGAGTTTGCATTCAATCAAAGCATATCTGCCATCATTAAGATGCAGAACAAGGTCAGCCTCCAGTCCGTACCTATCGTGATAATATTCGATATGGCTGCCTATGGATTGGGAATATGCGCGGAAATCTCTCACACACATGCATTCAAATAGGAAGCCGAAAGTTCTCAAATCCATTTCCAGACTATTAGGCGACAAGCCAAGGGCGGCCACAGCAATGGATGGGTCAATGAAATCTCGTTTTGGCGTTTTGCGAATTACGGTTGCTGAGCGAACCGCCGGGCACCAAGCATCTACATCCTCAATGACAAAAAGCCTTTTCAGAGCCAATAGATAGCTATCTAAAGTAGTATCGGAGCAGCTCTCAAAATTCGACTTGACATCCTTGAGCATTGTTGATTTAAGTGCAAGAGTGGAAATATTGCGCGCGTAAGTGCGTAAAATCAGCCTCATTAGGTCAGGGTCACGTTGAATGTTGTCCACACGTGAAATGTCGGAAATACAGATGCTGTCAATATATTCTTTCGCAATCAGCAGTTTTGCCTGCTTCGTTTTTCTTTTCAATGAGGCAGGCCATCCACCACGGCAGGCAGCAAATATCAAATCTTCCACACTCATTCTGGATATTTTTCCATCAATATAGTATTTTGGATTGTCAAACAATTCTTTCAATGAAACCTCACCAGTTGACTCTAACGATTCATAAAGGCTCATTGGATACATTTTCATACGTGAAATGCGTCCTGTACCCGAATGGAATATTTTACTTTTGTCCACAGAGTTTGAGCCAGTAAGAATGAATTGACCTACATCCTGTCGATTATCCACCATTGTTCTTACTGCATCCCATAACACTGGAGCATCCTGCCACTCGTCAATAAGTCTTGGCGTGTCACCTTTCAGAAGAAGAGAAGGTTTTGTTGCAGCTGTAGCCAAAGAAGCGGCACGGGTATCTGGGTCTTGGAGTTTTAGCACACTTGCGGCTTTCTGTTCAGCAGTAGTGGTTTTGCCACACCATTTAGGACCTTCGATGAGCGTAGCTCCGAAAGCCTCGAGATGTTCTGCAAGAAGCACATCCGCCATTCTTCTTAAATATTCCATCAAAATTATGCTTTATCAATTATTTTGCAAAAATACATATAATTAATTAATTACACAAGTCGTTTGGCAAATTTGAGGCATTTTGCTTGGCAAATTTTAGGTAAATCACTTGGCAAATTTGAGGTAATCTGCTTGGCAAATTTTAGGTAATCTAGCATAATCTACGTTTAAAGCCAAAAAATAGAAAAATTTCCGTCATCATAGCGTCAATAAAGAAACCGTCAAACAAAGTAATTTCCGTGTTCCCATCAATCTCTCATTATTTTCTCCCATTTTCGTGCATTTCCATCCTCAATTCACCTTAATTTCGTCCTGAGTTCTTTGACACATTGTATCGCCGTGTTCACATCCTGAAATCAGCTGTCCCACCCTGTCCCAATTCATCGCATCGTGTCCCACTATATAACTATTTATAAATCAGCGTATTATCTTGAAATTTCACATCGTGCAGAATATGGTGAAAAACTTTTGGGACACCGCAAACCATTGCATTGATATTCACCGAATTGCAAGCCAAAAACTGTCCCACGCACAAGTCCTGCGCTGGGACACGCAAATAAGCACATTTGCAAAAACATTATTTTTTCCCATTTTCGTGCATTTCCTTCCTCAATTCACCTTAATTTCGCCCTGAGTTCTTTGACACATTGTATCGTCGTGTTAGCATCCTAAAATCCGCTGTCCCACCCTGTCCCAATTCATCGCAGCGTGTCCCGCTATATAACTATCTATAAATCGGCGTGTTATTCCACAATTTCACATCGTGCAGAATATGGTGAAAAACTTTTGGGACACCGCAAAACATTGCATTGATATTCACTGAATTGCAAGCCAAAAACTGTCCCACGCACCCGTCCCGCGTTGGGACACGCAAAATAGCTGCCAATATCATGTAAAGTACACCGAAAATTTGTGTATTTCCTAAATAAGTTGTTATTTTGCAGCGTTTTTAAAAACATTCATTTTATCATGCAAATTGTTAAGACTGTTATAGCTTTGCAGGATGCTGTGAAAGCATTCCGCGCTGTTGGCAAGTCTGTCGGACTTGTCCCTACTATGGGTGCACTTCACGAGGGTCACAAATCGCTCGTTGTTCGTTGCAGAAAGGAAAACGATGTTGTTGTAGTCAGCGTTTTCGTAAATCCCACACAATTCAATAACAAGCAAGATTTGCTCACCTATCCGCGCAATCTTGAAGCCGATGCCAAACTGCTGGGTGATGCAGGTGCCGACATCGTATTTATGCCCTCCGTTGATGAAGTTTATCCTGAGCCTGACAACCGTGTCTTCAATCTCGGTCCTGTTGCCGAAGTAATGGAAGGCAAGATGCGACCGGGGCATTTCAATGGCGTTGCCCAGATAGTCAGCAAGCTTTTCGCGTGGGTTGAGCCTGACAGAGCCTATTTCGGCGAAAAGGACTTCCAGCAGATTGCCGTCATCCGCGCCATGGTCAAGCTCGAGGGATTCAAGGTACAGATTGTCCCTTGCCCCATTGTCCGTGAGGCTGACGGTCTCGCCAAAAGCAGCCGCAACGTACGCCTTTCTCCAGCTTTGCGAAAGATTGCGCCTAACATTGCCCGTATTTTGCGCGAAAGTTGTAACTTTGCACTCTCGCATTCGGTTGCCGAAACTCAGCAATGGGTTATCGACGGCATTAACGCTTTCCCCGACTTGCGAGTTGAGTATTATCAGATTGTCGATGCGCTCTCCATGCAGCCGGTAGCTGATTGGAACGATGCGCCTGCAATTTCAGGCTGCATCACCGTCTATTGCGGTGATGTCAGGCTTATCGACAACATTGCTTACCGCAAATAGTTTTTTGCCTCAAGGCTTTTTTGTTCAGATTATCACTTTTTTTACTCTATATGCAGATACAGGTTATCAAATCGAAAATTCACCGTGTCACCGTCACTGAAGCGGAGCTGAACTATATTGGCAGCATCACTATCGACGAGGACTTGATGGACGCCGCCAACATTATTGCCGGTGAACGTGTGTATATCGTCGATAACAATAATGGCGAACGCTTCGACACTTACGTCATCGCAGGTCGCCGCGGTTCGGGAGTCATTTGCGCTAACGGTGCTGCTGCACGCAAGGTGCAGACGGGCGACACCATCATTATCATGGCCTATGCCATAATGGATTTTGAGGAAGCCAAGCATTTCAAGCCTTCCATCATCTTCCCCGACACCCGCACCAACCATTTGATTAAAAAATAATTATTTACACTATATTTTCCAGATGTTTGAAAATTTAACCGAGAAACTTGAACGCTCGTTCAAAATTCTTAAAGGACAAGGTAAAATCACCGAGATTAATGTAGCCGAGACTCTTAAGGATGTCCGCCGCGCTCTTCTCGATGCCGATGTCAATTTTAAAGTCGCTAAACAGTTTACCGACACTGTCAAGACTAAGGCGCTTGGCATGAACGTCATCAATTCCCTCCAGCCTAGCCAACTTATGGTCAAGGTGGTCCATGATGAGCTTGCTGAACTCATGGGCGGCACTCAGGCTGAGTTTGATGTCAACGGTAAGCCGGCCATTGTCCTGATGTCGGGTCTTCAAGGTTCTGGTAAGACTACTTTCTCCGGCAAACTTGCTCGCAAGATGAAGCAGGAAAAGGGCAAGAACCCTCTCCTCGTGGCTTGCGACGTTTACCGTCCTGCCGCCATCGACCAGTTGAAGGTTCTCGGTGAGCAGATTGGTGTTCCCGTCTATAGCGAGCCTGAGAGCAAGGACCCTGTTTCCATTGCCAAGCACGCCATCGACGAAGCCAAGCTAAAGAATTTCGACCTCGTTATTATCGATACTGCCGGTCGTCTCGCCATTGATGAGCAGATGATGAATGAAATCTCCAACTTGAAGAATGCTGTCAAGCCTAACGAGACTTTGTTTGTCGTTGATGCCATGACTGGTCAGGATGCCGTCAACACTGCCAAGGAATTCAACGACCGCCTCGATTTCGATGGCGTCGTCCTCACCAAGCTCGACGGCGACACCCGTGGTGGTGCTGCCCTTTCCATTCGCACAGTTGTCAACAAGCCTATCAAGTTTGTCGGTACTGGTGAAAAGCTCGAAGCTATCGACCCGTTCCGTCCCGCTGGTATGGCCGACCGTATCCTCGGCATGGGCGACATTGTTTCCTTCGTCGACCGTATGCAGCAGCAGTACGATGAGGAGGAAGCCAAGAAGCTCCAGAAGAAGATTGCCAAGAACCAATTCGATTTCAACGATTTCCTCAGCCAGATTGCCCAAATCAAGAAGATGGGTAACCTTAAGGATTTGGCTTCCATGATTCCAGGCGTAGGCAAGGCCATCAAGGATATGGACATCGACGACAATGCCTTCAAGGGCATTGAGGCCATCATCCATTCCATGACTCCTTACGAACGTCAGCATCCTGAAGTGCTGAATGGCACTCGCCGCCAGCGCATTGCCGGTGGTAGCGGCACTTCCATTCAGGAGGTTAACCGCCTGCTCAAGCAGTTCGACCAGACGCGCAAAATGATGCATTATGCCGCCACGATCAAGAACCCGCTCAAGGCAGCTCGCGCCATGAAAGCGAAGAAGCGTCATTGATTCTGTAAGATTTTTATAAAAACATATATATATCAAGTATTTTAATGGAACTTATCGACGGAAAAAAGGTTTCTGCCGCGCTGAAGCAGGAAATTGCCGCTGAAGTGGCCAAAATGGTTGCCGAAGGCAAAAAGCGCCCTCATTTGGCTGCCGTGCTCGTAGGGCACGATGGCGGTAGCGAAACTTATGTGGCCAACAAGGTGAAGGCTTGCGAAGTTTGTGGCTTCAAGTCAACTCTTGTCCGCTACGAGGACGATGTCACTGAGGAGGAACTCCTCGCTTGTGTTGACCGCCTTAACCGCGATGATGATGTCGACGGCTTTATCGTCCAGTTGCCTCTGCCTAAGCACATTTCTGAGCAGAAGGTCATCGAGGCCATCGATTATCACAAGGATGTTGACGGCTTCCACCCTATCAATGTGGGCCGCATGTCCATCGGGCTGCCTTGCTTTGTCTCAGCTACTCCTTTCGGCATCCTCGAGCTGCTCCGTCGTTACAATATCACCACTAAGGGTGCTGATTGCGTTGTGCTTGGCCGCAGCAATATCGTCGGCAAGCCTGTTGCCTCGCTTATGATGCAGAAGGCTGATGTCGGCAATGCCACTGTCACCGTCTGCCACAGCGCCACTAAGAATCTCAAGGATATTTGCCGTCGTGCCGACATCATCATTTCAGCTATGGGCAAGCCAGGGTTTGTCACTGCTGATATGGTTAAGGATGGTGCCGTAATCATCGACGTTGGCACCACCCGCGTGCCTTCCACCCTCACCAAGAGCGGTTGGAAACTCCGTGGCGATGTCGATTTCGACAATGTCGCCCCTAAGTGTTCTTTCATCACTCCTGTGCCGGGTGGCGTTGGCCCTATGACCATTGCTTCTCTCATGCACAACACTCTTCTCGCTGCCTCCCACGCCATTTATAAATAATCAATCATATTCAGTAGTCTGATGCATTTTCTTTCCATCCTTCTTCTCACGCTGCTTCCTCTCCTTGGTGAAAGTCAGGAGATAAATTTGACCTTTGTCGGCGATGCCATGCAGCATGGTCCGCAGGTCAAGGCTGCTTTGAGTTGTGGTGGCGGCTCTCACTACGATTATTCTGATTGTTTCCGCTATATCTCTGCCGACATTGCCGATGCCGATTATTCGGTGGTCAATCTTGAGTGTCCGCTTGCCGGACCTCCTTTCAAGGGTTATCCGCATTTCAGCGCCCCTGATTCCTATGCCAAGGCTCTAAAGTCGGTCGGGTTCGACCTTTTCCTAACTGCCAACAATCACTGCATGGATTGCCGCGATGCCGGTGCTGAGCGCACTCTCCGCACTCTCGATGCCTTGGGCATTCCGCACATTGGCACTTATCTCGACGATGCCGACCGTTCGGCTCATTCGCCGTTCATCGCTACAATTAAGGGAGCTAAGATTGCCTTCCTCGACTATACTTTCGGCACTAACGGCATTCCGGCGCTCTCTGTCGCCGTCAACCGCATCGACAGCACCCGTATTTCATCTGAGATTGATGCCGCCCGTGCAGCTGGTGCGCAGGCCGTCTGCGTCTGCCTCCATTGGGGCATTGAATATCAGCTTTTGCCTGTTCCAAGTCAGAAAAAGCTTGCTGATTTTCTCGTCAGAAAGGGTGTTGACCTCATTATTGGCAGTCACCCGCACGTGGTTGAGCCGATGGAAATCCGCCACAGCGATACTTATAACAAGGATGTCCTGCTGGTCTATTCGCTCGGCAATTTCATCAGCAACCAGAATGGCTCCAATTCCCGTGGCGGTTCTATGGTTAAGGTGCGTCTGTCGTTTATCGATGGCAAGCCTAAGGTTGATGCTGCCTCCTATAAGCTGTTCTTCGTCCAGAAGCCTGCTGCCCGCGGTGAGAATTACGTCATTATCCCATCTTCCCGTCGCGACCTTGTCCGCGCTGATTCCCGCTCGGCTTTCGATACATTCATAAGCAATGCCCGCGACTTGTTTAATGCCCATAACATCGGTGTCAATGAGGACAAATGAGGTGCTTCTTCCTGATAATTGTCGCGCTCGCAGCATTGCAGTTTTCCCTCGCGCAATCTCCGCAGCCTGAGCAGCTTTCACAGCAGCCCGATTCAGTATCAATTCAGTCTGATTCCATTCAGCAAACTGATTCATCCCAACAATCCGATTCCGTCGCTCTTCCCGAGCCTCCTCTTCCGCCTGTCGGAAAAACGTCCCATATTGCCCGCGACCTTTATTTCTGGTTTGGCACTCGCCTCAACTCTGTCATCACTAATTTGCGCCGTAATTATCCGCAATTTTCCCGCTCTGTCTCTACCGACGAGGATGGATATTCCGACATCACCGAGTTCCATCATTTCATCTTCTATCACTATTATTTCCGCGACCGCCGTTACATCGGCTCTGCCACCACTTTCCACTGCATCAGCAAGGGCAATCCTTCCGACCGCCGCCTTTTCAATGGCCTTATCAATAATATCGTCCATTTCACAGGCGTCAAGCCTGAAATCAGCAAGGAACAGGATTTCTATCAGTGGTCCGACACTGCCGGCACTCGCATCGTCATCAATCTCATCGAGGCCCCCGGCGACACTTTCATCACCGTCCGCAGCATGACGCGCGACCTAATAGAGCATCCTATGCCCTGACCTCTTTTATCGCCGGTTGGGGAAGGAGCACTTACTTATACTGCGACAACCATAACATAAACACTGTGTCCCTCCCCGTATCCTGCGAATTTCTTTATTCTGTGAGTTCTATCCTTAATTCTTCGAATATTTCCACCGAACTTTCATAGTATCCGTCGCCAGTCGTTCTCGGTCCGTCAAGCACTTCAAATCCAGCCTCTCTCAGCATGGCTGTTTTCTCGTCCACGGCCTTTTTACTGCCCACATTTATTGCTATGTGCATTCCGTTGCTGGTTGCCGTCACGTCAGGCTTATTCATCAGTTCAATCCTTGTTCCGCCGCCCAATGTCACGAAATAGGTACTCAATCCCGTCACATGGTTATGGTACATGCTTCCGCTTTTGCCGCCGAAGTATTTTTCAAAGAAGTCTCTTGCTCCTTCAAGGTCATTCACATATAACCCCACATGGTCAATCTTCATTGCTTCACTGTCTCCTTTCTGCTGTTTTTCATAAGCCAATGATGTTTCAGCCATTCTCTTACCGGCAAATCATATAGTTTCAGGCTGGCGTATGCTATAGCTATCGCCAGTATGTACAGGCCAATGCAAAGTGCCACTACCTCGCCTGTCGATGCGTCGGGATGTTCTTTTGCCCATGCAATCTGCATATATATTAGCGGGTAATGCGTGATATATAGCGGGTATGAAATCTGTCCGAAGAATTTGCACAAGTGCACTGAGCGCCCGCTCACTTTGCTTCCTGCACCCATCGACACGATTATCGGGAACAGCACCAGTATGCACACTGCCTCGTACAGTCCATTCATCCATTCTTGTCCTTCACCGCCCATTCTTGGCATTACCAGCAATATTGCCACCATCAGTGAGCACCACCAGAATCCGCCTCTCACCTTTATCAGTTTGTGCAGTTTCGACAGTAGCAACCCCATAAAGAACGGGTACAGCAATCGGCTTATTCCTATGAATGCTTGGTCGGGAGTTATGCTCCATCCTCCTATCACCGTATATGCCGCATGGCGTTGTGCGAGCAGGCCGAACACATCCCAGTTCAGTGCGAGATTAAGTGTCAGAAATGCCGCGAATGCCACAAATATCATCAATGCCGTCTTCGAGAGGTGGCGGATGAACACTGCATAGAGTATGTTGGCCACGTATTCCCACATCAGCGACCATGTCGGCCCGTTGAGCGAGTTCATTTCGCTCCAGCCTCTTATGTCCATCGAAGGCAATGCCGGAATCATCGTGAATCCGAGCAGCATCATCGCCAGCATCATCCACCACGATGTCTTGCTCACAAGTGGAAATTCGCTGCAATCGCCCAAATAGAAAAGTAATGCGCCTATAAGCGTCCCCATTATCACCATCGGGTGCAGTCGCACCAGTCGGCGTTTGAAGAAGTTCTTCATCGACATTCTGTCCCATCGGTCATCGTAGGCGTAGCCTATCACGAAGCCCGACAGCACAAAGAAGAAGTCCACTGCAAGGTAGCCGTGGTTGAGCACTTGCTCGGCTGGACTCTTTGAATAGGTCTCAAACAGGTGGTATGCCACCACTATCAATGCCGCCACTCCACGCAGTCCGTCGAGTATCTCGTAGCGTTTTTTTGAAGCTAAATATATCTCTGCCATTCGCTCTGATTAATTTTCTGCAAATTTATTGCAAACTTTTCTCTCAAAATTGCCTTATAGTTGCAAATTATTGTCGTATATTTGTCATCATTTATATCTTATGCCCGAAGCCGATAAAACATTCCAGCTTAATTGCGACCGTCTGCCTTACAATGCTCTTATTGGTGCTCACCGTCACTATTCTCTTGAACTCGACTTCATCCAGCGTGGCTATGGCATCCACATTTTCAATGGAGTGCCCGAATCGGCTGCCGAAGGCGAACTCATTCTAATTCCTTCTGGCGTTGTGCATAATTGGCTTTTCGACCGCGCTTCCGCCGATTTTGCCGGCAGGGTTGTAACTTACACTCTCCTTTTCAACCCCGACATTATCAGTTCACGCTTTAACGTGTTCCCCGAACTTCAGAATTGCCTCAACCGCATTTCCTCAGCCTCTCATCCCATCGAAATTCGCGGCGATAATGCCGATAGGGTGAAAAGGGCGCTCTTCGAGATGGTCAATCAGGATGATTCTCACCGCCTGTCCTCTTTCATAAGCATTTTGGCTGATATTTCCGATTCTTCCTGCTGGCGCATTATCCATTCCGGCGAGGGCAATCTCGGTGGTGAGCGTGTTCAGTCCATCATCCAGCGCGTCTATAAATTCATGCTCGATAACTACACCCGTCACATTTCTCTCGACGAGGTCGCTTCAGTGGCATGCATGAACCGCTCCGCCTTCTGCACATTCTTTAAGAAGCATTATTCGCAGTCGTTCCAATATGTCCTCAACGAGCATCGCATCAACATTGCCTGCCTGCTCATTTGCGAGTCGCTCGACCGCAACATTGCCGATATTGCCCTGTCTGTCGGCTTCAACGACGTGCCTCATTTCCACCGCACTTTCAAGAAGTTAAAGGGCTGTTCCCCGCTTCATTATCGCCGTCAAATGTCTGCGGCCTCTGCTCTTAATGCTTAATTTGCAGTCTTTGCGCTTTCCAACCGATATTTTTGCTACCTTTGTATCCATCATTATTAACTCTAAATCAATGAAAAGAATAAGTTTCATCATCCTTTCTGTTTTGGCTTTTGCCGCCGTCTGCAATGCGCAGCTTCTTTGGAAGATTTCCGGCAATGGCCTTGCCAAGCCTTCTTATGTGTTTGGCACCGACCATGTTTCACCGCTTTCAATTCTCGACAAGATTGCCGGCTTCAACGATGCTTTTTCGTCCACAAAGCAGCTTTACGGCGAAATCGACATGAAGGATATGCAGGGCATGGTTCAGCAGCTGATGCCTCTCATGCAGGCTCCTCAGGATTCCACTCTCGATGTGGTCCTTACTCCTGCCGTTTACAACACTCTCGACAGTATCATCAAATCCACTTTGGGTGTCAGTGTTTCCATGATGAAGGTTCTCAAACCGGCTGCCGTTTCTACTCAATTGGAGGCGATTATCGCTGCCCAATCTTTCTCCAGTTTCGATCCCACAAAGCAACTTGATGCCACGCTTCAGTCGCGTGCCAAAACTGCCGGAATGGACGTTAATGGCTTTGAAACGGTTGCCGAGCAGGCTAATCTGCTTTTCTCCGCTTCCATTTCCGAGCAGGCTAAGGAACTGACGCGCACTGTTAAGGATTTTGAGAAGATGAAGGGTTTCACACGCGTTCTCAGCGATAATTATATGAATCAGGACATCGATGGCATGTTCAAAATCATGATGGACCCGGAACTTGGCTCTACTCCTGCCGAGATGGATAAATTGATTTTCAGCCGCAATGCCAATTGGGTTGCCAAGCTGAAGACCATTATGCCTGCGGCCCCCACTTTCATCGTTGTCGGTGCAGGTCATCTGCCAGGTCCTAAAGGTCTGATTGCACTCCTTCGCGCTCAGGGTTTCTCCGTCACTCCGGTTAAGTAGATTTATTCTCATTATCTGCATTATATGGGCGTGGTGCTTTTTTGTGCCGCGCCTTGCTTTATTTTAGCCTCTTTTACCCCGATTTTTTTCACTTCATTTTGTTAAATTCTCATTCTATCCCGTGTTATTTCCTTAAAATCGAATACATTCAGACTATCACATTGCAACTAAATCAATTATTTTTGCTATCTTTGCATAACTTTTAAAGTTGCATTATGAATCTCGAAAAAGTATTGTTTATTAATCAGGCTGTGTCTCCTTATCTCACCAGTTCCGTTCTTGCTGACACTGGCAGGAGCCTTCCTGAGGGTATTCAGGAAAAAGGTTTGGAAGTTAGGGTTTTCATGCCTAAATATGGTTTCGTCAACGAACGGCGTAACCAGTTGCATGAAGTTATCCGCCTTTCAGGTATGAACCTGATAATCGACGATACTGACCACCCGCTTATCATCAAGGTGGCTACGCTCCAATCCGCCCGTATGCAGGTCTATTTCATTTACAATGAAGATTATTTCCAGCATAATGTCACCAAGGAATTGGAAACTGCCACTTCTCCTGCCGACAACGATGAACGAAGCATTTTCTTCGCCCGCGGTGTCATGGAGACGGTCAAGAAGCTCCGTTGGGAACCCGACATCATTCATTGCAACGGCTGGCTCACGGCTCTCGCTCCTATCTACAACAAGTATATCTTCCACGAGGACCCTACCTTCAATCACGCCAAGATGATTTATTCCATCTACGATGATTCTTTCTCCATGCCTTTCAATGCACGCTTCTACGATAAGATGCGCATGGACGGCATTCTTGCAAAGGCTCTCCGTAACGTCAAGGGTAAGGAACTTTCCATCAATGAGGTCAACAAACTTGCTGTAGCTAATTCCGACGCCGTTATTCAGGAGTGTAAGGAACTTAATCCTGATGTCGCCAAATTCATCGAAAAGTCCGGAATTCCTTTCCTTCCTTACAAGGAAGGCGGGTTCTCTACCGACGATTATTTGAATTTCTACAAATCTCTATAAAAGCATCTCTTTCTATTTATTTCACCAGGGCTTATGAAAAAAATATTTGTTTTTCTGCTAAGCACGGCACTTCTTTGTGGGTTTTATTCCTGTAGCGACGACAACATCGGCAGTTCCATCTCCGATTCTGTCGCAGGAGTTGTGATGGACTCTTCTTTCACCGTCTCCGGCGCCACAGTCACCAACTCCAAACTCCTCTCAAGGACCATCACTCAATTGGTCGGCAATATCAAGGCCACAAATTATGGCTCCCTGAAAGCGGATTTCGTCACCCAGTTCATGCCTTCCAATGCTCTCGACACTGCCGGCGTGGGTGAAGGTTATCTCGATTCCCTGAAACTCGCTCTCCGTATTCCTCTTGGCGGTTACACTGGCGATTCTGTTGTGCCTATGCGCGTCAATGTCTATAAGCTCAGCAAACAGTTGCCTTCCACAATCTATAGCGACTTCGACCCGTCGGGCTATTATTCCGCAAGCGACCTTCTCGGTTCTGCTTCTTACACTGCCACAGCTCTCGGATTGCGCTCCACTTATGTTGACACGCTCAACGACAATGGCTGCCGCGAATTTTTCGTGAAGTTGCCCCACTCTCTTATGCTTGATTTCTACCGCAAATATAAATCATCCCCTGAGACGTTTGCCACGCCTGCGGCTTTCGCCAAGTATTTCCCTGGTATTTATGTCACCACTTCCTTCGGCAATGGCCGTGTCGTAAACATCACCGACAACGAAATGATTGCTTACTATCGCAAATATGTGGTTCTCACCGACTCCACCGACACCGTTTACCACAAGACTCAAAGTTATCTCACTGCAGCTCCTGAAGTTGTCACTAATAATAACATCAATCTTGAGGTGGCTTCATCCGTAAAGCAGATGATTGCTAACGGCGACATCATCGTGCAGGCTCCTGCCGGCTACGAGGTATCGCTCAAATTCCCTGCTCAGGAAATTGTTAACCGCTTTAAGCAGGATGCAGCGTCGCTTTCTGTAGTCAACCGGCTCGAAATGGAGATTCCAGTCTCGCCTATTTCTAACGAGAACGGCATTGAACCTCCTAAATATCTGCTGCTCGTCAAGACGGCCAAGAAGGATAAATTCTTTGCCGACAAGACTACTACCGACAACATCAACTCGTTCTATGCTACTTACAATGCTTCTACACATAAATACGTTTTCTCAAGTATGTTAAACTATATCCTTAACATCATTAATGATGAAAACGGAGTTGCTTCCGATGAAGACATCAACATGACTCTTACGCCTGTTGACATCACCACCGAAACAAGCTCTTCAAGCAGTAGCTATTACTACAGCTCTTCTTCCACCACCACCGTCACCGCTATTGCGCCAGCTGTGCAGAAGCCTTGCATCGCCAAATTATTGCTTGGCAACGCAAAAATCAAGTTGACTTATAGTAAACAAACAATAAATTATTAGTATCTTTGTCCCCGCAAAGCCCAAACTTATCTACGTAAGTCATGGTGTTTGTTTAATTCAGAACGTATTTTGCCGCCTCTTTTGGCGGCATTAGCCACAATAGCTCAGTCGGTAGAGCATTTCATTCGTAACGAAAAGGTCGTGGGTTCGAGTCCCACTCGTGGCTCAAGTTCTTAAAGCTGTGACTTGCGGGTCGCAGCTTTATTTTTTTAAGTCTTTCATGAACTTATTACTGACCTAAAATCAATTTTGATGTTTACTCAGATTCTTAATGGAAATATTCTTACTCCGCAAGGATGGCTTAAAGGTGGTTCTATTATCATCGATGGTGAGAAAATAGTTGAGATTAACGACTCCACACACTTGCTCCCTGATACTACTGTTTTTGATGCTACGGGCTTATTTGTAATCCCGGGTGGCATTGATATGCATGTGCATGGTGGAGGCGGAGCTGACTTCATGGAAGGCACATCTGAGGCATTCCGCACTGCCGTTCACACTCATCTGCGTCATGGCACTACATCCATTTTCCCCACCCTGGCTGCATCTTCGGCTTCAATGATTCGTAAGGCTGCCGCTACTTGTGAAAATCTGATGAAAGTGCCGCAAAGCACAATTATGGGGCTACATCTTGAAGGTCCATATCTGAACCCTGCAAAAGCTGGCGGTCAGATTCCTGAATATATTAAAGAGCCTGATTATGACGAATACTCAAGCATAATATCCGATTTCCCTTGCATACGTCGTTGGGACGTATCTCCCGAACTTGATGGCGCGCTCAGCATGGGTTGCTATCTCTTTAAACATAACATTCTTGCTGCTATCGCACACACTGAAGCCGACTACGATTTAGTCCGCACAGCTTACTCCTCTGGCTTCACTCACGCCACACATTTTTACAATGCCATGACGAGCGTCCACAATGTACGCGAATTCAAGCATGAGGGCACCATCGAGGCAATCTACCTGATTGATGGTATCAGCGTTGAGGTTATTGCCGATGGTATTCATGTGCCAGCGCCTATTCTGCGGCTTATTCACAAAATCAAAGGTGCGGAGCACACTGCGCTTGTCACCGATAGCATGGCAGTCACCGACGCTCCCGCATCGCACGCATTCGATGCTCGCGTTATCATCGAGGATGGTGTTTGCAAACTTGCCGACCGTTCAGCACTGGCTGGAAGTATAGCCACAATGGACCGTTTGATTCGCACTTGCGTCAAGCAGGCTGAAATTCCACTTGAGGATGCCTCACGCATGGCTTCAGCCACACCGGCAAAGATTATGGGTATCTACGACCGTAAAGGCTCAATCGAGCGAGGTAAGGATGCCGATATAATCATGTTCGACCGCGACATTAACCTGAAGGCCGTGTTCTCTCTCGGTAACAAGATTGACATCAATTCATAAATTTAGCCGCCGCTAATTTTGCAATTCATTATAATTCCAATTTCCTTGAATCATTCCTCCTTGCAGTCACTAATTTCGCAAAGAGTTCATTGAAATGATTTAACTGGAGATCCTAATTATTGCGTTGTTCTACATAATTTTTCCAATAGAATGCTTGCATATTAGCAAGCAATTATTCTGTGATTGAATGAGAAAAATCGCCAAAAGAAATGCTTGCACATGTGTGCAGTGCCTCACCGTGAACACCCACATAACCCATCTGAGCAGCAGAGAATTGCAAGCCCTTTAGGTGTCCAGACACCAAAAAAATTTTCCAAGGAAATTGGCAATAAAAAAAGAAACCATCCTTTTGGACGATTTCCTTAGTGGGGTGAGAAGTGGGTCTCGAACCCACGACCTTCGGAACCACAATCCGACGCTCTAACCAACTGAGCTATACTCACCATTTGATTTTACGGGTGCAAAGATAGGAACTTTTCGCTAATTCCGCAATACCTTGGCTCAAAATGTTACTTAATATTTCAAATTACGATTCAAATTATTGTATCCTTTTGGTAAGAATAAGCCATCACAAATTCATGGCTCACCAATATAAATGCAACGGATAATTCAAAAAACATCTAATACTTGCAGAATAAGCTGAGCACTTTTGAGGTGAATTATATAATATTGCACCTTTCCAAGAATTTTCAAAGCACATTTTTACATCTTCCCAAGAATTTTGCAAAATTTCAGGCATAAAATAGCATTCGGCTAAGGCTGAAATCGGTGAATATTCCGCTTTTCCATCTGAAGAAAATCGTAATTCGATTTTATGTGCTTGATGATGGACTCCACCACCTTGATGATTTCTCCGCTGGAAGTATAGTTGGCCGGGCAAGCAAAGTTTACACGCCCGTCAGCGACAAGACCTGTGGCACATTTCTTCTTTGAGGTATTACGAGGTTTATACACAGCAATTGAATTGCCGCCAAGCTGCTTAACAAGCCGCATACATGGAATGTCAGTCTCCCCATCACCAAAATAAATCATGTGGCTGAACGGCACAGGACGATCCTGCTCGGGAACATATTTATTGACCAGTCGGTTGTCACTTACGCTGGAAACGCCTTTATTAATCATAAACAGGAACTGTGTTTTAGCGGTGAAGTCAACAGCCACGGCAGGCCACACGGCCACGCCATCCTCGTACATGAATGAGCAGGCATAAATCTCCTTGAACTCATGCGCGATTGCAGTGCCCTGTATCATTTCCTTCAAGCCAGAGGAATTGATGTAATGCTCAATCTTAACTCCAAGTTCATCGCCAAGTTGGTTGACAGTACCAAACCACTCGCGCACGCCATCGAAAAGTTCAATGCTCTTTCCAAACTCCATGAATTGGCTGCGCTTGATGCTTACTTTTGCGGCTTTAGCCTTGTCAATCATGAGCTTCATGTAGCAAAGTATATTGCTGGCATCGTACTTGCTGACCATTGAATACACCTCATCCCAAAACTGGGTCTTGTCACCGATGCCGATAGCTTTCATGAAATCGTATTCCTGCATATTGGCTGGCGATAAAGTGCCGTCAAAATCATAAATCAACGCAACTGTGGGTTTTCTGCTCATTATTCTACTTTTTTTTGTTATGCAAAAATAATCATATATTTGATATATCGAATACTAAAAGGCAAAATGACAAAGCAGTAAGCACAAAAAAAGTCCCGTCGAATGTGGCGGGACTCTCTTAAAAGATTTATATCTATTTTTATTTGATTCCGAGCTTAGCTTTCACCAAAGCACTTACATCAGTTGCGCCATTGCCTGTAAATACCACTGCTGGTACAGCAAGGTCATAAATGAATGTGAATCCGCCTTCAGCACCTACAGCTTGGATGGCTTTATTGATTTTGTCCTGAATAGGAGCAAGAAGTGCCTGCTGTTGCTTTTGGATATCTTGTGAAGCAGTTTCTTGGAATGTCTGTATTTTCTGCTGATTTTCCTGAAGTTCCTGCATTCTGCGGTCCTTTATTGTTTGAGGAGTGTCTGCACCAAGTGCCTGGAAATCCTTATATTTCTTCTCAAATTCTGTCTGAAGATTCTGATATTCCTGCTGATATTTGTCAGAAACTGTCTTGAGTGTTGCCTCTGCTGTTGCCTTCTCCGGCATCAGGTTGTAAATCTCAGTTGAATTTATTGTACCGAATTTCTGAGCTTGTGCTGAAAAGCACATTGGAACTGCTAAAAGTGCAGCCAAAATTAATTTCTTGATCATTTTATAAATTGTTTATTTTGTTGTCTTGTTAACTGGCTACAAATTTAATACATTATTTTGAATTGGCAACGTTTTCAATTATCAATAAACGCTATAACTACTTAACAGAACGTCAGCCAGCACATACTCATACACACAAAAAAGCGCCACGACAAATCATTATTTGTGCGCGACGCTTTAATATGACTAACGGGCTTCCCGTTCTGATTCTTATTTCTTCTTGCCGGTTTTTTTGGCAGCAGCTGCTGCTTGTGGAGCCGCAGCTTGTGGAGCTGGAGCCACAGCAGTTGCGCTGATTCCCAGTTTAGCCTTCACCTGTGGAGTAACGTCAATTGCACCTGTGCCGGTGTAAACAATTGCTGGAACTGATAGGTCATAAATGAATGTGAAACCGCCTTCTGCACCCACTGCTTGTATGGCCTTGCCGATTTTATCAGTGATAGGAGCAATAAGTGTCTGCTGCTGCTTCTGGTAGTCTTGCGAAGCTGTCTGTTGAAAATTCTCAATCTTCTGCTGGTCAGCCTGCATTTCCTGCATTCTGCTCTGCTTTATGGCATCAGGAGTATCTTTAGGAAGTGCCTGGAAGTCCTTGTATTTCTTTTCAAGTGCATCCTGAAGATTCTTCAGTTCAGTCTGATATTTATCACCAATTCCCTTCAGCGTGTTTTCCGCTGTTGTCTTGTCGGGCATTAGACTGAAGATTTCCTGTGAGTTAACTGTTCCGAATTTAAGGGTCTGTGCTGACAGACACATCGGCACTGCCAATAAGGCAGCAAGTAATAATTTCTTAATCATTTCTTTATTATTTCAATTTGGATTAATAATCTGGCAAGTTTATGTTTATTTTGAATATCCCAGTTTCTCCAGCACTTCATTGCTGACGTCGATTTTCGGCGAGGCAAAAATGATGCTTTGTGATGAGGCGCGGTCAAAAATCACTTGATAACCTCTTTCCTCACTAACTTTCTTTACGGCTGCATACACGTCGTCCTGAATCGGCTTGATTAGCGACTCACGTTTTTTGAAGAGTTCGCCCTGCGGGCCGAAATATTTGTAGCGTAAATCTGTCACAGCCTTTTCTTTTGCTACGATTTCTTCCTCACGTTTCTTTTTCTGGGCATCGGTTAGGAACACCATGTCCGATTGATAGTTCTTGTACATCGTCTGAGCGTCTTTTGAAAGGTCATCGACTTCTTTCTGCCAACGCTGCGACACTTGGTTAAGTTGCTCGTTTGCCATCTCATAGGCTGGAATATTTTTCAATACATACTCCATGTCAACGAGTGCGAATTTCTGCGAATATGCGCTTGCAGCGAATGCTGCCATAAGCACTACCGCTAAAAATATTCTCTTCTTCATAATATCTATTTTTTATAGTCTGTTCAAATAAATCTTTATTTCTGACACCAAAATATCAAAATAGTTTATTTGTTACTCTCTTTTTTAAAATTTATTCATCAATCTAACAGCTTATCTGCCGACTGTTTAGAACTCCTGGCCAAGTACAAAGTGGAAGTGGCTTCCACCTTTTGTTCCGTAAACCTTATCAAAGCCATACGCCCAGTCAATACCCATAAGGCCGACCATTGGCAGAATTATGCGGACACCGAGACCAGCAGAACGCTTGATTGTGAACGGCTGCATATTGCCGACCGAAGTCCACGCATTACCGCCCTCTACGAAAGCAAGACCGTAAATGGTGCTGCTCGTCTGGAGCATGAATGGGAAGTGGAGTTCCATGCAGAAGCGGGTGTAAGCGTAGCCGTCACTGCCATAAGGAGTGAACACGCCATTGTCGTAACCACGGAGTGCAATGGTTTCAGTTGCCGTTGTGTAGCTTCCGCTCATTCCATCACCGCCGACATAGAATGTCTCGAACGGTGATTTCAGATATTTGTTCCAGCTGCCGAGCAATCCAAAGTCAGCACGCGTCATGAGCACGAGTGTGTACTGTCCGTCAGGATTTATCAGTGGAGTGTAAGTGCGGGCCTTAAACTTGAGTTTCCAATATTCTATCCAGCGATACATTTCCTTCTTCGATTCTGTGGTGTTGGCTTCTGAAAGGGCCTTCCAGTTCTTATGTCCGAAGAGGTTTGCCGGAGGTGTAACGTTCAAGCTGAGTGTGAATGTGCTGCCTCGACGTGTAAAGATAGGGTTATCAATACTGTTACGTGCTAGTGTAAGTCCAAGCACAATTGCGTTCGACACACCATTGTTCATATAATAGAGGTATTCCCAATTCTTCAGGTTGTACCACTGATATGTCAATTCTGCCGACAATGTGAAATAGTCGTCAGGCCATTTCAGTCGCTTGCCGTAGCCTACCGTAACGCCTGCCATTTGCAGATACTTGTTCGGGTCGTACGCATTCTGAATGCTGTTCTGATAGTAATCCGAACCGTAACCGCTGTTATAGTAGTTGTTATAGTAGTTATTATAGTAATTCGTATATGTGCTGTTATAGTATGAGGAGTTAATACCTGTCTGACGTGAATAGTATGCTGATACCGACAGCGAGTTAGGGCGTTTGCCGCCGAACCACGGGTCAAGGAATGAAACGCTGTATGCCTGATAATACTTAGCATTGGTTTGGGCCGATATGTTGAATGTCTGACCTTCGCCTTGTGGTATCAATCCCTTGAAAGTTGACGGATGGAACAGGTTCTTGATTGAGAAGTTATTGAATGTCAATCCCAATTTTCCGATTACACCTGTCTGACCCCAACCCATTGAGAACTCAACTTTATCATTGGCTTTTGAAGTCAGATTGAAGAGTATGTCAACAGTTCCGTTTTCCTCATTCGGCTCTGGGCGTATATCCATCTTTTCAGGGTCAAAATGCTCTGTCTGGGCAATTTCACGTGCTGAACGCATCAAATCGGCTTTTGAGAACAAATCGCCTGGGCGAACACGCAATTCACGGCGAACAACCTTTTCATACAACCTGTCGTTACCATTGATAACGACTTTGTTGATTCTGGCCTGCGCACCTTCGTAAAGTCGCATATCCAAGTCGATTGAGTCGCCCTTGATGTTCTTTTCGATTGGTACTAACTGGAAAAACAGATAGCCGTTGTTCATATATAAGTTCGCCACAGCATCGTCATCTTCCGTGGTACGCTTCGTCAAAAGTTTCTGGTTGTAAACGTCACCTGGCTTGATGTCGAGAATGTTATTCAGGACTTGAGTAGGATAAATGGTGTTGCCCACCCAGTTTATGCTCGAAATGTAATATTTCTTGCCTTCATATAGCTTCAGATACACATCCACAGCCTTGTCGCTGTAGTTTACAACGCTGTCGCTCAATATTTTCGCGTCGCGATAGCCTTTTTCGTTATATTTGTCGATGATGAGGTCTTTATCCGCCTCATAGTCGCTCGGGACGAATTTCTTTTGGCGAAAAAGGTTGGTGATCTTACCTTTTTCATTCGTTTTCTTCATGGCACGCTGAATGGCGTTGTCGGTCATCACCTCATTACCTTCAATATATATCTTGTGAACTTTTACTTTTTCGTGCTTGTTCACCACAATGTCCACTATCACCTCATTCTCGTTGCTCAGGTCCTCTTTCTGGTTGATTTGCACGTCGGCATTCTTGAATCCTTTGCCATCATAATATTTAAGAATTATCTGCTTGGCGCGGTCAGCGATATTTGGCGTAATCTGATTGCCTTTCACCAGCCCGAGACGTTGTTCAATGTCGTCGCGCTCGCCCTTCTTCATTCCCAGATAGTTCAGTTGCGAAATTCTCGGCTGTTGGCGCAGCACGAATTCAAGCCATGCCTTGTCACCGCATATTTTATCCACCTTTATCTGCACCTTTGAGAATAGTCCCTGATGCCAAAAGCGTTTTGCGGCATTGCTGATGTCGTCGCCAGGTATATCTATCACCTGTCCTACCGATAATCCTGAATAGCCAATTATGATGTAGTCCTCGTAGTTTTCCACTCCGCTGACTTTGATGCCTGCTATTTCGTACTTCTTCGGCATCCCTGTGAATACTATTTTTGGATTGAAAATTGTGTCGGTGGCCTCGTCAGCGGCTGCTCCGGGAGCGGTCAGCGTAGCAATTGCCATTAAAACTATTAAGAAGAACTTATATCGCATTTCTTTTATAATTGTCAATTTATTTTTTACTTACTTGTTCACTGGTCTTCCCGAATCGGCGCTCACGGCCTTGATAGTCGATTATCGCGCGGCAGAAGTCGTCCTTTGTGAAATCCGGCCAGTACACCGGCGTGAAATACAGTTCCGAATATGCTATCTGCCAAAGCAGGAAATTGCTTATTCTCAAGTCGCCTGCAGTGCGGATTAGCAAGTCAGGGTCGGGCATCCCGTTTGTAGTCAGGTTTGCCGTCACCTCCGCTTCGCTGATTTCTTCAGGCTTCAGATCTCCTGCCTTCACTTTCTCGGCGATTTTCTTGGCTGCGTTCACTATTTCCCACCTCGATGAGTAGCTCAAAGCGAGGCAAAGTGTAAGCCCAGTGCAGTGTCCCGTGTCGTTCATGCACTTCGTCAGGCGTGTACGGGCATATTCCGGCATTCTTGGCATATCGCCTATCATTGTCAACTTCACATTGTTGGCTATCAAATCAGGCGTTTCGCGCTCTATCGCCACCACTATCAGGTTCATCAGTGAATCCACCTCTTCTTGAGGACGGTTCCAGTTCTCAGTGGAGAACGTGTATAAAGTCAAATAGCCAATCCCGAGTTCTGAAGCTATCTCCGTAATCCGTCTTACGGTGCTCACTCCCTCAGAATGACCTTCTGAGCGGTCAAGTCCACGCTGTTTTGCCCAGCGCCCGTTACCGTCCATTATCACCGCCACGTGCCGTGGCAGCCGGTCTTTGTCTATTTTGTCTATCAACGACATTATATTTCTTTATAATGTAATTCCTTTTTTATTCCACATAATGGCACACTCTGCATCGCTTGCTGAACTCGTATGTCACCGAGAATGTTATCATCGAATACCAATCGGTGTTCTTGCCGAACGAACTTTTCACTCCGTACAGGTCGCTTAATCCGTCTATCTTGTCGCCAAGCACCTTGTGCATTGTGAATTCCAATCCAAGATTCACGCGCTCTTTCAGCTTATATTTCACGCCCACTCCCATCGGCAGATTCACAGCGACCGAATTGCCTCCGTCGCCTCCTGCCACTGTCAGGCCAAGGCCGAGTGTCAGGTACGGACTTATTCGGCTCAACTTCTTGTAGGTCTCTCCCACTCCAAAATTGAAGAAGTTGAATTCCATCTGCGCTCCGGCTCCATAGAGCTGCGATTTGAACTTATATGTTGCCCCGTCGGGGAACTGGTTCTTCTCGTCAGCTGAATTGCCGCTGATGCCTGCAGTGTACAGGTTGGCTTTCAGCGACCAGCGATGGTCAATTAGGTAGCGGAACAAAAAGCCTCCGCTTATCCCTGGATTGCGCATCACATTGCTGCCGTTCACATCTCCAAGATAGCCGCTTGTGCCAAGCATTGCACCAACCTCATAGCGGTAGTCCTGTGCCGATGCGCCTGTTGCAAGCGCTGTCATCAATATCATTATTGCCAATATCTTCTTCATTGATTTTTTCGTTTTGTCCTTTTATAGAAAAACGGAAATAGGCCGCCGAAAGTATAACGGCTGACCGAAATCAGATTATTGGCTTAAATGTCAATCTGTTGATTACTCCACGCCATATATTGTTGTAGAGCGTTCCACTGTCGTTCACTCCGCCGAACAGATACACATACGGGCATTCCCATTCGGTAACTACCGTAGTGCTGCGAGTCAACGCTGACTTTTCAACGGCAAACCATCCTGGCAATTTCGAGTCGGTCATCGTTTGCCATGCACTTGCGCTGCTCACGTTGCCCGATTCGTTCAGCGTTGTGCTCATCACCACTGCCTGTGCGTCGGCGAATGCCGGCATATAGCTTGGAAGCTGCACCAATGTGTCAGCCTTTGCCCAATGCCAACCGCCATCCTTACTCATGTAAACCGTGCGGCTTACTTTGCCGTCGGATGTACGTCCGCCCATTGCTATCCATACGCTGTATTTCGTTACGACCCATCTGTAGTCTGTGGAATGTGTGAAATATGGGAAAAGTGTCATTCCTTCGTGCGGAATCATCGGTGAATCGCTTATCTGTCCCCATTCTTTTCCGTCATATCCCCACGAGTCGCCTATCATGTTGCCCGACGCGTCAATTCCGCCAAGTATCATGGCCTGCGGTGTGGAATTCCAAATCGAGGAATACGTCACCATCTGCGACATTCCTTTTACGGGGAATCCGTCCTCCACCTGTTCAGGTGTAAATTCTGCCGGACGTGGATATATGTCGTGCAGGTAGCTTGTTCCGTCCTTCACTATTCCGAGCACCTCGTTTCCGTACCCTCCAATCAGAGTGTACATCTTGGTGCCGCAGTCGCTCCAGCTTGTGCCGTCGTTCGACTTGTACAATTCGCCTGCATCTGAAAGTATATACAAATAATCATCAGCTGCCGTCAATGAGTTAATCACCGGAGTGAACGGGAATGTGAACTTTGTTTTGGTCCATTCGCCACTATATAGGTTGTCGGAAACCGACATTGTGTAATTTGCTGACTCTTTCACAAGGCAATATACCTTGCTTCCCATCTGCACAGTTTTCTGCTGTTCAGACGACAATGAATAGCTTGGCAGGTCGCGCCTCGAAGTCTGGTTCCAGTACATCGAATCCGCTTCCATCTTATGCACATTCACTTTCACGTCGTAGGTCTTGGTGGTCACTCCATCCTCTGCCACGAGTATCAGCTGCACTTTTCCCGTGAAGTCGATGCTGTCGGTTGTAGCACTTGTATAGTTGAATGTGGTGTCCTTCATCACTTGGCCGCCTGTCACATGATATTTTATCGATGTCATTGTCGGTGTGGTCAGGCTCGTTAGCAATTTCGTTATCTTCGTACCTTTCGGCAGTGAATCAGCATTGTAAATCAATCCTCGGTCAAGGTCGATTGTAAAATATACCGAATCGATATTGGCAAGTACGCTGTCGTCCTCGCCTAACTTGAAGGATGTAACGGCTACGCTCGACGACACTGTCGTCGGCTCATCGCTACCTCCATTGCACGCCACTATCATCGATGCCATCAATAAGCACAACATGACGTATATCGGAAATCTTCTATTCATCTGTATTCAGTTTGAAACTGCAAATTTACAATAAATTTGAGAATATCTCACATTCAGTCGCATTTTTACGTTTTGTTTGCGCATTGTTCCATTTTTTTGCTTTGCGCTCATTCCGCGTTTATTTTGCGCTGTAAAATTAATCTTTCAATGCTGATTTGCTCCAACATTTCAGACATTAAGCACTATTCTATCGCTTTTTACCAGCATTTAACACCCGACACTATATGCAGCACCTCGTTTTCGCCATGTTTCTCACGCTTTATTTCTTTTCCTTTAACAATTGGTGCTTTCACACCCTCTTTTATAACATTTTTTCCGATTTCTATGCGGGCTTCATCCCAAAGTCCATGTTCAATCAGTTCGTTTACCACTGTTGCCCCGCCTTCCACCATCACGCTCGTTATCCCTCGGCGGTACAGGTCGGTCATCACCCATTGCAGTCCTTCGTCTGCAATTTTGGCATATTCCACTTTTCCGTCATGCCCTTCGCGGGTCCTGTTATATATTAATGTATCGCCTCCGTCTGTCAGGATTTTGCTCTCCGCAGGCAAATTTCCGCTTAGTGTCACCACCACCCTGAGCGGCTGCCTCCAGCATGGCCATTGCCTTACCGTCAGGCTTGGATTGTCACTCCTCACAGTGCCGGCACCAACCAATATTGCGTCAGCCATTCCGCGTTCACGGTGCATCCACATTCCTGTCAATGGCGTGGAAATTCGCAATGGCGCTTCATCAGCGCCGCGTTTCACGTCGATAAATCCATCGGAGCTTTGTGCCCATTTCAGCTGCACGTATGGCCGATGCAGCATGTTTGCCGTCATGAACCTTGCGTTTAGTGCCATGCACTCTGCCTCAAGCATGCCTGTCACCACTTCCACTCCTGCCTCGCGAAGCATGCTGATTCCTCTTCCGCTCACTTTAGCGAACGGGTCAATGCTCCCCACAACCACGCGTGGAATTCCCGTCTCGATAATCAGTTTGGCGCATGGCGGCGTCTTGCCATAGTGCGAGCAAGGCTCAAGGGTAACATAAATGGTGCTGTCGCATAGCAGATTCCTCCGCTTCACCGAGGCTATAGCATTCACTTCAGCATGGCCCTCACCTATGTGCCGGTGATAGCCCTCGCCTATTATCTGGCCTTCGCCATCTTCGCCGTAATGCACTATCACAGCCCCAACCATCGGATTGGGCGACACATTGCCTGCCCCCAACTTCGCAAGCTGCAAGGCTCGCCTCATATATTTTTCTTCGGTTTTCATCATTAGTAATAAAATTCTTATTGTATGCCTCTCTTGTAAGTGCGAATATAGCACAATAGCGCATAATTCGCAAATCAATTTTATTTACCACACTTTATAAATTCGTTACAAGTTACACATATTTATAATTTAGGAAAAATATCGATGACATTCTGCCTAAAATTTGGATTTCATAATTGGTATTTATGCTTATTCTGAATGCCACTATATATTAAATCTTGTTAATTCTACAAAGATTTTAGATGTTATTAAACATAGTTTTTCAACTATAAACTTTCAGAACCTCACGCTTAGCACCGCTTTTAGCATTTTTTAATTTTTATCCAATTTTGCATTTCGTCGAATTGCCATTTGCATAGTAAATTTTTATGCAATACTTTTGGCATCGAAAAAGAGAAGGATTGTATTTTGGCAATCAACTGAGCTGTGTGATTCATTCATTTATTCATAAACTAAACTTAACCGTGATTCCAACTCTTCTTGATACCTAATTTCATCTACTCATTTCCAGAATTTCGCAGTCATCGCGACTTATGATTTTTTGATGGCTGATTGTTTGATTACTGATATACTTATTTTTTTCTTATAACTAAAACTTTCAAACAAATGAAAAAGTTATTATTCTTACTTGCGTTCTTCTGCGCTTTCCTGTATTCGCAGAATGCATACGCTTATGATTCCGTTTATCTCCGTGGAGAGTTCAATTCATGGGGAGACACGACGACACCATTTACCACCACCGACGGTACAACTTACACCGTTGAAGAACTTGGCTCATATCTGTCAGGCAAGCAATTCAAGGTGTATGACAGCAATTGGTATGGAAGTGGCAGCACAATTGCCCTTGACACCGAGACGGCATTTTCTTCAAATCTCGGCAATTCAACATTTCCATCGTTGACAAGTGCTTCTACCTACGTGGTTACGTGGAACCATTCATCAAAAAAGATAACGATTTCACAAAAAGCTGTCACAGCGACTTACACTCTTGTTTCCACAGATGCTTTCTCAACATTAAATGGGAGTGAACTAACCGAGACAAGTACAAGCGGACTATTCAAATTGGCACTTGGAGGCATTACTGCCACAGCCAATCAGGCATTCACGCTTAGTGATGGCACAAATGCAATAAAGGCCACCACTTCCACAAGCTGCACAAACGCTCTTGTGGCTGGCTCTACATCTGCAAGCAACAACTTCATCGTTGATGCCGGCACTTACACTTCGCTCTATATGCAAAAGAGCGGCGACACCTACAATGTCCTGGCAAGCACCAACCCTGCTACTCCTACAGTAACTGCAACTACTTCAGTGAGTGGAACTACTGTTACAATCACAGCAACGTCCAACATTCCTGCTGCCAATGTCACAAGCTATAGCATTTCACGTGGCGGAACAGTTCTTAACAGCAGTGTAACACCTGCTGAAGATGGTTCATTTACCTACACAGACAACGAGCCGAACAACGGGACTTACAGTTACACTGTCACTGCAACCTACAAAGAATGCAGCACACTGCTCACAGGCAATGCCACAAGCAGCGCAGTCACCGCAACCATAACTGAAGGGACAAATGCAGAAGCAACCACAGCTTCATCCTATCAACTTCATGCATGGCAAATTTTTAGCTCAGACCACAATAAATATTTTGTGTCAACACCTACATCGTTAGCACAATATTATTATTACTTGGATGTAACAGCCGACGGAACAAATAACGTTACTACCTCAGCGAACAATCAAGTTCTTGTAAAGAATGGCGATACATACTACAAAACAACTGTAGAAGATGCTTTCTCAGCAAACACCCTAATCGGATTAGGAAGTAGCAACAGCAAAAATATTTTTATCGAAACAGGTAAGACATATTATAGACTGTATTTCAAGACCGACGGTTCGTATCATTATCTGTTATGCTCAACCGTTCCTACATCAGGTCAGGCAATTGCGCCAACAGCTATTGCATCAAGCAGCACAGTATCAATTGCTTGTGATGTTCCATCATTCTTACCTGCCAATTCTTACGTAAAAAGTTGGACAATCAAGGAAGGAACAACGACAATAGCATCAAGTGAAGATGCAGGTGCCGCACTTGCTTATGATGTTACTAATGCCAGTGTCGGTGATCACACCTATACCGTAACATTAAACTACACCGATGCAGCTGGAGTGTTCACATTCACAGCCACTGGCACAGCATCAGCTACAGTTGCAGCAGCAACAAATTACGTCTATAAATTGTTCACATGGACTGACGCTACAAACGGCAACAGCGCATTCTACAATGCAGATTCACAGTTCCCAACATTCGCAAGCACTGGTATAGACCACCTCTATTCAGTCACTTTGGCTTCGCCATCAGTACTGACCAGCACAGAAGCAGCCAACGGCTACCTCGTTAACCGTTATGATGAAGACGGGACAAGCAACCAAACTTATGTGCGTCCTCAAAGCAGCACAACCGTTGCAGCCAACGCATTCTTAGGCTTAGGCACAGGTGATACTGGCTACAACATAGCACTGTCGAGCGGCATAGGCAAAACTTTCTACAAAGTTTACCTCTACACCAACGGCACATATTTCTATTCACTTGCCAGCACTATTCCGGCTTCAATCACATCAAAGGCTCCAACACTATCCTGCAACGCGAGCGGCAACGTTATCGTAAATTGCAATGTACCAGACTCTTTGGCTGACTATTCAAGCCACATTGTAGGCTACAACATTCTTCGCGACGGCGTAAAGATCGGTTCACTCGCTGCTTCCGCCCTCACAAGCGGTGCAGGAACTTACACCGATGCAACAGCAGTGGTAGGCACAACCTACAACTACACAGTGGTGTGCAAGTACCGCGACATCAATGCACTTGCAACCAACGACAACGCCTACACAGTTTCATCTGACACTATTTTCGCTACAGTAAGCGCACAGGCAAGTATCAAATCCGAGCAGGCATCCGATTGGTCAATCAACACAATCGCCGGCTTGATGAACCTTACCAACGGCGCCACAGGCACTAAGTCTTTCCCAGTAAGCTCAACCACAAGAACAGCCGATGGCATTGAATACACAGTTTATACCATCGACCTTTCAAGCTCACCAATCGTGATGGACGGTACTGATTACTTCAACCTCGTAGGCCCATCCAAGACATTCAACACGGGTTTGGTCTGCTTCCGCGACACATGGACACCGCTTAACAACACAGGTGACACGCACATCAACTACAACAACAATTATGCCTCCAAGATGGCTAACGGTTCGTTTACATGCTACGGAATTTCACTCTGTGTCGACGCTGACGGGAATCCTTATATGTACTTCTCATCATCATCAGCCAATGCATTGACTACATCCACACCTTCCAAGTACTGGATTTGGGGTTGGACACGCGACAGCGGCTTTGACACTGCTAGTGCCACACAGACCAACGACTGCTTCCAAGGCTGCCGTGCAGCATTTGAGACGACAAGCACAACCGGACTCTACAGAATCATGTTCAATCGCGCTGAGACAATCAACGACGACATCACCACTTCACACCGCTTGCTGATAAAGGACAAGAGCGGCACATACTATCGCGCAGCTAACACAGATGCTGTCTCTTCCAATGTATGGAACACGATTTCCACTTCGGGTAATGACTTCTATATCGGTACTGGCAAATACTTCGGTATGTTACTTAAAGTCACCACATCAGGCTCTACTACCACATATCAGTATATGCTTCTGACTTATGTACCGGGTGACCTCACCAGCACACCTAGCTGTAAGACAAATCCGGCTATCGGCAAAGTCAACCTAATTGGTACCAAGCTCACATGGGCTAATGCAACGCAGCAAATTGACGGCTTGACCAAGATTACCAACCGAGTTCGCGCCATCAAGCACGGCGACCCAAGCACTACCATTTATGATAGTGGTGAATTCGACACTAAGGTTAAAGGCTCTGTCGACCTCTATGGCATCCAGCAAGCTGACTCCGTAATCGTTACCGCAAATTATTACAAGACCGGCAACATCCTTATGGACAGCGAATCGGACACAATCAGCCTCAATTCTATCAAGCCGGCTGCTACAGTTTCTGGTTCATCAAATGATGCTTTCATTTACGCAAATGGAACTTTCTATGCACGCGTGCTCATGGGCGCATCTATTAATGAAACTATTGGTACTCCTTACTGTTTCGCTACTCTGCGCAACAACAGTACTGATAATTCCAACACATTAGCAAGCCGTCAATTGTACAAGTTCAAGACTGGCAGCCTCAATCCAAGTTGGAATGTAAACTACAGTCCAACAACCGACAGCAATTGCCAAAGTTTCCAGACAAATGTACTTGACAACTTTACCAATACTGTAGCAGGTGATGTCAATGGAGCAATCACAGCCTACACCTTCAACAGTAATGCTTATTACCTTGTAAACAACGTTATATATTTCGACAACCGTAGCGACAGTACTTGGGCAAGTGGAGCTCCAGCTATTAGTCTTGAGAATTCACGTCTGAAAGATGCCACAAGCGGCGTTGCAATGCCGACTGACTTAACTGAACTTTACAAGCAGGCCAACTACACCTACAACGACCCTGTTTCTGGTGCCAGCGTTGGAACTGGTTCAAACACAAATGTTGAATGGTACGTAGTAAATCTCCAAGCTTACAATCCTACTTACGTTCTCAGCACTGTTACCGGCATCGACGGCATTAATGCTGACGGCGTGAAAGTGATTGGCGGAAACGAGATGATCATGGTGTACGGTGCCACTAACGTGTCGGTATTCGACATGACTGGCCGCCTCATCACCCGCGTAAGCAATGTGAATGAAATTCCTGTTGCATCAGGCATCTACATTGTTCATGCTGATCAGGCTACAGCTAAGGTTATTGTAAAATAATTCTTTCATTTCAGTTAGCAGCCAATTGCTGCTCTGAATAGCTTAGTTGATAAAAATAGTTTTTCTATCCGAGGGGTGCTGGCCGTGAGGTCCGCACCTTTCATTTTTATATCCATCCAAAAAAATTGTCGAATTTATCGGAATATTTTGCTGAAATAAAAAAATATTGTACATTTGCACCGTCAAAGCGGAAAAATAGGTCTTCAACTTTGGCACACAATTTGAAATGTTTATCCAATGAGATTAAATCCGCGCTTAGGTACCGCGGCTATTATTTAGGTTTTAAGATTGTTTTTAGGGGAATTACCAGAGGGTAACCCATACTGATGTTTAATTTAATTTTATTTACGTTATGGGAACAAATCTACATTCTGACCGGGTGATGAGAGTAAGGGTTCTCCCTACTCATGCGTATCATCCAAACGCCTCTTTGATGGCGGTGCAAAGGCAGGGTTACGTTGCCATGCCTGGCACAAGAAGTGAAGTAAGCTTAAATCGGGACAGCATCCGATAAAAAGCTTACTGTTTTCGGAGGAAACGAAGAAAACATGTGTATTGAGCCTTAAAAAGGCTTAAACTTGTAAAATCTTTTTTGTAACTCATATTTTTTGATTACATTTGGAAGATTTTTAAAAGAATTCTCAGCAGAGCCTTCGGACTTTGCTAAAAGATAAAGTTAACCCTAATACCACATTTTATTCATACTATTTTTTTCCTAAGGGCACCGCGAAGTGATTTCGAGGTGCTTTTTTTATAGGAATATAACTTGAATGAATGTTGGGATGGTATATTAAGTGCCGTACAATCAAATGGTTGCGCGGCACTTAACGTATATAGGAATCTACTTTTCCCCAGCCTATTTCACGATAATCTTGGCAATTTTCGATGACGTTGCCGTGGCAACCTTAACGAAATATACTCCAGGAAGCAAAGCCGAAGCATCAACTGAAGCACTGCCGCCATCCACTGTTATCATCGACTGCTGAACGAGCGAGCCTGACTGATTGTAAACCGACACATTTGCCTTGTCAGCGCCAGCGGCACAAACGGTGAACGTGCCGTCGATTACAGGATTAGGATAAACCTTTATTGAGCCTTCGGCATCCTGAATCACTGATTTCACGCCACTGTCGTAGCTTGAATAATCGGCATAAAGTCCATGAAGCGTAATGGAATTTGTGCCGGTGGTTACTCCAGTCGTGGCAGGTACGAAGCGCAGAACCTGAACTGACAAAGGATAAAGGATCAAATCCTTAGGGTCGCCGAAAGTGGATATAGGCAGTTCAACGGTGTACTTGGTGCCGGCAGCATAGCCGGTTTCCTTGCCGAGAGTCACATAATTTGTAGCGGTCATGGCAGCATCGCGCATATCCACCTGAATGTATTGCAATGGAATTGTTGAAGTGAATTCAAGTGTAATTTTGTCAGGAATACTATAGAATTTCACATCCTTACTCAATGAAATGTAAGCTCCTCGCCCACCGCTGTAAGTCATGGAAAGCACGCCATCCGCACCGAGCGTCATATTCTTTGCGCCGGTTGACTTCAAAGTCCAGTCAGTCCAAGGCTGATATAGCCGTGGAGCGTTGGCAATCTCCACTTTCACGTTGGTAGTGTCGGCAAAATCGCCCATAGCGCACGAAATTGAAGTAGTACCTTCCTTTTTGGCCTTC
>JAKVKZ010000028.1 GCA_022484565.1 Muribaculaceae bacterium
TATAATATTGTAGTGCTTTACTTTCTGTCGGCAGTCCTTACAATAGGATATATCATTCAAAAAGTCGCAATAACCAGCCTATAATCAAAAATGCACCGTCTTGTCAAGCAGGTAAGCATCGAGAATCACCATTGCAGCCATAGCCTCAACCACAGGCACAGCACGCGGAAGCACACATGCATCGTGGCGACCGCGGGCATGAAGCACCACTGGCTCGCCTTTTGAATTTACCGTGGTCACATCACGCAGCAGGGTTGCCACAGGCTTGAACGCCACACGGAAATAGATGTCCTCACCATTTGAGATGCCGCCTTGAATACCACCCGAATTATTAGTGACGGTGGATATTTTCCCATTCCTTGAAGTGAAATCATCGTTAACCTCGCTGCCACGGCGTGAGGCAAAATCAAATCCAAGTCCATACTCAAATCCCTTCACGGCATTAATTCCAAGCATAGCAGCCCCAAGTTGAGCGTGAAGTTTACTAAACACTGGTTCGCCAAGTCCTACAGGCACTCCAGTAACCACACCAGTGATAATGCCGCCGACAGTATCGCCCTCGCCTTTCACTTTCAGTATCAACTGCTGCATCCTGGCTGCCACATAAGCATCAGGACAACGCATATCATTCGACTCGATGAGCGATTTGTCGTATTTACGATAATCCTTGTCGAGAGCTATGTCACCTACCTGTGAAGTGTAGGCGTACAAATCAATACCGACTGTGGCAAGAGCCTGTCGCGCAAAAGCACCAGCAACAACTCTGGCAGCAGTTTCACGGGCCGACGAACGTCCTCCACCTCGAGCATCACGGAAACCATATTTTGAAGAATACGTGAAATCGGCGTGCGACGGGCGGAAAGCATCAGCAATGTTGCCATAGTCGGCAGAACGCTGATTCTCATTGGCAATATAGAACCCTATTGGAGTACCAGTCGTAACGCCATCGAGCATTCCCGAAAGGATATGGACTGTGTCGCTTTCCCGACGTGCCGTCACAATGGTAGATTGCCCTGGACGACGGCGGTCAAGCTCGGCCTGTACCTTTTCAAGGCTGATTTTCACGCCAGCCGGCATACCATCAATTACTCCGCCAATCGCCTCACCGTGCGATTCGCCAAAACTCGTCAAAGTGAAAATGTTACCGAACGTGTTGCGCATATTGTTTGGATTATAGTGTTACGATTATAATGTGATGTCGGCAGTGGAAGCATTAATGAAACCGATAAGTTGCTTCGGATTAATTTTCAGTTGCAAGCCACGTAAACCGGCACTGACATAGAAATATTCGAACGGTTCGCATGACGCATCGAAAAATGTGGGAAATAATTTCTTCATGCCAACTGGCGAGCACCCGCCACGGATATAGCCCGTACGGGGAAGAAGTTCTTTCATGGGAATAAGGTCAACTTTCTTGTTTCCCGACACCTTGGCAGCCTTTTTTAGGTCAACTTCAGCATCACCGGGGATTACGCACACAAAATAGCCAGTCTTTTCACCGTGAAGGACAAGAGTCTTGAAAACATGCTTAATGTCCTCCCCGAGCTGGTCGGCTACATGCTGGGCTGCAAGATTATCTTCGTCAACCTCGTAAGGCACAAGCTCATAAGGAATTTTTGCCCTATCGAGAAGCCGTGCCGCATTAGTTTTATTTATTCCTGACATATCACGTAAGAATTATCTTCATTACAAAGTTAATCATTTTTTGAAAAATGACCGATTCATTTGGCTGATAGTTGCAAAATTAGTGATAAACCGATATGAAATATCGAAAAAAACGTCATAAACATGCGGTAATGAATGATTATTTTCTCAAAAAGCTGAATTATCACTACAAGAATGAATAAAAATATTTGAAAATATTCGCAGATAAATGAATATAATATTAATTTTGCAGACTTAAAGGTGATACGGGGAAATTCTCAGATTATTCCGTCACACAATATTAACTCATAACAATTTTTACGAATGAAAAAATGGTTAATCGCTATCCGGCCATGGTCATTCCCGGCCTCGGCAATGCCAGCTATTATCGCAATAACCTATATTTTCTGGCAATGGTGCAACTCTGACCAAATATATCAGGTGAATTGGATTAATGCAATTTTCAGCTTGATAGGCGCAATCGCATTTCAAGCAGCAGGAAATGTAATCAGCGACTATTTCGATTTCAAATATCACGTTGACCGAAAAGAATCGTTCGGCTCAAGCCGAGTTCTGATTGACGGAATGTTCACTCCCCGTGCCCTACTTAAATACGGAATCGGACTACTGGCTTTTGCTGTGATAATAGGTCTGTACCTGCTGTGGCAAAGCGGAATTCAGCTGCTTTGGATAGGCCTGATAGGTTTTTTGGGCACATACTTCTATTATGCGCTTAAATACCGCGCATTCGGCGACCTGCTTATTTTCGTGATTTATGGGCAGCTAATCGCATTGGGAACTACCTACACAATGACCTGCACACTAAGTTGGCCAGTACTGCTTATTTCCATGCCGTCAGGCTTCCTGATTGTAAATATTCTGCACGCCAACAACACTCGCGACATCTATTTTGACAGGAAAGCCGGAATACGCACATTTGCGATGGTACTTGGCATTCAAGGCTCGAAAATGCAATATATGATACTTGCCCTGGGCAGCTACGTGGCAATTGCACTATTCGTGATTTTCAGGCTTGTCTCACCTATCTGCCTGTCGGTTCTGCTGACAATGCCATTGGCTTTAAAAAACATAAATTGCATGTCGCAGGCCAGTATTGAACAGCCTGAAAGAATAAAGGCGCTCGACGGAATGTCGGCTCAATTAGTGATGGCATTCAGCATGTGCATAGCCATATCAAACATAATTGCAGCATTTTTATAAGCCGCAGAAGATGGAAAAGAAAATAATTTTACCCGTAGTTGCTGCTGCCGTTCTTTGGTTCGCAATGTTCTCGCCATGGACGGCACCGCACCTGAATTTTTGGTACAGCATGAGCTGCTCAGCCATAATTCTGTGGATAATGAGTGCATGGCTCACGAAAGATTTCAAGCATAAATTCAAAATCGGTTGGACGGACGCAATAATAGGCATAACGTCAGCCGCATTGCTTTGGGTTGTGTTCTACATAGGTGACGTAGCTTCAAAATGGATGTTTGATTTTGCAGCACCGCAAGTTAGCAACATATACCAACTGAAAACCAACCAAAACCTTGTTTTCGTAGGATTGGCTTTGGCCTTCATAATCGGACCGGCTGAAGAAGTGTTTTGGCGCAACTACCTGCAAGGCTCATTGACGGAAAAATACGGAAAATATATAGCATTCATCGTCACCACAATTGTCTATGCGCTTGTGCATATCTGGTCGTTCAATTTCATGCTTGTGATGGCAGCTTTGGTGTGCGGAGGATTTTGGGGCTTGATGTACATGTTCAGGCGGAACCTCACGGCAAACATAATATCACATTCGCTATGGGATGTGGCTGTATTCCTGATATTCCCCATAGGACAATAGATTCCAATCATACAACATAAAAACGGCGATGACACTTTTAAATGAATGTCATCGCCGCGTAATTTTATAGGTGTGAAACGACCAGCTAAATCATCAGTCGTTCATTGTAAGCAAAAGTTCCTCATTGTTACGCGTACGCTCCATGCGGTCCTTGATGAATTCCATAGCCTCTATGCTCGTGCGGTCGCCAAGGAAACGGCGAAGAATCCACATGCGGTTGAGAGTGTCCTGTGTGAGGAGCAAATCATCGCGGCGAGTACTGGAAGCGATAATGTCAACGGCTGGGAATATACGTTTGTTGGAAAGTTTACGGTCGAGCTGAAGCTCCATGTTACCTGTTCCCTTAAATTCCTCGAAAATCACCTCATCCATCTTTGAGCCAGTATCGATAAGCGCAGTGGCTATAATGGTAAGGCTGCCTCCATTCTCAATGTTACGCGCAGCGCCAAAGAAGCGTTTCGGTTTTTGAAGCGCATTTGCATCGACACCGCCGGAGAGGATTTTGCCGGAAGCAGGTGAAACAGTGTTGTAGGCACGGGCAAGACGGGTGATTGAATCAAGCAGAATCACTACATCGTGACCGCATTCAACCATACGTTTAGCCTTTTCAAGAACAAGACCAGCAATCTTTACGTGACGGTCGGCAGGCTCATCGAATGTGGAAGCGATAACTTCGGCATTCACGCTGCGGGCCATGTCGGTAACCTCCTCAGGACGTTCATCTATAAGGAGAATTATCATGTAAGTGTCGGGGTGATTCTCACTGATGGCGTTTGCTATATCCTTCAAGAGTACTGTTTTACCAGTCTTAGGCTGTGCCACGATAAGACCGCGCTGTCCTTTACCGATAGGTGCAAACATATCTACCACGCGGGTGGAGATATTGCAAGTCTTACCACTTGTGAGGTCGAATTTTTCATCAGGGAATAATGGCACAAGATGCTCAAACGGAATGCGGTCGCGCACAAATTCAGGCGAACGTCCGTTAATCTTGTCAACATGGCAAAGCGGGAAATATTTCTCTCCTTCCTTTGGCGGACGGATAGGACCTTCAACCACATCACCTGTTTTCAAGCCATTTATTTTGATTTGCTGCTGCGACACATAAATGTCGTCAGGCGAAGTTAGATAGTTATAATCTGAAGAACGAAGGAATCCGTAACCATCAGGCATTATTTCAAGCAGACCTGTTCCGTTAAGAATACCATCAAAATTATATGGGTCATCTACAAGAGGTTCAGGTGCGACATTCTGCTGCTGGTTCAATTTCCCCTTCTTATTGCGTTTTGGCATTTTCTCCACTTGAGGCTCTTGAATGATAATAGGAGCTTTTGCTGCCTCTTCCGCTGCCCTACGGGCCTCTTCTGCTGCGCGTCGTGCGTCTTCCTCACGTTCCTCTGGAGTACGCGGCTTGAAAGTGCGACGCTCCATGGTGTTGAAGAAAGCATCAAGCGAGACTGAAGATTTTCCAGCACCCGAAGGTGTGAAAACTCCAGCAGATGGTGCAGGCGCTTGCGGTGCATCACCATCTGGCTGCAATGGGGAGAGTGGCTGTTGTGAAGGAGTGAAGGTTCTTGGCTGACGCGGAACGAATGTCTGCTGTGGAGCCGGATTATTATTGGCTAAAGGTTCCTGTTTTTTGGGAGCCTCTGCTACAGGTTTTGCAACTGGAGCTGGAATATTTTGCTGAGGTTGTGCTGGTTGTCCGACAGTTTTTTGAGGAGCGACCTTTACGGCATCGGCAGGTGCGGGATAATCTTCTTCACCGAGCTTATCGGAAATAGCTACACCGCTTGTTGGTTCCATTCCTCCGCGAAGGAAACGTTTGCGACGACCACGAAATTTTGTATCGTCAGTTTTTGCCGGTTGATTCTCATCAGGTGCTGCAGCAGCTTTTACAGGCTTTTGATTTTCAGCCTTAACTGGATTTTTCTCATCCTTCTGCTTATTGTCCTTAGGAGCATCTTCTTTTTTCACGGCAACAGCCTCTGCCTTTTGAACTTTCGGGCGACGGCCACGTTTCTTTTTTTCAGGCATATTCGCAGCCGAAACCTTTGAACCGTCGATGGCCTGCTGGTCAAGAATCTTATAAATGAGGTCGTCATTTAGCAGTGAATCAATCTTCTTAAGCCCCATCCCTTCGGCAATTGCTTTCAGCTCAGGCAAACTTTTGGCATTTAATTCTGAAATAGTGTACATAAATATTTTTGTGAAATTCCCGGCATTATGATATTGAACGCCGCGCACATTATTAGTGCATGAATATTTTTAAAGAGTATTTTGGATATTGAAAATATCTGATTGGAAAAAGGCACCGTCATTTGCAATCTGCAATATGAAAAGATGCCGTATTGAAATATGTGGCAAAGATACTGCTTTTTTCTTAATGTGCAACAAATAGTCAAAAGTTTTTTCACTGCATAAAATTTATCCTTGCCGAACCAATTGTCCAGCAAGGATAATATCAAATTAAATAATAAATTTTATTTATCTGACGGCACATTTGGCCGACCAAGTGGCTTGCGGAGTGGAAACCGTAACGATATAGAATCCGCACGAAGCCTGCTTGGTTGAAATGGTCACTTCATTCACGCCACTTTGAGTCGCCACCGTCTGCGTGCTGAGCAATTGACCTGAAGCCGTGTACATGCTTACCACTGCCCTTCCGGCACGTTCAGCTCTGAAAACCGCCTTCACCGTTTCGCTGCCGTTGATGAGCCGTAATGGGCTAGCCGAAGCGCCTGTCTTGACTGCTTTCACGCCACTGCCACCGGCATAATGGGCAAACAAATCCCCCAATGCTATTTGGTAACCCGTACCCACTTTCGCACTTTGCATATTGAACTGAATCCTGCGAATCGTGACGGGGAATTGAGGAACTGAAAGTGCTGAAAGAGGAATGCAATAGGTGGAATCATGTCCTGCCACAGGAGTGAAAGTCAATGTTGTGGAAGTCCCAAGAGCATCGTGATACATGACATTGACGGTCTTTACTATGCCTGTCGCATCATGCATTTTGAAAGACACAGAATCAGGAAGACTGTAAAGGCGGATAGCGTTTGTGAGAGCCATAGTGGGCACACGGCTACTGGTTATGTCGAAATTATAAACCGCTCCATCAGTCCATCCAGCAGGTAGATTATTGGCATTGGCGTGCAGGTTCTTAACTCCTGAATTGCTGAACGTGATGTTTGCAGTGTCAGCAAATGATTCCTGCTTCAATAGATTGTCAGTAGGAATTTCAACCGTAGCATTGATTTTGAAAGATATTGTATCGAAAGTTGCGGTGAGTTCCGCAGTTCCGTTCCGCCTGCCAATCAGAATTCCGTCATCCACAGTGCAGCAGTCGGCATCGCTTGATGTCCAATTGAAAGCAGCCGGGTCAAGGCTGAAAGTGTCGCCACCATTCTCGCCGCTTACATTAATTTGATAGTGACGTTTATCATTTATCAATATATTAGTGTAAGCAGGGCGCACATTATTGGCAGTACGGGTGCCAACCAAAAGCGTTGCTGTTTTTCCGTCCTTCTCTGCCGTTATCGTGCCATTCATGCCCTTAACTCCTGAATGGAACACCGCATTGTCATCCACATAGCCCATTTCGGAAGGTGAGCATGTGAAAGTGCAGCCTGCGAGGTCATTACTGAGCACTTCATCGTATTTATTGAATGATAGCACGCGAAGCGGGGTTAAAGAAATAGTCGTAGGACTGATATGCGGACGGCTGAACGTGATATGGTCAGCAATGCTGTCGTCGGGAGCAAGCGACACGGCCAGCATTGCATCCTCGATAGGACGCACTGCCCCACGGCCAGGCAAATTAAGCATATTTCCATCGATGGCTATTGCAGCCGAGCCTCCACTATCAAAATTAACTACGTCCCAAGCTCCATGGGCAAGCATCCAATTTGTCAGGTCAACGCAGTCCACGGCATTGCTCTGTGCCGACATTTCGTTGAGCAGAACAAAAAGTTTGGTTTTGTCCTTTGATATTCCCGCCAGCACATGCGATGATTTTTCGTATTCACGCCCATTCTCAAAATCATTATATTCCCCTTCGTGCAGCACTCCATCATGTGCAAGACTTGGATAGCCATGAAATCCGTTGAGAATGTCAGCAGGCGGTGTTCCCCACGTTGCGCCGGTGAATTTCTGGGCTATTCTGATTGTGTCGCCAACATTGACGTGACCATCGAAATCCGTAGTGCCTTCATTGCGGAAATAAAGCACACAGTGGTCGCCCGAAGTCTGAATCGGAGATGAACCCATATTAAGGACCTTACAACGGATGTCGTGGCCGTTGACTATCCACTCATCGAGTGGCTGAAGTTCAAAATAACGTCCAGAATCAGTTAGCGTACGGCTGTTCATGTGGTTGAAAAGCACATAATTGCCGGCAATGTAAGTTGCTCCAGAGTTGTACGACGTTAAAGCCACAGAGGTGCCGTCAGGCGCGGTTGCCGCGCAAGTCATGGTGTTCGGATTGAACACTTCGGCCTTTTTGTCCTTAGTTATCGCAAGGAGCGACCTGCCCCACAGGCTGAAAGTTTCTTCACCGTTGGAAATGTTCTGACCGATGCAGATGCCATCGTCATAGACGAAGAAATCGTGGTTCCAAGCCACTTTCACATGATGGCCGGGCCAGGAATTTTCCTTATAGTGCGTGGCAATGTCCCAACGCTTCACATCGGGCACCTGATGCCGGCTCATTGATTCCTCCACCTTATTATAAGGATTCTGCAAGTCAATCACCGTCCACCACAATATCAGAGGCTGGCTGTGGTAGATGATTTTCGTGTACTCGATACCAGGACCGACAAGATGGCTTTCGACTGTGTCGGCGCTGCCCCAATTCGGAGCGTCGGCCCTGACAGTGAAAAACGAGATGTTGAGTAAAACGCTTAATAGTAGAATAGCTGTTCTTTTCATGTTTCAATAGAATTATTGTGTATCGGCAAATTTATGGAAGAATAGCGTATTTCGCAATATGTTCCAAAAGATATTTAGAATTTTGTAAATATCAATTTTGATATAATTTTGAATTTGCACTGATTTTCACTATTTTTGCAGCATGGGAAGGATATTGGCACTCGACTATGGAAGAAAGCGCACAGGCGTGGCAGTGACTGACCCGTTGCAGATTATAGCCAACGGATTGACCACTGTGCCGACGGCTGGACTTATGGATTATGTCAAGGAATATACTTCGCATGAGGATGTGGAACTGATTGTGATTGGCTTGCCGAAGCAGATGAACAATGAGCCGTCGGAAAGCATGAAATATATTACACCTTTCGTCAACCTCCTCCGCAAGCAACTTCCCGGAATCAGAATTGAGATGTACGACGAACGATTCACATCTGTCATCGCACATCAGACGATGATTGACGGAGGAATGAAGAAAAGCGACAGGCGCAACAAGGAGACAGTCGACTGCATTGCGGCCTCAATTATTTTAAACGACTATTTGACAAGTAAAAAACAAGGACAAAGATTATGATAGAACCAATTTATATATATGGACATCCGGTACTAAGGAAAGTTTCACCGGCAGTAGAGAAAGACTATCCTGACTTGAAGAAGCTGATAGAAAACCTAAAGGACACAATGTACAAGTCCGACGGAATAGGAATCGCAGCTCCGCAAATCGGAGTGAATGCCCGCGTGATTTACATCGACGCTGGAGTCCTTGCCGACACGTTCCCCGAACTTGAAGGCAAGAAACTTGTGCTGGTGAATCCTGAAGTGGAAGTTCTCGACGACGGCGACCGCTGCTCGCGCGAGGAAGGCTGCCTGAGTCTGCCAGGAATTCACGAGAACGTTACCCGCACCGAAAAGGTCAACCTCAAGTGGCTTGATGAGGATTTCAATTCCCACGAAGAAGAAATTAGCGGCTATCTTGCAAGAGTTATCCAGCATGAATACGACCACCTCGACGGAATCTTATTCATCGACCATATTGCACCTATCCGCAAGCAGCTTATCCGCGGAAAGCTCGCAAATCTGGTGAAAGGAAAAGTGCATTGCGACTACCGGACAAAATGCTTTAAGAAATAATAAGCAGGAGTTTCGCTTTTGACTTTACATAATGCCTTATTTTACAAAACACATGTCTGAAGGACAAAATATGACAAAACATTATAATTATTGAATTATTTTTTTGCGGATTCGTACCATGTTTCCTATCTTTGTGATAGGTTTGTACACATTATTATATTATAAATTGACTTAAAGCCGAACTCCAAATGAGAAAGCCGGACAAAAACATCAACATATCAGGATACAGTAGATATAAAGCATGCACAATTTTCTTTGCAGCCATGTCGCTTTCTACTGGAGCATCAGCCAACACTCTTTGCCTGACCCAGGCATCCGGCATTCAGATATTGTTCTATATTTTCGTAGCCGTAATTGTCATAGGATTGATTGTCCTGGCTTTGTTCACATATTTCATGAAAAAGAAAGTGGCAAAGGCTACAGAAAAGATGTCAAACCAGAATCAGGAGCTAAATCTCGTGATTACGGCAAGCAATACAGGCATTTGGGGCTACAACATAGCAACCCGCCATTTTTATAATATTAAAGGTATAAAAGACGTTCAGGAGAGGGACACTATCGAAAAACTCTCAAAACATATTCATCCCGACGATTTTCCACAATTCAAGAAAGCCATCGATGACCTAAGTTCAGGAAAGGCTGAACGCCGCACAATCATCATTCGGTTTTTCAATCAAAAGACAAAGAAATATGAATACATTGAAAAGCTGTTCGTGCTGAAGCGCGACAAGGACGGAAACATAACCGACATAATCGGCACTCGCCACAACATGACAGATTCGCTGATGAAGGACAGGGAAATGGCGGAATTGCTCACCAAATACCGCTCAGTGTTCAACGGCACTGATGTAGGACTTGAATATTTCGACAAGGATGGAAATCTCAGTGAAATCAACGACCAAGGTTGCGAGATTTTAGGGATAGTCAACCGCGATGTGGATGAGCTTAAGAAGTTCAATCTTTTCAAGCATCTTCAATTCTCAAAGGATGTCGTTGAGGAAATTAGTAATTTCCGTCACTGCAATTTCTCCTTCATTTATGATTCTTCCGAACTTGAGAAATTGGGCATCCAAATCTCAAGCAAGCACGTACGGCATCTCAATGCGCACATATCGCCCACGTTCACCGACGACGGACAGTTCTTCGGATATGTACTTTCGATATTCGACATTACTGAGAGCGACAAACTAAATGAACAGAATCAAGAGCTTTTTGCGGAAAAGAATCTTATTTCAAGCACTTTGCCTATTGGCATGGCAATTTGCGATGCCAACTGCAGAATTGTAAACATGAACCAGGTGTGTGCTGACCTTTTGGGCATTACAGACCCACATGCTTTCCACACCACTTTCAAAGAACTAATCCAAAAGCTTGAGAATATCGACATTCAGACTGATTCTTCAACTGACACTTACACGCTGAAAATAGACTTTGAAGAGGCCCGCAAAGAACATTGGTTCGACACTTCGCTGAATGGCAAAAAGGTTATTTCAGTAAAATACACTGCCCAAAAGGACATTGATGGCAAGGTGAAGAATTACATCTTCATGCTTACTGACGACACTGCAGCCTACGAGCACAACAAAGCCCTTGAGGAAAGCGCATTGAAAACCCAGCTTGCCATGCGTGTAAGCCACATTTCGCAGATTGAATACGATGTGGCCACACGATGCTTATCAATAATCAATGAAAAGGGCAACACAAGAAAATTGACCGAAGACGTTTACACACGTCTTGTCCATCCTGACGACTTCGACAGGTTCTTATCGCTCTTGGACGATGTGAACGCTGGTGTTGACAAGGACTTTATGCAGGAATTCAGAGTTAAGGTTGAAGGTAAAGATAAATGGCAAAACATTCTTTCATCGTTCTCTCCCCTATTACGCAATGATAATGGGCGTGTGGCTAAATACACCGGCTTCCAGCGCAACAACACAGAATGGCACAGGCTTAACGCCCAATTGCAGGAAAAGAACGACATGAACGAACTAATTCTCAATAACATCACGTCAGGACTTGTTTATGCCGACAAGGACGCAAAAGTCATTTGGGAAAACGTATCGGAAAAGTTTCCGCTTTCAATCACTGGCGGACCATTGTTCGAGCAAGGAAAATATTGCTACGAAACTCATGGAGAATTTAAAATTCCATGCGAAAAATGCCTCATTTTTGAAACTATGCGGACTGGCGAGCACTACCAAAGTGAAAAGAAACTATATAACGAACAATCAATCGAAATCACATCGGGTCCTATCAAGGACAAAGACGGGAAAACTCTCGGCGTAATTCTCCGTGTTGACGATATTAGCGAGCGTAAACGCCTTTCGTCGAAACTTGAGGAAAGCCGCAACAAGGCATTGAACATGTCGCAATTGCTTTCTGAGATTCTCGACCGTGTGCCTACTTCATTGTTCATCAAGGATGCTGACGACGGCTTCCGCTATATGATTGCCAACAACCAGTTCTGTCGGCAGATGAATCTTTCGGAAAGCCAAATCATAGGCAAACGCGATTTCGACCTTGTTGACAAGAAACGTGCCGCACTGTTTGAAAAGACGGATATTGCCGCGCTTGAAAAAGGAGTACCCACTTCATTCGAGGAAAGCATAAGGTCGAAGGACGGAACTGTTCGCTATTGGCGTTCAACGAAATCCATAATAACCACTTTCGACGGTCATCGCCTGCTTATCGGCATATCGCTTGACCTCACCGAAATGCGGCGTATCAACGAGGCATTGAATCAGGCAAAGAACAAGGCGGAGGAAAGCGACAAGCTAAAATCGGCATTCCTTGCCAATATGAGCCACGAAATACGCACTCCGCTCAATGCCATCACAGGCTTTGCGCAATTGCTTGCCGAAGGTGACGTTTCTACTGAAGAAATTAAGGAGTACAACCAAATCATCAGCACCAACAGTGAATTGCTGTTGCGTCTGATCAACGACATCCTCGACCTGTCGAAGATTGACGCTGGCATTATCAACCTCGACATCGTAAAATTCAACATTGCCGACTTCATGAAGGATTTGTCCACTCAAATCCGTCTTAAATTGCTTGGCCATAACGTTGACCTGATAGCTGAAAATCCTTACAACTCATGCATCTGCGAAGTTGATAGGGAAAGATTGAGCCAAGTTTGGTCGAATTTCCTCACCAATGCCATTAAATACACCGCAAAAGGCTACATCAAAACCGGCTACAGATACATCAACAATGGCTTGTACTTTTATGTTGAGGACACAGGCATCGGAATTGCGGAAAACAAACACGACAAAATATTCCAGCGCTTTGAGAAGCTCGACAATTTTGCTCAAGGCACTGGTTTGGGACTTTCAATTTCAAAGGCCATCATTGAAATGTGTGGAGGTAAGATAGGATTTGAATCTGAAGAAGGCAAAGGGTCAAAATTCTGGGCTTGGATTCCTACCACCGCTGAAATTGACGGGAAACTGACTGAAAAGAGTTCCATCCAATTGCCGAACGAAAGCGATATTCCAATTGAGGTCATTGGCAAAATGACAACACTGAAAGGTCAATATAATTTCCTTGTGGCTGAGGATAACGAGACTAATTACACGCTTATCCGCTCCATGCTGCCGCACGACTGCACCACAAACCGCGCAATCAATGGAATCGAAGTGGTCAACATGGCAAAATCGGGGCAATACGATGCTGTGATTATGGACATCAAGATGCCGCTGATGGATGGACTTGAAGCCACAAAAGCCATTCGTAGATTCAATGAAGAAATACCTATTATTGCTGTTACAGCCCATTCATTCGAAAATGATAAGCGCATGGCATTGGAGGCTGGCTGCAACGAATACATTGCAAAACCTATCAAGCGCGAGGCCCTGCTTTACGTCATTGCCAAAGCCCTCCACGAGGATTCAATGTAAAAAAATAAGTGTTATTTTATCTTATATATAGCAATTGAGGCTGTCATCACGACAGCCTCAATCCATTAACCTTAAATCTAATACCATGAAAAACTATTACAAAAATAATGGATTGGAATCATATTAGCAAGAATGATTACAATTTTTATTTTCAATTAACCTTTTAATGTCAATTCTTAATGGTTATATTATTATTTGCACAATCCAAGAAAAAGTGTTACCTTTAACGTTGCATTTTTCTGTACTTATTTATTTTATTAAAAACAAATGGACAATAAAAACAACATTGAAATAACCCAATCTGATTTAGCGTTTTTGAAACTCGCCAGCAAGCTGGCATTTGATAATATCGACAATGGAGGCGGCCCTTTCGGCGCCATAATTGTCAAGGACGGCACAATTATCTCTAAAGGCGTAAACTCTGTAACAAAGAATAATGACCCAACAGCACATGCCGAAGTGAATGCGATTCGTGCAGCTTGCGCTGCTACAAATAATTTCAAACTCGACGGATGCGTGGTTTACTCTTCCTGCGAACCTTGCCCTATGTGCCTCAGCGCTCTATATTGGGCTGGCGTCAGCCGAATATATTACGGAAACACCAAGGCTGATGCAGCAGCTATAGATTTCGACGACAATTTCATTTACGAGGAAATCGACAAGCCGGCGGCATTCCGCTCAATTCCCTGCATTCATATCCCCGACACCGACGCTATAATGTCATTCAAAAAATGGGCGTCGAAGGATGATAAAGTGAAATATTAGGAAAGCCACCGATTCAGACATTAAACGAACTGCGAAAATATTTGTCTGATAATTAAGTTGTATTTCATTTTTTTTGTATTTTTGTAATAGTATCCTATTATATTACCATTAAAAAGACAATCTTATGAGGACAAACTTAATGATGATTATCACCGCTGTTGTTTTAGCGGTATTTTCCTGTTTCACTGCTTCCGCCACCGACGGGAAAGCCATTAAAGTGACTTTCACTGGCAAACAGCCAAAAATCACTGACTTCGTCAACGCTTATGCCACATCGCTTGCACCGCTCGACGAATACGAGGCTGTAGCCGTTGCTAAAATCCAAAAAGGAAACAGACCTGCAAAAGGCGCTTATTCCAAATCCACCATTGTTGATTTGAAAAACGGCTTTTGCTCATATTTTGATGCCGGCGACCCTGGCACTCTGATTGAAATGTGCTACTGGAACTGCGCCGACGGCCAATCAAAACTTCTTGCCGTAAACCACGTGGAAGGCATCGGGACTTCTGAAAGTGGTGGCATACGGTTCTTCCGCTACGACATCGCATCACACACCATGCAGGAAATAGAAGCTCCGTTCAATCACACACCTCTGCCAACTGAATTCATTAAAGCACAGATCACACCACAAAAGGATGCCAACGAGTATCTTAACTCACTCGGTATTATCGATGAAAGCGAAGATACCAGCAGTTTGGTAACATATCGTCTGCCAAAAACGGGGAAAGACATTACCATTCGTTTCTGCGAGGATACCGATATTCCTGCCAAATACCGTGTAGCCATGTTCTTTAAATGGAATGGCGACGGTTTTACTCTTACCACAAAGAAATAGACATTTAATTTTCCTATCCTATTATGAAAAGACAGATTTCGTTTATCGCGCTGTTTTTCGCTTTCTTGACTTGCAGCTTTTGTAATTCAATGGCAGCAGACCTGCAGAACGGCAATTTCACTTTCGCTCTTGCCAACTCAAATGGCACACGGCTTCTTGTATTGGATGATAATCAGGAATTCAATGGTGAAGTTGAGGCTGTTGATGCTGAAGAGAATCCATCAATTTCTGATGGAGAAATGCAATTCAAAGGAACTGAAATGGCAGAGCCAAACCTTAAGAAATACACACATGCCATTCATCAAGGCAAAATTTATAACATCCAATATGTTGGCCGTCAAAAAGCTACAGGTGAGAACGATGGCCGCCAGGTTCCTTCAAACTTCTATCAATTCGATGGATTCTTATTCAAGGTGGAAAATGAGAAAATGATAGGCGCCGATGCCGTACTGCTCGTTGACGACTCATTTCTGGAAAAGAATAAGCTGGTAAATTTCACATCAAAAAAGCGTGTAGCGGCAAGTGCTTCGTTGACTGCCGCTCTCAAAAATCAGTACAAACGTGGATTGCAGAGAACAGCCGGCTTAATTTGCACATTCGGCGATAACAACAAAAATATTCTTCTTGGTGCGCAATTCAAGACTATCGGAAAAAATATGCTTGGCGTTATAGCCATGAAATTGAATGACTCCGATTCATTCTGCACATTGAATCTGCCTGGCAGCACTAAGAATATTCCGAGTGTGTGGCGTGTTGATGATGAAGGTTACTTCTCAGCCGACAATTTTAAAGTCAAAGCTGTGTTTTCCACTCCGGGTGGTTACAAATTCCTGATTAGTGATTATGGAGCGGAAGGGATAACCTGCTACTTCCTGCTGCAAAATGGCAAGAAACTCGTCAAGCGCAACACCAATTTTACTCTCTACACTGCTCCAATGTGAATCTTATAATCACACTTTTTAGCGGCTGCTAAATTTCAATCAGATAAAACTTATCCGCCACATTCTGGGCGCTTATTCTATCTGAAATTATCCCATTTCCTTGCATGGCCAATCCATTTTATGGATAATTTTGTAAGGCGTTCTTTGAATTATTTATTATCATGGTCACCGGCATTCTTTTTAGGTGAAAACCTTGTAAACGTGTGTGCACTACCTCACCGTGAACACCTTTGAGAATATTCAGTGGTTCAACGTGTTACATGCCGTTTTAGGTGTTCACACCTACGCACTGATTTTCTTTGCACAAGCTGCTGAAAAATGGCTATACTAAACCCCGTTCTTTTCGTAAAAAAAGCTGCCGGATATTTATCCCGACAGCTTCGTTTATCAAGTCTCCTTGATTCTGTTGATAAAAATAGAATGATATGAAATTGGATTATAGTATTCCCTGTCCCATCATGGCTCTTGCAACTTTCATGAAACCTGCAACATTTGCACCTTTCACATAGTTGACGAACCCATCGGATTGCTTACCGTACTTAACGCATTGCTCATGGATGTTCTTCATGATGCTCTTAAGTTTGGCATCAACTTCTTCCGACGACCACATAAGCATCTGGGCATTCTGTGCCATCTCAAGCCCGCTAACTGATACTCCACCGGCATTTGCGGCCTTTCCAGGAGCATAAATGATTTTTGCGTTCAGGAATTTATGCACAGCATCAGGTGTGGATGGCATGTTGGCACCTTCGCTCACTGCAAAACAGCCATTGTCGAGAAGTGCTTGGGCATCATCACCGTCAATTTCATTTTGGGTTGCCGATGGCATTGCGATGTCGCATTTCAAGTTCCATGGACGTTGTCCGTCGAGATATTCACAGCAGTCAGGATGATCTTCTGCAAATTCACGGATACGACCACGTTCAATAATCTTCAACTTGAATATTTCATCCCATTGCTCACGTGTCATTCCGTCAGGCAGATAGATTGAGCCGTTTGAATCGCTCAATGAAATTACCTTAGCTCCAAGGTTAATCAGTTTATCGGCTGTGTAAATTGCCACATTTCCTGCGCCCGACACTGCCACACGTTTGCCCTTAATGTCAATGCCCTTGGTTGCAAGCATATTCAACAGGAAATACACATTGCCATAGCCAGTGGCTTCAGGACGAATCAGTGAGCCACCGAATTCAAGGCCTTTTCCTGTGAATGTTCCAGTGTGCTCGTGTGTCAACTTTTTGTACATTCCAAACATGAAACCGACCTCACGACCACCTACACCTATATCACCAGCCGGTACGTCAACCGACGGACCGATGTTGCGGGTAAGTTCGGTCATAAAGGCTTGGCAGAAGCGCATGACTTCCATGTCGGATTTGCCTTTAGGATTGAAATCGGAACCGCCTTTTGCACCGCCCATGGCAAGTGTGGTAAGTGAGTTCTTGAATGTCTGCTCAAAAGCAAGGAACTTAAGAATTGACAAGTTTACTGAGGCATGGAAACGTACGCCACCCTTATACGGGCCAATCGCATTGTTATGCTGGATACGGTAGCCCATATTTGTCTGAACACGGCCTTTATCGTCAATCCACGATACACGGAACTGGAAAATCCGGTCAGGAATGCACAGCCGCTCAATTAAATTGTAGCGCTCAAATTCTGGATGCTCATTGTAGGCATCTTCAATAGTGGTGATTACTTCCTGAACAGCTTGGAGATATTCAGGCTCGTTTGGAAAACGACGTTTCAAGTCGTTAATGACATCAATTGCTTTCATTTTTTTGTTTATCGATATTGGTTCAAAAAATATATTTCGGTTATCAAAGTTGTAATTCGGTTGCAAAGATATAATTAAAAATGGAATTATAATAGCAATTTTTTATTTTTTCGCCAAAAAAGTTACACTATTATCACTTTTTGAGCCAAAAATATTGGTTTTTGATACATTTTAGGCTAAAATTATTCATTTTTGCATATCAAGTCGGCCTTTAATCGAGAATAAGGACCTTAACGACGCACTGATTTGTCCATACAGAAAAAATAACGTATCTTCGCCGCTATGGAGGGTTTGGTTATAAAAAGCACAGGCAGTTGGCTCGAAGTGAAATGCGAAGGCATTGATGAGCCGGTGCAATGCAGGATTCGTGGCAACTTTCGCTTGAAAGGCTCGCGTACCACCAACCCTGTGGCTGTGGGCGACCACGTGACGATAAACATGAATGACGACGGCACTGCCACGATTACGTCAATTGCCGAAAGGAAGAATTACATAATCAGAAAAGCCTCAAATCTTTCAAAAGAATCACAAATTCTTGCGTCAAATCTTGACTTGGCGGTCCTCGTAATCAGCCTTCGTGAGCCTTTCACCAACACTACCTTTATTGACCGCTTTTTAGCCACTGCCGAGGCTTACGACATCCCTGCCGTTATTGCCATTAACAAGATTGACTTGATGCAAAGTGATGAAGACAAGGAATTTGTGGAGGCATTCCGCACACTTTACGAATCAATTGGATATCATGTGGTGACAATGAGTGCCACGTCTGACGAAAATGCACGCGGTGAGTTACTGGAAATTCTGAAAGGCAAAGTTTCTTTAATATCGGGCAATTCCGGTGTTGGTAAAACCACAATTATCAATCTGCTGTTGCCGGAGTTGTCGTTGAAGGTCGGCGATGTTTCGGCGAGCCACCACACAGGAATGCACACCACCACTTTTTCCGAAATGTTTCCGTTGCCTGAAGGTGGATATGTAATCGACACCCCCGGAGTGAAGGGATTCGGAACTATTGATTTCGACGAGGGTACTGCATCTAATTATTTCAGGGAGATTTTTGCTGAATCAAAAAATTGCCGGTTTAACAATTGCACCCACACCATCGAACCCGGATGTGCAGTGCTTAAAGCTGTGAAAGAGCACAGAATCAGCGAAAGCCGCTATGCAAGTTATCTAAGTGTACTTGAGGACATCGGCGAAGGCAAGTACCGCAAGCCATATTAAATAAATATTGGAATTCTCATTGTTTCAGCATAATGGTTTGATATGCAGCTTATTTATATTATTGTAAATTCCTGCAATATTTAATGCCCAAAATTCAAAATATCAGAAAAACAAAGATTTTCTGAAAAAAATTCAATAAAAATGCTGAAATTCACAACAAAATAGTTACTTTTGTGAAAATTTGGCGTGAAATGGCAACTGAATTGCAGAATACACTGAACAGACTTGTCAGCAAATGCGATGTGCTTGTCGAAAAGTATAAGGCTTTGCAGGCTGAGAAAGATGCTGTGTCACAGGAATACGAGAAACTGAAACTTCAGGCCGATTTGCAGCAGAAAGAACTTGAACGGCTGCAGCAAGAAAAAGAATTCTTGATTATGGCCCGCTCAGTTTCGCCTAACGATGAAGTTCTTGCAAAGAACAGAGCCATTATTGCCAAATTAGTGCGGGACGTGGACAAATGCATCTCTCAATTAATGGAATGATGCTATGACTGAAGATAACAAACAAAATATCTGGATCCGAATCGCTGATGTGAAGAAGATTCCTTTATCTATAAATCGTGACGATGAGGAAACATTTCGTAAAGCTGAGGACCTTGTTAACAGATTGTACTCAAAATGGTTGGCAAGATTTCAGGATACAAGCACTCCTCATGAGGTCATGGCAAGAGTTGCGTTCCAGTTCGCGAGACTCTATGTTGAGCAAAGTTCGCAAAGCGAAGCAGTTGACAGTTTTCTGGAAGAGTTTGAGAAAAAGCTCGATGACATAGTGGTAAAGATATAAAATATCAGCCTTTTGTGCCGTGCCTTTTGACGCGTTGCAAAGTGGCTAAATTATAGTAACAATCCTGCACTGTTGTGATGTGCGTAATTGCCTGTTATAGGCATTGCGCCTTCGGCAGTGTTTTTTTATATATTTATTTAAACTATTAGAATGTTATGAGTAACATAATTTTGATTGTAGTAATCGGTGTAATTGCGCTTGCTGTAGGTGTCGGCGGGACTTTACTGATTACTCGAATGATAGCTAAAAGCAAAGCTGGCAGCATCATTAAGGATGCCCAACTTGAAGCTGAGGTGCTGAAGAAAAATAAAATCATTGAAGCTAAAGAGGAAGAAATGGCAATCAAGACGGAGGCTGAAAAGCAGGCCGCTGCCCGTTTGTCGAAAGTGCAGAGCGCTGAGGCAAAGATGAAGCAGCGCGAAATGCAGCTTAACCAGCAGCAGGCCGACGTACAGCGTCGCCGCAGCGAAATTGATGCCATGAAGGTTAATCTTCAGAATCAGCTTGGAGTGCTTGAAACAAAGAAGTCGGAAGTGGATAAGATGCAGAAGAACGTACAGGACACTCTTGAGCACGTATCAGGGTTGTCGGCTGAAGAAGCAAAGGAGAAATTGGTTGAATCCCTGAAAGATGAAGCCAAAACCGCTGCCGCATCCTACGTGAACGACATTATGGATGATGCCAAGCTCACCGCCAATAAAGAGGCAAAAAGAATCATAGTTCAGTCCATTCAACGCGTTGCTACAGAAACTGCCATTGAAAATGCCGTAACCGTATTCCATATCGACAACGATGAGATTAAGGGACGCATAATAGGACGCGAAGGTCGCAACATCCGCGCTCTCGAAGCAGCAACGGGAATCGAGATAATTGTCGATGACACCCCTGAAGCTATAGTCCTTTCGGGTTTTGACCCAGTACGCCGCGAAATTGCACGTCTTGCATTGCATCAGCTTGTTGCTGATGGACGTATTCATCCAGCCCGTATTGAGGAAGTGGTTGCCAAAGTAAAGAAGCAGGTTGAAGATGAAATCATCGAAACCGGAAAACGCACAGCAATCGACCTTGGTATCCACGGTCTGCATCCTGAACTTATCCGCCTTGTCGGAAAGATGAAATATCGTTCAAGCTATGGTCAGAATCTGCTGCAACACTCACGTGAGACCGCAAATCTCTGCGCTATCATGGCTTCAGAACTTGGACTTAACACGAAAAAGGCCCGCCGTGCAGGACTTCTGCATGACATAGGTAAAGTGCCTGATGAAGAACCGGAGTTGCCACACGCATTGCTCGGCATGAAACTTGCAGAGCAATTCAAGGAAAAGCCTGACATCTGCAACGCCATCGGAGCGCACCACGATGAAGTGGAGGCCGATAGCCTTATCGCTCCTATTGTTCAAGTCTGCGATGCCATTTCAGGCGCACGCCCAGGCGCACGCCGTGAAGTAGTTGAGGCTTACATCAAGCGCCTTAACGACCTTGAGCAGCTTGCACTTTCATATCCTGGCGTTATCAAAACTTATGCCATCCAAGCTGGACGTGAACTTCGCGTTATAGTTGGTGCTGACAAGATTGACGACACTGAGACAGAGAAACTTTCTGCTGAAATAGCAAAGAAGATACAAGATGAGATGACTTATCCTGGACAAGTGCGTATAACCGTTATCCGCGAAACGCGTGCCGTAAGTTTTGCAAAATAATCGTTTCGAGCAATGGACGAAAGCAAAACAGAAGAACAGGAATTGGACCAGTGCGTGAATTGTTCCCACCAAAATTGTGAAAAGTGCGCCACTCCACGATGCAAGTTGCAGTGCTATAACTGGCTTGGAGATGTGCCAGGCGCAATGAACGATTTTGATATTGTAGAGGTACAGTTCAAGAACACACGCAAAGGGTTTTACCGCAACAGCACGCACATTCCGCTTGAAATCGGTGATGTGGTGGCCGTTGAAGCAAGCCCGGGACACGATATTGGCCGTGTGTCGATGACTGGTATGCTTGTGAAATTGCAGATGCAAAGGGCGAATCTCCGACCTGATGTGGAGATTCTGCGTGTGTTCCGCAAGGCCAAGCCTAACGACATGGAACGTTTTGAGGCGGCAAAAGCCAAAGAAATCGACACAATGATTCGTTCCCGAAAAATCGCCGAAGACCTTCATTTGAACATGAAGATTGGCGATGTGGAGTATCAGGGCGACGGCAACAAGGCTATCTTTTACTATATTGCCGATGAGCGTGTTGATTTCCGCCAGCTTATCAAAGTGCTTGCGGAGGCTTTTCATGTTAGGATTGAGATGAAGCAGATTGGTGCTCGCCAAGAAGCAGGCCGAATCGGTGGTATAGGTCCATGTGGCCGCCCACTGTGCTGCGCAAGCTGGATGACGAATTTCGTGTCGGTTGCCACAAGTGCTGCACGCTATCAGGACATCTCGCTCAACCCGCAGAAACTTGCAGGTCAATGTGCGAAGCTCAAGTGCTGCCTGAATTTTGAAGTTGACGGATATGTGGAGGCCACTAAAAATATGCCACCTAAGGAAGTTCATCTCGAAACCAAGGACAACATTTACTATCAATTTAAGGTTGACCTTTTCAAGAAAGAAATCACATATTCCACCGATAAGTCAGTTCCAGCAAACCTTGTGGTATTGCCTGTGGACCGTGTTTTTGAGGTGATGGCTCTCAACAAGAACGGAATCAAACCCGAAAAGCTTGAGCTTAACACCAAAGAACGTCAGATTGAAAAGAAAGAGTTTGGTGACATCATCGGTCAGGACAGCGTGACACGTTTCGACAAGACCAAGAAAAAGAAGAATCACAATCGCAATAACAACCGCGGAGGCAACTTCAATGGAAATCAGCCTCCACGTGGTGGCGATGCTGCCAATAATGCTGGCAGCACTCAACAACCAGCACGCACTAACGGCAATGTGAACGGCGGAGGAAATCAGCAAGGTGGTCCACGCGATGCCAATCAACGTCCTCGTGGCCCTCGCAACAACAACCGCCCTCGTGGAAATTGGAATGGCAACCGTGACCGTCAACCGCACGGAAATTTCAATCAACATGCGAATCAAAATGGTGGAAATCCGCAAAAAAAGAATAACGACGGTGGCGATGCACAATAGATTCAAGCGTTACATATCGGCTGTTATTACTTTAGTAACAATAATTCTATGCTTGGGGGCTTGTTCTCCCAAGCATTCCTCTTATAGCGACTTCAAGGACTTGCCGATTGCCGGATGGCAACGCAACACGCCCTATTACTTCACCCCTGAATATGGCGATTCGTCACTTACTTACGACATTCGTGTCGCCGTCAGGCACGATAATCAATATGCTTACCAGAATCTTGCGATAGTGGTGGATTTCATCAGGAATGACTCACTTTTCAAGCGTTGTAAAGTGAATTTCGCACTTGCCGACGACAAAGGCAACTGGACTGGCAGCGGATTCGGTGCCGCCTATCAGGACGAAAAGACAATTCTCACAGGAATCAGGCCTGACGACGTATCGCGGATTGTTGTCTGGCAAGGTATGTCATGTGAACGTCTTACCCATATTTCAAGCGTAGGAGTTTTTATTGAACCATCACATTGATTTTTTCATGGCTTCATTTGATAAAAGCAATATCGAAAGCATAATTTTCGATATGGACGGCACTCTATGGGATGCCACACATTCCTATGTGAAAATCTGGGACAGATGTTTTGAAAAGATGGGCTATCAGTTGACAGTACCGCATCAAGAACTTGTGAAATGCATGGGAATGCCTATCGAGCAAATTTATGAGGTGCTTGTGGCCAAACAATGCTCTGAAATGGACAAGACAGCCTATCTTTCGCTTTTGCAGCAACTCGAAGATGAAATGATGCCTGAAATCGGCGGAATTTTATATCCAGGGGTTCTCAACGGTCTTGACCGACTTGCCAAATCCAGTAAATTATTTATGGTGAGTAATTGCGGTGCTTTAGGCTTGCGCAATTTCATGCGCTACACCAGAACTGAAAAGTATTTCACCGATTCAGTAACCTTTGGTCAACGTCCTGTTCCCAAAAGTGAAAATATGCGTTGGCTCATGAATAAGCATGACATAAATAAAGCAGCCTATATGGGCGACACACAGGGAGATTGCGATGAGACGCATCGTGCTGGTCTTCCTTTCATTTTCGCCAGTTATGGATTCGGTAAATGCACCGATGCTGAAATCAGTTTCAGCTCTTTTGGCGAATTTGTGGATTATTTCTATTAGAAATAGCTATCTTTGCATTATATTACAGATTACAGATTCTGAATGGACAATATAAAAGCACTTCTATCAAAAGAAATCGAGCGTAAGATTTTTCACACTGTCGGCACAATTGCCGACGGGCTTAATTGTCCATGCTATGTGGTTGGCGGCTATGTGCGCGATATCATTCTACACCGTCAGTCAGATGATATTGATTTTGTCGTTGTAGGAAGTGGCATTGAAGTAGCCGATAGCGTATCAAAAAGTTTAGGTAAAAAGGCACACTTGTCGGTATTCCGCAATTTTGGCACAGCGCAAGTGAAATATATCGATGAGAAATTGGAATTTGTAGGCGCGAGAAAGGAATCGTATAAGAGGGATAGCCGCAATCCTATTGTTGAGGACGGCACTTTAAGCGATGACCTGCATCGCCGTGATTTCACCATCAATGCGATGGCAGTGTGCGTTAACGCATCAAATTTCGGTGAACTTGTTGATATGTTCAATGGCTTAAGTGATATTCAAAACGGCATAATCCGCACTCCGCTTGACCCTGACATAACTTTCAGCGATGATCCTTTACGCATGATGCGGGCCATCCGCTTTGCCACACAATTGGGATTCAACATCTACCCCGACACATTTGAGGCAATCACACGCAATTCCGAAAGGATAAAAATCATCACTAAAGAGCGCATTAACGATGAATTGATGAAAATAATGAAGTCGGACAATCCGTCACGCGGTTTTGAACTGCTCGACGATTGCGGACTTCTTCAGATTATTTTCCCTGAACTCACAGCACTTAAAGGCATTGAAACCGTCAATGGTCGAGGGCATAAGGACAATTTCGTCCACACTTTGCAAGTTCTCGACAACGTATCGGTTCAATCATCCAATGTTTGGCTGCGTTGGGCAGCTTTACTACACGATATAGCAAAGCCTGTCACAAAACGTTACGACGAGAAACTTGGCTGGACTTTTCACGGGCATAACTTTATCGGCGAAAAGATGGTGCCGAAAATCTTTAAGCGCATGAAGCTGCCGATGAATGAGAAGATGAAATATGTGCAGAAACTTGTCGGACTTCACATGCGTCCAATAGCTATTGTGGATGAAGAGGTCACCGATTCAGCCGTGCGCCGCCTGCTTTTCGATGCTGGCGACGACATAGATGACCTTATGATGCTCTGCAATGCAGATATAACCTCAAAAAATCGTGACAAAGTTCAACGTTTTCACGACAATTATGACCTTGTCCGCCGTAAACTCGTGGAACTTGAAGAACGTGACCGCATCCGCAATTTCCAACCTCCAGTAACAGGCGAGGAAATCATGTCAACTTTCGGACTTGCTCCTTCGCGACCTGTCGGCGAGATTAAGGAAAAAATTAAAGATGCTATTCTTGACGGTGTTATCGCAAACGACCACAACGAAGCATACGAATACATGTTGAAAGTGGCCAATGAAATGGGACTTAAACCTATTAAGCTATGAGAATTTACAGAAAATCGATATCATCTCCTATTGGAGATATGATGCTGCTCGCAACCGACAAAGGGCTTTGCCTTTGCGATTTCATTGAAAACAGCAAACTTGAAGACCGCATTGCCGACATTGACCGACAATTAGCTGCGGAATTCGTTGATATGGATAACGATGTCATAACTCTGGCAACTAATCAGCTTAATGAATATTTTGCCGGAAAACGTCAGGAATTTACCGTGCCTCTCGACATGGTAGGAAGTGATTTCCAGAAGATAGTGTGGAAAGAATTGCTGAATATTCCTTACGGCAAAACAATTTCGTACGCTGATGAAGCTAAAGCAATCTATCGTGATTCAGCAGTACGGGCTGTGGCATTGGCCAATTCATTCAACAAATTGCTCATTTTCATTCCTTGCCATCGTGTGATTGGAAGTGATGGCAACTTAACAGGATTTGCCAGCGGATTAGACCGAAAAGAATACCTTTTGAATCTCGAAAGCAGATCCAATTAAGTTTCATCAGCTAAATAGCCATTACTCTTTGCCTTATCTTTCTTTTAAGAAATACATCTTTTCATACATAATAATCTAAACAACCAATAAAATGAAAAAGCTATTTTTATTATTATTGCTATGCTCTATCGCAACTTCGATGTGGGCATGGAAGCCATTATTTGCCGGGCATCGTGGCGGTTACACTGGCGTTCAGAACACAGTTGAATCATTCACAAACGGTGCTGAAAAATACGGCTTTAATGGTCTTGAATGTGATATACGGGTTACAAAGGACGGACAGTATGTAATATCGCATGATGAGACAACGAATGCGCTTGGTGGCAACCTTACGGTTGCTGACGCTACTCTTGAACAATTGCAGGCCGAGAATTATACACAGACGCGTGGAGGCATCACCTATAATGGCAAAATCTGCACAGCTGCTGAATATCTCGACATCTGCAAGTCGCACAATGTTTTTCCCTTAATTGAATTGAAATGGACTACGGGAATCAACAATAATGACATGTCGAATTTCGCAGGTCTATATGCACTCGTGAAGGACCGAGGCCTTGAGAACAAAGCCATATTCATGACATCGATGAAGAAGTCACTTGAATATATCCGCACTAATTATCCAACAGCCATATGCCAATTCCTTACTGGCGAATATTGGGCAAATCATTTTGATTGGTGCGTGCAATGGAGAATAAATCCCACAATTGAGGCAGGATGCTTTGATATTCACACAGTCAAGAAATTTCATAATGCTGGATTACAGGTTGGAGTATGGGTACTCGATTCACAGGCAAATTATGAAACTTATGGAAACATGGGGGTCTATATGGTAACTACCGATTATCTTTATCCATCCAAGATGCCCGATTTGAAAGAGATTGACTGGAACAGCATCGACACAATTCCATCTGCCTTGAACATTAAAGTAGAGCAGATTTACAAATATTCTTTGGCTGATGGCAACTTGCCTCAAAATTTCCCGAGCGGCACATCAGCCACTTATAAGACAGGAGAACAAGCAGCATATTATGATGGCCTATTCTATGTTAATAATTATGGGACAAGCACTTTGCTAACTTTTGATGCAAAAGGGAATGTACCCAATCATCTTAAAGGCACAACATCACATGGTATTGCAACTGATGACGCCGGAAATCTAATCATCCGCAACGACGGAATAACTTCCAGCCCAAAGTCGATGATTATTTATAAAAAGGGAGATACTACTTCCACAGAAGTGCTATTCACTTTACCCAATCCGGGGCAGACTAACTTTATTACTGCCAGCGGCAATATTTTCTCAAAAGATGGAGGATATGTTTATTTCTTTCCTAACGGCCAGAAAGTAATGAATTATATAAAAATTGTTGAAGGACAAATTGACACCATCTGCGCTTCAGGCTTACTATCTCTCACAGGAAGCACTGCCGGCATGATTTATCCTTTAGATAATAATCCTTACAATTTCATCTATCAAGTACGTGCCAACGGCTTTTACCGCTACGATAATGAAGATGAAGGCTCCTACATCGCAGGTTCCGGCTCCACCACTGCACCAGCCCGCAATAATTCCATTGGAGGTGCATTTTTTCAACTTGCCGGTCACGACCTTTTTCTGCATCCATCCGGCTCAAACTATAATGGAGGATTCACAATCAAGGACATGAGCGCATCGGCAAGTTCCATTTACACACAATCACCGCTTGGAACAGCGGGCTACAGTGGAAATCCGTCGTGCGGAGCATTCTTTCATGTTGAAAAAATTGACGATAAAAGCTGCAACATTTATGAATATTGCATGGGTAATGGTTATGCAGCCTATAAAATATCTGTGCCATCCACTGATATTGATTGCCCAGTATCCAATTCTGTCTGCGACATCAAGTTATTTCCTGTACCTGTCGCCGACAGATTGAATATTACATGCGAAGAAGCCATTAGTAAAATAGAAATATATAGCATGAATGGAAGTCTCGCACTTTCCGAATCATTTCATCCAACTAAATCCTATTCAGTTGATTTAAGTGGATTGCAAAAAGGCGTTTATATATTGAGAACCAATATTACCGAGATAAAACGCTTTGTAAAAAGATAGAGCGAATGGATGAGGTTAATTAATATTAAACTCCATTTAAGAGCCATCTTGTAACTGAAATAATCTGTATATTTGACAAATAATATGATTCAATTAATAGTAAGCACTTTTTACTGACCTTTATTGATACGAACTTTCATATAAAGAATAGACTTTAGCATCGTCAATGCGTTCTGACTTAGACAGATATAAAGAGGTATCCGATGCCATACAGACAGGCTGGTGGGAATCGGATGTAAATTCAGGCATTTTCAAATGTTCTGAGAATATTGCCGTGAAATTGGGCATAAACAAAGACGGCATCTCATTCAATGATTTCATTTCCATGGTCAGAAAAGATTACCGTGAATTGCTGAAACACGAGTTCTACGAATTTTCCAACTTCCGCAGAGTATTTTACGACCGCACATTCCCGGTTGAAACTCAGAATGGTGAGATATGGCTAAAAACACATTTCATAAAAGATTTGGACGAGAAGGATGGCAAAGGAACATTCGGTGTTTTACAGGTAGTCCAGCCTCAACAATATGTTCCAGAAACTTCGGCAACTGAACGAGCAAACCATTTTCTGAAAAACATGGATTCGGTTTCGCAGGCGATGTCGGTATTCATGACTAATGAACGTGAAGATGTAATCATCAATAATATTCTTGGACTTATTGTATCGTTCTACAATGCAGACGATGCTTTTATCTTTGAATTCAATGATGACAATGAAACGCAAACCTGCAAATATGAGAAAGCAGTTGATGGCGTGGCATCGCTAAAATCAAAATATGCATCACTTAATAATTCAGCTATTCCTTGGTGGTCATCAAATATTCTATCAGGAAAATCAGCCGTTTTTGACACTCTCGACAAAATGCCGCCTGAATGCACAAAGGAGCGCAAACTATTTTCTTCGCATGGCGTGAAATCCGTAATGGTCGTTCCTCTTATTTCCGAGAAGCATGTGTTCGGCTATATGGGACTTTTCACAACCAAAGAAATTTATCATTGGACTAACGAAGACTATCTTTGGTTGATGTCGATGAGCAACATCTTGGGAATTTGCCTCGTAATGAGCAGAATGAGGGAAAAAGGCAACAAAGAGAAGTCATATATCGACAATCTTATCAAGCACATGCCAATAGGCTATGGTCGGCTCAAGGTGTTACGCGATGACAATGGGATAATATACGATTACCGTATATTGGACGCAAATCTGTCAAGTTCCATATTATTCGGATTTGCCGAAGCACAGATCGATAAACTTGGCTCCGAGATACACGATAAACAATTCTTAAAAAAGAAAATTGGCACTTTAAGTGAAATCATTGAGCAGACTTATTACAAGGAAAGCGAAGAGCATTTTCCAACAGGTCAGAGTTGCCATAAAATAGCATACGTATCCGGGACGGATGAGGTGGTGGAATTTTTCATCGACACCACTGAAATGCTTAAGGCATACGATATAATAAGGCAACGGGACAGACTGTTCAAGGACATCTTCGTAAATATACCGATTGCAGAGGTTATATATGACATTGACGGACATGTGAAAGATATGAACAATGCCTATATGGAAACGTTCGGAATATCGTCAATTGCCGATATTGAAGGTTACTCTTTTATGGAGGACCCTAACCTCTCGCCTGAAATAGTGCAAAACATAATCAACAATGAATTCACTCAGCTCAACATTCCATATTCATTTTCCAACGCCATCAATTTCCGTAGCCGCAGAAAAGGAAAGATAAACTTTACATACAAGTCCATCAAACTTTACGACAATCAGAACAACCACATAGGCTACCTAATCATATTCATTGAGGATCCTGACAAGTTGTTTGCAGCAAGCCGAGTTAGGGACTTCGAGGATTTTTTTGCACTTATTTCCGATTATGCCAACATTGGATATGCTAAATTCAACCTTTTGGATTATAAAGGCTATGCCGTAAAGCAATGGTATAAGAATATGGTCAAAAAGAAGACACTCCGCTCAATCAGATAATTGGAGTGTATTCTCAAATGCATCCGGATGACAGGAAACGTCTGATTGCCTTTCTGCAATGCGTAAGGGAAAACAAGATGCAAGGATTCAGCGATGAAGTCAGGATTCGGCGTGAAGGGACAAATGATAAATGGGATTGGATATATATGAATTTACTACTGACAAAATATGCCCCCGAAGACAACGACATAGAAATGATAGGCGTAAACTACGATATCACCCAATTCAAAGAGACAGAGGATCAGTTGATAACCGCACGAAACCGTGCTGAATCAATGGACAAGCTGAAAAGTGCATTTTTGGCGAATATGAGCCATGAAATTCGCACTCCATTAAACGCAATAGTCGGATTCTCTGACCTGTTGGTTGACAGCCAAGACCCTGATGAAAGGAATGAGTACATCAATATCGTTCATGAAAACAATGAACTGCTGCTGCAACTCATCAACGACATCCTCGATTTATCAAAGATTGAAGCTGGTATTGTGGAGTTTGCTTTTGCCGACTTTAATGTTAACTCCCTTTGTTCCGACATTGCACGTGCAATGCAGCTGAAAGCCAAGGAAGGAGTGAAGGTGACATTCACACAAGGCATGGAAACTTGTCACATGTGGTCGGACCGCAACCGCATTCACCAAGTAATAAGCAATTTCGTGAGCAACGCTATAAAATATACAGATAGAGGCAGAATTGATATAGGGTACAACATCCTTGAAGGCAACCGAATCAAATTCTACGTGACTGACACAGGCACTGGAATTTCAGCTGCAAAAAAGGATACAGTATTTGACCGTTTCGTGAAGCTTAATTCTTTTGTGCAGGGCACTGGGCTTGGGTTATCGATTTGCAAAAGCATAATCGAGCACCTTAACGGGACAATCGGAGTAGATTCGGAACTGGGTAAAGGATCCACATTCTGGTTTGTGCTTGACTTCACCACAAAATAACAATCCTTGCAATACTGCATAACGCTATAATTAATAGATTAATTTTTTATGAGAACTTAAGATTATTATGCTTTGAAAATGTGTACACCACAACTATGCATAATTAATCCCTGAAATACAATATTGATTTGAATAATGAAAACTAAAGTTGATTCTTCAGATGAAGAAAGGAATGATTTGGTCCGTTATCGCGACATGGCGATTAATGGACAAATGGGCTGGTGGGAATCCAATAGTAAAACACAAATGTTTACCATTTCGGAGAATTTGTGTGAAATAATCGGCATCAATAATAGATACATTCCTTTTGAGGCTTTCAAGAAATATGTAAGAGAAGATTACTGGCTAATGATTCAACAAGAGTTCTTCGAATATTCTACTGGCCGACGGAATTTCTATGACCGCACATTCCCTTTGATTACGCCTCGAGGTGAGTTATGGATAAACACACATTATTGCTATCACATAGCTGAACCTGACGGAAGTTTCGGAATAATAAAGATTGTATCGCCCGAAAAAGTTGAGAAGAAAGAGGACATAAATGATTTCACAACCCATTTTTTCCAACAAATGGATAGAATGACAATGTATCTTTCAGATTTCGTAACCATGAAAGATGAGGACTACATCATTAAAAATATACTTCAAAGCCTTTTAGATTTCTATGACGCAGATAATGCGTTTATGTTTGAATTCAACAAGAAAGGTTCATTCATCAGCTGCACTCATGAGATAAAGTCAGAGGACAGTCCATCAGTAAAGGAAATATATAATTATCTTGAAAGTTCCAAGGTTCAATGGATGCATGATCAGATGCTTTCAAAAAATCCCATGGTAATAAGTATGTTGAGCGAACTGCCAACAGAGGCAAAATCAGAATTCGACATTTTCAATTCATTCGGTATAAAATCGATTATGCAGTTACCTTTATTGAACGAAAATGGCGTGTGGGGATATATCGGCATTGATTATATAAGAAAAGGACATAAGTGGAGCAATGAGGATTATATGTGGCTTCTGTCCATGCGAAATATCATCGATATTTGCATAGTTTTGAGCCATGAAAGATTATATAACGAAAAAGGTCAAAAATACAAGAGCCGCCTTATCAAGAATATGCCAATCGGATATGGACAGCTGAAACTTTGTTTTGACAACACTGGCCAAGTCGTTGACTACCGTGTCATTGAAGGCAACTTATCAGGATTCAAAATGATGGGTTTCGACAGGGTGCATGATGGAGCATTATGTTCCGAGCTGCATGACAAGGAATTTGTGGAGAAGAAAATTGAATATCTCCGCAAGGTGGTTACCGGAGAAAAGCATTATGCTGAACTTGATGAAGTGTTGCCGTCAGGACGGCATTGCCATAGAATTACATACCTCTCTGGGCAGGATGAAGTGGAAGAGTTCTACGTCGACACAACTGAAACAGTAAAGGCATACAAGATTGCACTCAGGAGTGACAACCTGTTCAAGGACATATTCATGAACATTCCTATTGCCGAGGCGATTTATGACTTAGACGGGCACATGACCGATGTGAACCATGCTTTCATGCAGACATTCGGTATGACCTCAATTGACGATGTGGACGGCTACTCATTTTTAAATGACCGTAACCTCGATTCAATTAATAAAGACTTAATCCTAAAAAATGACAGAGCAGTTTTCACTGTGAATTATTCTTTTGATAAAGTCGATAATTACCATACTATACGTCGAGGCTCCACAATACTTAATTGTAAACTGATTAAACTTTATAAAGATAATAAAGTCAACGGATTCCTGTTTATTTGCATTGAAGACAGCGATAAACTATTGGCCATAAATCGTGTACATGATTTTGAAAACTTTTTCTCAATGATTTCTGACTACGCAAAAGTTGGCTATGCAAAAATGAATTTAATCACCAAAGAAGGATATGCAATTCGCCAATGGTACAAGAACATGGGAGAAGAAGAGAATTCCCCGCTCGGCAATATTATAGGTGTATATCGCCAAATGCATCCTGACGACAGAGTTAAGCTTTTAAAATTCTTTGAGTCAGTAAAGAAAGGAGAACAAAAAGGATTCATCGGCGAAATGAGGATTCGCCGCAAGGGGACGACCAATAAATGGAACTGGATATATAAGAACTTGCTTATTACTAAATTCGCACCTGAAGAGGGAGTAATTGACATAATTGGAGTAAATTACGACATCACTGAATTTAAAGAGATTGAGTCGAAACTTACAAAAGCTCGCGACAGGGCCTTGGAGGCCGACAAACTTAAATCGGCATTCCTCGCCAATATGAGCCATGAAATCCGTACGCCGCTAAACGCTATAGTAGGTTTCTCTGATTTGCTTTCAGAATCAAATGACCTTGATGAGCGGGAAGAATATGTGAAAATAGTGCATGAGAACAATGAGTTATTACTTCAGCTAATCAACGACATACTTGATTTATCGAAAATAGAATCAGGAACTATCGATTTCATTTACAGCGACATTGATGTGAATCTGCTTTGCAACGACATAGTAATGTCGATGAATATGAAAGTGAAAGAAGGCGTTGAATTTAAGTTCATACAAACTGCCGATAACTGTGAAATATATAGTGACCGCAATCGATTACAGCAAGTAATTTCAAACTTTGTGAGCAACGCAATCAAATACACTTCACAAGGAAGCATAATTATCAAATACAAGATTATGCGTGACAAGATGATAAAGTTCTCCGTTTCCGACACAGGCACAGGCATCGACCCTAAACACAAGAATGATGTGTTCGACCGTTTCGTTAAACTCAACTCATTTGTTCAAGGCACAGGTCTCGGACTTTCAATATGCAAAAGCATAATCTCTCAATTAGGAGGGACAATAGGCGTGGATTCCGAACTCGGGAAAGGCTCAACATTCTGGTTTATCATTCCAATGGGAAATCAGTAATCAAAAACGCAAAAGCAATTCAGAATAAATAAAGTTATTTTTAACATAATATTTTTGGCTAATTCCCAAATTTACAATAGCTTTGCAAAATTAAAAAACACTACTAATAATAACTATCAACTCGTTATGAAAACTAAGCTATTTTTATTAGCAGCTATAGCAATCGGCTTATCAGCTCTGCCCAGCTGCGTGAAACAGGATGAAGTTACAGATGTGGAAACAAGTCTGGAGAATCTCAATGTCGCAAGCGACATGGTAACTACTACCAACTATACCGTTCCCGTAGTGGAAGGATATACGACAAATGTAAGCTATGGAGGTATGGTCTATGCAAAAACAAGTTCACCAATCACAATTAAGGTGCCTAAAGAGGCATTACAATCACGTTCCGACGGCAATCTGAACATTACCTATACACAAGGAGTGACTGCAGCTGCCGATACCTACACCAATCTTTGGCAAACAGTGCTGTTTGAAGATTCAAAGAAAGGTGATTATGACTACAACGACATAATAATCCATGTGAATTATAAGACAGTCGGGACCAAATTGACCGTTGACGTTCAACCAATAGCTCTTGGCTCAACAAAAGACATCCGCATAGGATTCATAATCAACAACAATGGCGTTGACCATATCGTTGCTGAAAATTGCCGGGAAGAGTTGTTCAACGGAAGAGAGGGATTTATCAACACCGTGCAATATGACCGCCATTACTCTTTGATAAAGGATAAAGTCAGCGTTGACCTTTCAGAAATAGGTTCACCGACAATTACATGGTTCATAGATGTTGACAAAACGAGTGGCACCTATACACGTCTTTATGCAGCCAATCAGGACCGCAGCAAGTGCATTGACGACCTTGGCCGCCCATACGGATTTGCTTTGACAGATACAGGCAACGGAAACAGCATCACATCAAAGACTATTGAGAGCTATACTCCTTCATCAGCGATGGAAGCACTTTGGGCTGATTACAACTTGACGTCAGATTTCACGCCAATAGAATCAACCACGCCAACTGTGCCAAGCAGTGCAATCGACCTTACCACCTATCAAGACAAGAGCTGGACGCAACTGAAAAAGGATTATTACCTTAAAGGCAATTACTCAGCTGATGTGGCATTATATGGCGGTAACATCTATATTGAAAATGGAGGCGTACAGACGTTAACAAATATATATGGCAGCAAAGGCACAATCATCGTACTTCCTGGAGGTGTACTGAATCTCGGTTTGGCCACTGTAATGAACGGTTTGACCATTAAGAACTTTGGAGGAACGGTTAACTTCACAGGCAGTAAAATTGAATTCTTGCAAGGCTCGCAATTCTTGTCGAATGAAGCCGGAATCAACAATATGTCAAATACGTTTGTCCAATTCGACAATACGGGTAATTACTTTGCCGGAGCAGTGGTCGCAAAGGATTTGAGTTTAACGAATAAATCCTCAGTTTATGCAGCAAGTGTTACCGTAAATGACACGCCTACAGACAATTCAGGATGTGACTTATACGTAACAAACAACTCCACACTTGCAGTTAAAGGCTCAATAAACGCCACAAAAATAGAGCTTAATACACATGGAAGATTATATAGTGGATGCGGCATAGTCTGCACTGGCAAGCTTTATCTTACGAACAATTCAGAGCTTAACACAAAGAGCTACCTCTCAGCCGGCAGCATCAGTATGGACGTGAACAACACTATTAATGTACTGTCAGGAGGACTTATCAGCACTGGCTCATTCACTACTGACAACAACGCTATAGTAAACGTTGTCGGAAGTGAAAAGATGGGAGTGTTTAAAGCAGATAATCTTACCATCTCCAACAGTTCAGATGCAACTAAGCATTTCACTGGAAATATCGGAGTAGTATATGTAAAACTGTCACCATCAGAATTCACATGGGGAAGCATAGAGCATGGAGTTGATGGTGCCACCACAATCACCGCTCCTATCAATGGTTGCTCACCAGGCTATAGCTCAGTGACAACAGACGATGACGGAGCATGCTGGTTCTCATATCCAATGGAGAACGTAAACATTGACAAATGCTACAACTTCGAGAAATGGAGAAATGGAGACTTTGACTTCACTAAACTTGGAGGAAAGATTTTCGACATAACTTCTAAAAATCCTGCCGAAGGAAGCAAGGTTGAAATCTTCAACATAAACGAATAATTTCAAGAAACAGAGATTATTAAAATAATAATCAAAAGCCAGCGTTTTTAAAAAGCGCTGGTTTTTTTATGAAAAAAAGAGAATAATATGGTGTTAACCCACTAAAATTGCTAATTTTGCGAAGTGATGAAATTGAATAGAATCGAAAAAATAGCAATTTGGTGTATAATAGTACTTGCTTTAGCAATTTGGGTAAACTCACGGTGGCGTGCTTGGTTCCATAACGCTGAAGAAGCAGGTTATTATGTTGCACTTACACCTGACCGAGTAACATTAACGCCAGGTGAAAACTTCATGACGCAACGCACAGTGTCATGGCGATGCGGAAAAAAGTATGAGACATCGTATCTACGCCTTGTACATGACGGCGACACAACCACAATAAATGCTAACGGGAAAACAGTGCTGGCATACGATAAAAAGGACGAGTTCTACGCCGCACACATTAATGATCTTAAAGACAGCATCTACCGCTATCAAGTTGTGACCGGCAACAAAGCATCACAATGGTTCACATTGCGAATGCCGAAGCCAAATACCAATACACGCCAATTCATTTATTTCGGAGATGTGCAGGACACAATAGGAGGCACATCGAAGCAAATATTCGACAATCTATATCAACGATACCCCAACGCTGATTTTTGGGCTTGCGGCGGTGATTTGATTGAACATGCCACCGATGAATACTGGAACTACCTTTACCAAAGCACTGACAGCATACTTGCTAAAATGCCTTTGATTAATGCCACAGGCAACCACGACTATCTAAAGCTGCTCTATCAGTTGATAAATCCGCGATGGGTAAATGCCTTTGTGTATCCCAGCAACGGAGCAAAGACAGCAATCGGAAAGAGCTATTTCATCGACTTGCCCAACTTGAGGATGATTGTGCTTGACACAAACGGCATACAGGACAGTTTCACGCTGACAAGCCAATACGTCTGGCTTAGACGCATACTCCGGACTTCAGGCAACAAATGGAAAGTGGTGATGATGCACCACCCTATCTATTCAGTAAGAAAAGGGCGTGACAACACAATGATAAGGAACACGTTCCTGCCATTGATAAAGAAATACGGAGTTCAGCTCGTGCTTGAAGGCCACGACCACAATTATGCACGATACATCCCCAACAAAGGCACGACACCCGTATTTTTGATAAGCTACATGTCGCCAAAATCCTACACAAGAATCAAGCCATATAAAGGCATGAAGGTGATTCAAGAACGGAGATTCTACCAAGTGATAGACTACACGCCAAATGAGATGAAGATACGCGCATACTACGCTATGAGCGACTCACTCGTAGATGCCATCAACATAACCAGAAGATAGGCTACCAAAATCACAAATAACATATCAGATTATGAGAAGGACATTAATATTTATAACAGTTGCATTGGCACTTATGGCGTGCAACAAGACCAACTTTACGGTAACCGCCACATTCCAGACAAGCGACTTTAACGGCAAGACAGCGTACCTTGTGAACTACGACACACAAGACACTCTGGACAGCGTGGTAATAAGCAACAAATGCCTGCAATTGACAGGCACAGCCAAAGAACCATACATGGCACGGCTGATAATCGACGGAAGCAGGATGATGTTCGTGGTTGAAAACGGAGATATAGCCATCGATTGGGGAAGCCACAAAGTAAGCTGGACGCCACTGAATGAGAAATTCATGGAATTTGCAAAAGGAGGTGACGCTATAGATGCAGAAGCAGAGAAACTTGACTCCACATTCAATAGCGGAAAGATGGCAAAAGCCGATTACGACAAAGCCAGCAAGGCACTTCAGAGCAAAATGAAAAACTACTACCAAAAATGCTACAATGAGAACAAGGACAATCCAGTGGGATTTGCCTCATTCATGCAATATCTGTTCGCTGCCAATTTCAACTCTGCCGAACTGAATGCAGCCATAAACGCAGCTCCTGCATCCTACAAATCGATGACAAGAATCAAGAAGGCATTGGCAAATGCGAAGCAACAGGAACTGACAGCAGTGGGAAAGAAATTCACTGACTTCACCGTAAAGACGGATGAAGGAAAGACGATGAAGCTATCGGACTATGTAGGCAAAGGAAAAGTAACACTTGTGGACTTCTGGGCAAGTTGGTGCCCATCGTGCCGTGCAGAAATGAAGAACCTAAAGGCAATATACGGCAAATACAACAGCAAAGGATTTACACTGCTCGGCGTGGCAGTGTGGGATAAGCCATCGGATACAAAAGCAGCAATAAAGGAACTGCAATTGCCTTGGGAACAGATAATCAACGCTCAAACAATTCCATCGGACCTTTACGGATTCAACGCAATACCGCACATAATCCTATTTGACAAAAACGGCATGATACTGGCACGCGGACTACAGGGGCAAGAACTCTCGGCCAAAGTTGACGATGCAATGAAGAAATAGGAAGGCTGGATGGCAATGAGCTAACAGCCTGTAAATCAATGATATTACCCTATAAAAAAGAGATGAGCCATAAAAATATGGTTCATCTCTTTTATCTAAGTTAAGAATAATCTACTGTGGTTTATCCTACCAGTGATACCTCAACATCAGTTGCAGTTTCAACAACGTTGATTTTACCTTCACGGGCAAGCCAGCCAAGAGCTGCATAAATTTCTTTTTCCTTTAATTTTGTAGCTTTCTTTAAAGCCTTGACACCGAGAGTGCCTTGACCATCTAAGGCCTTCCACACTTCACCAGCCCAAGTTCCAATAGTTTCTACGTTCATTTTTTAAAAATTTAGTTCAACAATTAATCTTATAAATAATTTTGATTATAAAACTGGGTGCAAAGATACGAATATTTTTTGAAAGCACAATAATATTTATTGATTTTTCTCGTTCCACCACTTCGCTGAAAATTATTGTGTAGAGTCAACAAGCAAGTGCAAAATTAAGGAAAGTGATGGAAAAAGACTTCCTTAGGAGTTAAAAAGTTCAATTTTTGTCTGGGTCGGTTGTTGA
>JAKVKZ010000029.1 GCA_022484565.1 Muribaculaceae bacterium
GGGCAGATGAAGTACAATATGGCATACCGGCGCTTCAGACACACCGGCAAAGATAAAGTCACTATGGACTTTGCCTTCTTCGCCATGGCATTCAATATAAAGAAGATGTGCAAAATGGTGGAGAACATACAGCCGGAAACCGCCAATAAAACTGTTTCGGACGCATCAAAGACTATTTATGGCTTACTATACCTCTATAGAACTTTAATTTGCCAATACTCTGAAAATAAAGCTGCATAAAGTATAATTATCTAATTAATGAAAATTGCCATATATATTAAAAGAGGATGCATCGTTTTGACACACCCTCTTTTTTTGCAGTCATTTGCCGATAGAAGCGCCATTACGATTATTATTGTCCTAAGGGAATGCCCGCAACAGATTTTCAATACATCCTCAAATACTGCTATAAAAATCCTATGATTAATCGCAAATCGAAATGAAGAAAGAAATGAACGGAATATTTGCAAATCAATGCCTGCAATACTATCTTTGCATAACGACAATTGGACAAAATCAATAACATTAACGAACACAATAATATGCTACAATTCATAACAAACGAATCTTCAACAATAGATATTGAGAAGCAAGTGCAAATGGTGATTGAAGGCGGGTGCCATTGGATACAACTTCGAATGAAAAATTCATCGAAGGAAGAAGTAACTGCAATGGCAAAGAAACTGCAACCAATCTGCAAAGACAACGAGTGCATACTGGTTGTGGAAGACTGGATTGAAGTGGCGCAAGAGCTGAAACTTGACGGCATACACATTGATTCACTAACAGCAACAGCTGATGAAGCCAGGGCAAAATTAGGAGAAGAATTCATAGTCGGAATTACCGCCAGCACATTCAATGATATTGAAAAAATCGCAAAAAAAGACATTGACTATATAAGTATCGGAAGATTTAAGGAAGCAAATTCTGAAAAAGGAGCTTCCCTTGGTGTAGAAGGTTACGCACAGATTTTAGGAAAATGCAAACTTTCAGGGATTTCAAACCACATTGTGGCATTCGGAGGTATCACTTACGATGATATTTCCGCATTAATGGCAACCGGCATCAATGGGATTGCTGTATCGGACGCCATCACTTCGGCAAAAGACCCTATTGCTGAAACCAAAAGGATGATAGACAAGCTACAGACTATTACAGATTTGAGGATAGGCTGAAACTTTACAAATAGAGGCTATCTAGATAATTTTGAGCATTTCACGATATATAGTATTCGATAAATAGTTGAAGAATATAGATATAGTGATATACCTATACCCTACTTCAGGCAAATTTTCCCAAAAAATTCCGGACAATGGAAATTGGGCTTATCACTACGGATAGGCGACCAACTGAGATAATGCGGCAGACTGGTGCGAGAAGCACATTTATAGAAATTAGCCATAATGTACTTGGGAAGTGCATCGCCAGCAACCCCGATAAGGCTGAAAGGGACAGCAATAGTTACATTCCACGCAAAAATGCCCTCCATTTCCTGAAAAGGACGTGAGCCGCATGAGGCATAACGCTTGATTTTGGCTATTTCAGCCGAAGATAAACGAGTGGGACTCAATCTGTCAACACGATGCGAAGCATTGCAAGCCCCAATACAGTTAAACTCAAAATTCCAATACTCATCACTATCAGGAAGCTGAAGGAAAAACTCCACACAACTATCGTCGGCCACAGGTGAATTGTCGGTATAATTCATGGCCCGAAGGAAATTGCAACGGACAAAATAATCAACATAAATGTACTTTTCGGAATGCGCGATAGTGAAAATCGTTACAGGCTGGTAAGGAAACTGCTTAGCCCAATTAAGGCTATCAATACTATGCTTTTCAGCCTTCTGTTCAAGAAAATCACCAACCTCTTCCATAGCCAAACCATCAAGTTCGGGGAAAAAAGGCACATCAAGAGTCTTATTTTTAATTTTATCCATGTATAAAGTCAATAAAGCCACTCACAATGCCTACCAAAGAAAGTAAAATCATCACACCACCAATAACGCAATTGACAATCCACAAACTGCGGACATTAAATTTGGAACGGACTGCATTAACAAAAAGAGTGATGACAAACCACCAAGCCAAAGCACCTATGAAGATAAACGAGTAGCCGATAAGATAATGATAGTAATGAAAATCGGGCGACGGGAAATTGAAACGCGCAAAAAGACCGATAATCAGGAAAAGTATAAGAGGATTAGAGAAAGTGAACAGGAAACCAGTGACAAAATCCTGAGTGTAAGTGACCCGCTTTTCAGATGGAGCCTTTAGACTGCCAGCCGGATTTTTGCGCATAAGATAAATGCCATAAATCAAAAGGACAACACTGCCCACTATTTTGAGCATCGACTGATTTTTTTCAATCAAGTCAACGACAAACGACATGCCATAACCTGTGAGCAGGCAATAAATCAAATCGGAGAAAGCAGCGCCTACGCCAGTGTAAAAGCCAGACCAACGCCCCTTGTTAAGAGTACGCTGAATGCAAAGCATTCCAACAGGTCCCATAGGAGCTGAGACGAACACGCCCACAGCCAAACAGTTTACTATAGTGAATAGGATTAACTCCATTAATTCATCATTACATAATAGGAAGCAAAGATAATAAATAATTCATTATACATCTATGCAAATTTTCCATACATTTACTAAATAATAGGACAAACATGACTTTTATTGCATTTTACGGGCAAAACGCACCTGACTTTTGTAGGTGGGGAACTTTAAAGTAAGAATCACGCCATTTTCAATAGTGGCATAAACGTCAACTGAAAAGTCGCTCATCGTCGCATCCCACCAAAGGAGGTCGTAGTTGTCAACGAAATTCGTAGAAGTCAATTTACCCTTAATCATGCCGCACTTCCAATCGGCAACATTCACCTGAGCGCCATCAACATAAATAATGTCGTAACCAACAGGTGATTTCACAAGAGCCAAAGTGTAACGGCCACCCAGACGCAACTGATTTTCATCAAGATTGCGGTCAAGATAAGTCCAATAGCCCTCAAACGGGTCGGAAGCAGCTGCAAAATGCTCATCAAGAAGCTGCTTTGTCCACGAAGTGGCAAGCAACCTTGAAACAATAGGCGAAGAAGTGCATACGGCTCGCTCCAAAGAGACTTTCGCTCCTGAGCCAACCAAATATCCCATGCCGACAACGCCATTATAGTCAATATCGGGCAATTCGGAAATTATGCGCAAAGTCTTGTTGCCAATTGAGATATTGGTGGATTTACCATCGTAAGCCACACAAATCACATTAAACCCATTGAAAAGGTCAACACAATCTGTGAGAGTGGCTGAATCAAGCACTTTTGAAACGCCAGCCTCAACCTTAACTGCCTCAACAACCATGCAACGCTTATCGAAAACCGAGTTCAAAGCGCTATTGGCACAATGGAGACGTACGCAGCAATAATCAGCAGAATCACGATAGTTCCAGACCAATCCCCAAACAGGATTAGAGACCGAGGACTTTTTTCCTGAAGCCGAACGCACCTTGTAAGACTTGCCTTCAGCATTATTCAGGTTGGCAATACGCACATAATACTTAAACGACTTGTCAGTAACCGTGAAAGTGTCAACATTCACACGAGGAACATCGCGCTCATTGACATCGACAAGATAATTGCCCTGAACAACGGCAGGAGAAGCGATATGCCTTGATAAAGAGCCAAATCCGTTGAGATAAGTCAAATATGACGAACCGGCAACAGCACCCAAAACGGAGAGCGTTGACAGAAGCATCAGCATGACGAATCTACGGATAGAACACATTTCTATACAAATTAAAGCGGTTCAAGCCATAAAGGCCGAACCGCCATAGAAATCATTAATAATTACGAGCAAATACCACTCGCTGAGCAGATGGATTACCAGTGACCATGCACTTGCCCGGTGTGGTGTCGCCATCAAGAGGAATGCAACGAATAGTGGCTTTAGTCTCATTCTTGATTTTCTCCTCAGTTTCAGGAGTACCATCCCAATGAGCGAGAAGGAAACCACCCTCTTCGATTTTCTCCTTAAACTCATCGTAAGAGTTAACCTCAATCATTTTAGCATCGCGATACTTCTTAGCCTTTTCAAATATTGCAGTCTGCATTTCATTGAGCAAAGCAGCTATATTGTCAACAATACCATCGAAAGGAACAGTCTCTTTTTCAAGAGTGTCACGGCGCATAAGTTCAACAGTACCATTTTCAAGGTCACGAGCACCAATAGCAAGACGAACAGGGACACCTTTAAGTTCATAGTCGGCAAACTTGAAGCCTGGACGCTTGTTCTCGGCATTATCATATTTGACGCTGATGCCAAGAGATTTCAAGCCATTTACTATAGGCTCAACCTTAGCATTAATAGCTGAAAGCTGCTCATCATTCTTATAAATAGGAACGATGACTACCTGAATCGGTGCCAACTTAGGCGGCAGCACCAAACCGTTATCGTCAGAATGGCACATAATGAGAGCACCCATCAAACGAGTGGAAACGCCCCAAGAAGTAGCCCAAACATATTTAAGCTGATTGTCCTTGTCGATAAACTGAACATCGAAAGCCTTGGCAAAATTCTGTCCAAGGAAATGAGAAGTGCCCGACTGAAGAGCCTTGCCATCCTGCATCATTGCCTCGATGGTGTAAGTTTCAAGCGCACCTGCAAAACGTTCGGTGGCTGATTTCACACCCTTTACGACAGGCACAGCCATGAAATTTTCAGCAAATTCAGCATATACATTAAGCATTTTCACAGCTTCGGCCTGAGCTTCCTCACTGGTGGCATGAGCAGTGTGCCCTTCCTGCCACAAAAATTCGGCTGTACGGAGGAACATACGAGTACGCATCTCCCAACGGAAAACGTTGGCCCATTGATTGCAGAGAATAGGAAGGTCGCGATACGAGTTAATCCAATTCTTATAAGTGTTCCAGATAATAGTCTCGGAAGTAGGACGGATAATAAGTTCCTCATCAAGTTTTGCACTTGGATCAACCACTACCCCATCCCCATTCGGGTCGTTCATAAGACGATAGTGAGTGACAACTGCACATTCCTTAGCAAAACCCTTAACGTGGTCAGCTTCCTTGCTGAAAAACGATTTAGGAATCAGCAGCGGAAAATAGGCGTTGACGTGACCAGTTGCCTTGAACATATCATCGAGTTGGCGCTGCATTTTTTCCCAGATGGCATAGCCATAAGGTTTGATAACCATGCAACCACGCACAGCGGACTGTTCGGCGAGGTCAGCCTTTACCACAAGTTCATTATACCATTGAGAGTAATTATCAGCCCTCTTGGTGAGATTCTTTAGCTCTATTGCCATTATATATGATGTATTTATTTGATTTCAAGGTGCAAAATTACAATAAAAATCGCTATCGGGCAAATGGAAGAACCATAGATATTGAAGAGTGCAAAGAGGAACGGATACATTCAAATAAAAGGCTGCGGAACGGGACAAACACGTGGGACAAAAAATGGCATGCAAAAGGCTGATTATCAAGATTATTCTGAGGGTGTCCCACAAATTTTTTCACCATATTTTTCGCGATAGTTTCATGAAGGATGGAATGTGACGGGACATGCTTAAATGGCTTATTTTCTGATATTTTCAGTGATTTGAATTGTGGATGTGATGATTTCAGAGTACTAAACGGGACACACAGGTGGGACAAAAAATGACTTGCAATAGGCTGATTATCAAGATGGTTTTTATGGTGTCCCACAAATTTTTTCACCATATTTTTCGTGAAAATTTCGAGAAGGATTGAATGTGACGGGACATGCTTAAATGGCTTATTTTCCGAGATTTTCAGTGATTTGAATTGTGGATGTGATGATTTCAGAGTACTAAACGGGACACACACGTGGGACAAAAAATGACTTGCAATAGGCTGATTATCAAGAGGGTTTTTATGGTGTCCCACAAATTTTTTCACCATATTTTTCGTGAAAGTTTCAGGATGAATTGAATGTGACGGGACATGCTTAAATAGCTTATTTTCCGAGATTTTCAGTGATTTGAATTGTGGATGTGATGATTCAAGGCTAATAAACGGGACAAACACGTGGGACAAAAAATGAATTGCAAAAGGCTGATTATCAAGAGGGTTTTTATGGTGTCCCACAAATTTTTTCACCATATTTTTCGCGGGACAATATGAGCAACAGCAATGAGCCGTATTGATTCGGACCAATACAGAATAAATTGAAAAGTTTATTTGACGAATTTCAGATAATGATGAAGGAAAAAACATGATGATTGGAAATGAGAATCCCACTATTGCTCTTTTCGCGCGAAGATAAAACTTTCAGGAAAGCTAAATGCAAGAAAAAAGGAAAAATACGGAAATTTTTGAGAGGATTGTTTGATGATTTTTGGGAGGACGTTTTTGGGGAAGTTTTGTGAGAATTTTTTGGGGAAGTTTTTGATAATTGGCCATATTGTAAATTGCTTTGCAATTTTTGGGATTATGCACACTTTGGGCGGGAGAAAATACCATGTTCGGCAACTCCCTCCCGGCACTTCGCCCGCGCTACGCGCCATATTCTGCGCTTTGCCCTCTGGGCAAATGCTCAAATATCCTCTTAGGAGCAAAGATAGAGGAAAATGCTCCGCATTTTATTGATAAAGCACCTTTTGTGCGGGAAAAAATACCTTGTTCGGCAACTCCCTCGGCACTTCGCCCGCGCTACGCGCCATATTCTGCGCTTTGCCCTCTGGGCAAATGCTCAAATATCCTCTTAGGAGCAAAGAGGGAGACCTATCTAATTCATTTTCAATGAATTAGATAGAGGAAAATGCTTCGCATTTTTATTGATTATGCACACATAACGTGGGAGGGCGGATACATGGATCCGCCCCTACTTAGGGATAAACAAATGCTTCGCATTTTTTGCTAATTTACACACGGGGATGGTAATAGGCCCGATTGGCCGAATTGGCCATATTGTAAATTGCTTCGCAATTTTTGGGGATTATGCACACTTTGGGCGGGAGAAAATGCCTTATTCGGCAACTCCTCCGGCACTTCGTGCCTGCGCCTACGCGCCATATTCTGCGCTTTGCCCACCGGGCAATCAGCGTTCCTTATTCTGCCTTTTTAGGATTTTCAATAACGAGCCACTCAAAGCGGCTCGCTATTGAATCCTGAATAATCAATTATTAATCCGCTCACTTCCGTTCGCTTATTCTACAACTGGCCGAACTGTAAAGCCGTTGAAGCGGTAGCCGTCGTACACGCCGTGGCTGCCATAATTGTTGAAGCCCAAATTGTAGGCGATATTGGCATCGCTTCCGTTGAGCGTTCCGCTCAAGTATTCACCGTACGTCCCGACGCGGTACATATCAGTGCCGTTACGGAAACCGGCTGCAGGCAAAAATATACTGTTACCATTTGGCCCTACCACTTTCATTCCGTTCACTCCGTTCTGTGTGGTCCACGTCCATGTGCAACTATCAACCAACTCTTGCACCTCGGCTGTGGTCGGCAACCGCCAGTTTCCACCCCATTTTACACGGGCTATGTCGTATTCAGTGCCGCTTATTTCACTCGGTGGATTCGCACTTGGATAATCATCAAAGTTTGTCGATGTCTTTGTTCCTGTCGGGTCAGCCCAGCCATAATATCCGCCATATTCTTCCGGCTTAGTAGCTCCAACATTGCAGCTTGCCCATTTCACACTCAACCCAAGGTCAACGGCATCTTCGTAAGCTTTTGTCGTGAAACTTTTCACCTCTCCATAATAATATCTGTCATCAATCATCAAGTAGGCGCAATAATAATAAGTGGTATTTGCGATAAGGCCATTAAGAGATAAGCTGAAGGTGCCGTCACCGGAGCTGTTGCTTGCTGTCTTAGTTCCGCTCTTCACGCCAGCCGACTGCGTTGAATAAAACATTCCACAACTTATAGTGTCATGCGGTTCCGTTGTGCCTATAACTGTCCCTGTAAGCGTAACACTTATTTGCGTTATTTCGAATGCCGTGTCAGTGACAGCACTGATCAAATTGAATACCGGGCGGACAGAAAAACCGTAGCTGCGGTCGTAGGCTCCCACGTTGTGGTAGTCACTGCCGAAGTACGAATAGTAGGCGCGATTGGCATCGCTCCCGTTGAGCGTTCCGCTCCAGCAGTAGCCGCCAGTCCCGACGTAGTGCATACCTGTGCCATTACGTAAACCGGCTGCCGGCAAAAATATGCTGTTACCATTCTTACCTGTCACTTTGTAGCCGTTCACTCCATTCTGTGTGGTCCATGTCCATGTGCAACTGTCGATCAGCTCTTGCTGCTCGGCTTGGGTCGGCATCCGCCAAGTACTTCCCCATTTTGCACGGGCTGCGTCGTATTCACTGCCGCTGATGCGGCTAGGCGGATTAGTGCTTGGATAATCATCAACGTTTGTCGATGTCTTTGTCCCTGATGGGTCAGCCCAACCATAATATCCGCCATATCCTTCGGGCGAGACAGCGCCAACATTGCAGCTTGCCCATTTCACGCTAAGCCCAAGGTCGATTGCATCGCCAGCCGCATCGTAGGCCGGAGTGGTGAAACTCTTGACATCGCCGTAAGTGTATATGTTTTCATACAATGCGTAAGCACGGTAATAGTAGGTGGTGGAGGCGGAAAGGGTACGCAAATCCACCGTGTAAGTGCCGTAAGTGGTTCTGCTGCTTACCACTTTAATGCCGCTTGCTGCGCTGAGGTCGGCACTCGTGCCATATATCATGCCCATGCTGATGGTGGATTTGCTGTTGCCTGCCACGCTGCCGGCCAAGGTTGCGCCTGTGGTGTAAACAGCAGTGACCGTGTCGGTAGTGACCTCTAAGTCGCGCACAGGGCGAACAGAAAAGCCGATGAAGCGGTAGTCGTTGCCCACGAGAGGACCACTGTAGGAGTTAAAATCGCAGGCGTTATCGGGAAAGCTATCAACAAGAGTACCGCTCCAGTAGTTGCAGAACTTGCCAACGTCAGCCATACCAGGGCCGATACGGTAACCGGCTGCCGGCAAAAATATGCTGTTACCATTCTTACCTGTCACTTTGTAGCCTTTCACTCCATTCTGTGTGGTCAGTGTCCAAGTGCAACTGTCGATCAATTCTTGCTGCTCGGCTTTGGTCGGCAACCGCCAAATACCTCCCCATTTTGCACGGGCCATGTCGTATTCAGTGCCGCTGATGCTGCTCGGCGGATTAGCGCTTGGATAATCATTCAAGTTTTTTGATGTCTTTGTTCCTGTAGGGTCAGCCCAACCATAATATCCGCCATATCCTTCCGGCGAGGCAGCGCCAACATTGCAGTTTGCCCATCTCACACTCAGCCCGAGGTCGATTGCATCGCCAGCCGCATCGTAGGCAGGAGTGGTGAAACTCTTGACATCGCCGTAAGTGTATATGTTTTTACGCAATGCGTAAGCACGGTAATAGTAGGTGGTGGAGGCGGAAAGTCCGCGCAAATCCACCGTGTAAGTGCCGTAAGTGGTTCTGCTGCTTGCCACTTTAGTGCCGCTTGCTGCGCTGAGGTCGGCACTCGTGCCATATATCATGCCCATGCTGACGGCGGCATCGCTTATACCCGCCACGCTGCCAACCAATGTGACACCTGTGGGATATATCAATGTGACTGTGTCGGTGCTGACCTGTAGCTCATGCACCGGGCGAATTGTCAGTCCATAATAGCGGGCAAAATTGCCATTGCCATTGTGGCTGCCGTCAGGATTGAAGTCGATGTTGAAAGCATTAGTGCCCGAAATTGTGCTGCACCAGTATTTTCCGCTGCCAGAAACCCCAAAAATGCCGGAACTGTAACCCGCAGCCGGCAGGAAAATGCTGTTGCCGTTCTTGGCGGTAACCTTCATGCCTTTCACTCCGTTTTGAGTTGTCCATGTCCATGAGCAACTGTCGCTGAGTTCCTTAATCTCCGCACTGGTCGGCATACGCCATTCGCTGCCCCAGTTGGCACGCGCTGCATCGTATTCCGTTCTGCTGATGTCGCTGCCAATGTCGGTGTAGTTGCCGTTCACATAATATTTGTAGGTGTTCTCGGTATAGTCGGCTTTACTTGTTGTCTCGCCACTTGCGAAATAATTTCCGAAACCCTCCGGCGTGGTCGCGCCCACATTGCAGCTTGCCCACTTCACGCTCAGCCCAAGGTCGATGGCCTCGCCTGCCGTCTCGTAGGCCGGAGTGGTGAAGCTCTTGACATCACCGTAGATGTATTCGTTTTCACGCAATGCGTAAGCACGGTAATAGTAGGTGGTGGAGGCGGAAAGGGTGCGCAAATCCACACTATAGCTACCGCCCTCCGTCGAGTTGCCTGCGACTTTAGTGCCGCTCGTCGCGCTGAGGGAGGATGCAGTGCCATATATCATGCCAACAGTCACTGCAAATTTGCCGACGTTTGAAACATTGCCTACCAAGGTTGCACCTGTGGGATAAACAGCTGTGACCGTGTCTGTAATGACCTCTAAGTCGCGCACAGGGCGGATTGACAGTCCCGCATAGCGGGCAGAATTATTGTTCCAGCTGTGGCTGCCGTCCTTGCTCAACAGCAAGTCGATGGCCGCATCACTGCTGGCCGACAGTGTGCCGCTCCAGTATTCTCCTACCCTGCCTTGAATGCCAAACGAAATATCCATTTTAAAGCCTGCTGCGGGCAGGAAAATGCTGTTGCCGTTCTTGCCGGTGACTTTCATGCCGGCCACACTATTCTGGTAGATCCATGTCCACGTGCAGCTGTCGCAGAGTTCCTGCATCTCCGCGCTAGTCGGCATTCTCCAGTGGTCGCCCCAATTGGCACGCGCGGCATCGCAGTCAGTTCCGCTGATGTCGGTGCCTATGTCGGTGTAGCCGCCAGAGGAGTAATATTTATAGTTGCTTTGAGTGAATCCATCTTTTGCCGACGTTTCGCCCCATGCGTAGAGGCTTCCGTTGCCTTCGGGCGAGGTGGTGCCAACATTGCAGGCTGCCCACTTAACGCTGAGGCCCAAGTCAACCGACTCGTATTCGGCTGTGGTGAAGCTCTTGACTTCGCCATACAGATAGGCTGTGCTGTCAACCTCTACGTATGCACGGTAATAATAGGTTGTGCCAGAGCTTAGTCCGCCTACCGCAACGGTGTAACCGCCGTTGGCGGTAGAGCCGCTTGCAGCTTTGGCGCCGACTGTCGCGCTCAATTCCGCCATTGTGCCATAAATCATGCCGATTGCCGTAACATTCTGGCCGTCGATGCCTGTGACGCTGCCGGCAAGGGTGGCTCCGTTATACGCGACCGACGGGGCCGTGACGGTGGTGACCGCGATTGTCTCGATCATCGGCTTGAACGAGATGCTGTCGATTGCCGTGAGCGGCAGCCGAAGAGTGTCGGTGTCGGTGCGGATTACGAGCATCACATAGTTAGCGTGCGCAACGCCCTGCGAGTCAACATTCACCCATTCCATGCCCCGGATGGTGCTGTCGGCCAAGGTGATGATGCTGCCGTCGGTGCGGCACACGTGGATGGCGCTCTGCGCCATGGCGGCTATGGCTATCGCCAACACCGCAAATACCATTGCAAAGCGCTTCATTTCCGCAAGATTATTTTGGTTGATATTCCGTTCAGATTCACAATATATAGGCCCGCGCTGAGCTGGCCAAGGCTCATCTCGTAGCTGCCCTCGGCGGTGGCGGCCCGCATCAGCCTGCCGTCAGAGCCGAAAACCCTGACATTGCTGCCCATAGGCAGATTCCGGAAAATCAGAAGGTCGCCCTTCTGGATGAACTTGCCGGACTGCGACTTAACGCCTCCAACGCCGGTGGAAGGCTCGTAGATGGTGCGGAAACTCCGCATCTTGGTGCGGTCGAACTGCAAAACGGTCGTATTGGTGGCGATTTCAAGCACGGTGCCGTTGAAACTCACCTTAGGCTGGCTGCCAAGCAGCACTTTGGTGGAAGTGCCGTCGTCCATCGCCACGATGAGGGTGGTGAACTCCTGCGCCCGCAACAATGCAACGCAGAAAATCAAAAAGATTAAAGTTAAAATACTCTTTTTCATAAGGCTATGATTTTAAAATATATTTTGCTAAGCAGAAAAGACATTGAGAAGAGCTATTTAAGCAATGGCAGGGTGAAATTTCCGACGAGAGAAAGGCAACAAGGTTTCAATAAATCAGATTAAAGTGCGGCCAAGTCACCAGCCAATACTCAATACAAAACGATTGTCAATCACAAAAATAAGTAATCATTTGAAATAATGCAAAATAAAGAGACGAAAAAATTAAAAAATCTGAAAAACAGGCATTATTTCATTGCAAGGCTAACTGAAAAATGGCCATGAATGAACAGAGCGATAAAGAAAATGGCGGAGGTGGGCAATCAAGCCACTTCCGCCAAACAGTTGATAATAGGAAATTGTGTGTTACAATTTGATTTTATTTTTTTTAGCCTGCTCAATCATGGCATAACCCGGGACGAGATAAATTTCGAGACGGCGATTAGAACGGCGATTGAGAACAGAATTATTAGGCACAATCGGTTCAATAGACCCTAAAGCATAAGGGACAACGAAATCGGTGGAAGCCTGACCATCAATCCAATCAAAAACAGCGTTGACGCGGGCACGGGAAAGAGCGAGAGTGTAGGCATCAGAGCCAGTGTTGTCGGAGTGCATGGCGAGAATCATCTTGTAAAGCCCCGGGGTGGCAAGATATTTCAAAAAAGGCTTCAAGGAAACCTTGCCAAGGTCGGTGAGGACGGTGTCGTTAGGATTGAAAAGCTGACCGGCAGGAATGGTGAAAACAATCACCTCGCCATTACGCATAAGTTCAACGTCGTGATGGTCGTGCTTCATGGCAAGCGCCTCCTGTCCCTGAAATTCGCTGATTACATCAGCCTGCTTGCCAAGATGGGGATTATCAATGTTATCGTCGATAGAAAGGTCGAAAATATCAGTAGTCTCCTCGTACTTCACTTTATTTCTTTTCTGCTTTTTAGATTTAGAACCAGCATTAGCAGCAATCAAATCAGACTGCTGGGCACAAACGGACTGCGGGAAAAGAGAAACAGTGACCGCAACGATAAGAAATATGACAAAACAACAATTTTTTCTTCCAAACATTATTTAAAATTTATTCTTCGAGTGAATTTTCGTAATCAATTTCGGCGAGAACGATAGGCTTGACATCGTCCATGTCGATGACGTTGTCGATGTCCTTACGAAGGCATTTTTTGACGTAATCGACCAGTTTGATAAGGTTAAGGGTCACGCCATCGCCATCGGGGTCAAGTTCGTCCTCAGCGTCGTAATAATCGTACATAGTGTCGATGAGCAAAAGGATGTCGTCGTCACCATACTTGTTCTTCAAATTTTGCGGGAGATGATTTTTGATGAATTTCAAAGCGTCTTCTTCATCAAATTCTTTGTTAGACTCACTTTCCATAACTTGAAATTTTTTTCAGTGCTAAAATAAGAAATTAGTTTATTATAATAAAAAAGTTTGTAAGCTATTTAGAAAAATTTAATAGTAAAAGCCCAATATTATTCAGGATTAATCATTTCAAATCGAGCAATCCATCGGGCAAAGCCATAACGATAAGCTTGGAATCCACATCAACCGACTCGATGAAATCATCGACAGCGGGGACAAAAACATCGGTGCCCTGAAAATCGGCGACAAAGAGATAATTATCGGTGGAAGTGTCAACATCAACGATTTTGCCTTCACGGCCAGTGACAGAATCACGCAAGGCGAAGCCAATGAAAAAGTCAACGGGCAATTCATCCTCATCGCCAGTGAAATTCGGAGTTGTGGCGGAATCAATGTCGGTGGTCAAAGCAAATACGTCCTTGCCGACAAGCAATTTGGCATCCTGCTCACTCTTTATGCCGTCGATTTTGACAAGCAAAGAGCCAACGCCCTTTGGACGCAACGAGGAATAGAAAAACGGGACAAAAATGCCATTGATTGAAGAGATAAGACAACGACAATGGCTGACCGCCTCAACTTCGCAAGTGAAAGAAGCGGACAATTCACCGGCAACGCCGTGAATTTTGTTGTACTTACCAATTTTAGTGAGTTGACTGGCAGTTATCATTTATTCAGAAGTACGGATAATGTTTGCTCCGATACTATTAAGGCGTTTATCAATGTCCTGATAGCCACGGTCAATTTGATCTATATTGTGAATGTAGCTCGTGCCCTTAGCCGACATGGCAGCAATGAGCATGGCAATTCCGGCACGAATGTCGGGAGAAACCATGTTGGTGGCCCTAAGCGCATTCATGCGGCCAAGACCTATGACAGCTGCACGGTGAGGGTCGCAAAGGATAATCTGCGCACCCATATCGAGCAATTTATCAACGAAGAACAGGCGGCTCTCAAACATCTTTTGATGAATGAGCACACAACCCTTGGCCTGAGTAGCCACTACGAGCATCACACTGAGCAAGTCAGGAGAAAGGCCCGGCCAAGTGGCATCGGCAATCGACATAATGGAGCCATCCATGAAAGTTTCAATCTGATAACCATCGTTGGCTGGAACATGAATGTCGTCACCATTAATTTCAAGAGTGATTCCGAGACGGCGGAAGCTATCGGGAATCATGCCAAGATCCTTGATTGAAACGCTTTTAAGCGTGACATCAGAGCCGGTCATGGCAGCCATACCAATGAAACTGCCAACCTCAATCATATCGGGAAGGATGGTGTGAGTGCAGCCATGAAGACTCGTAACGCCCTCAATCGTGAGGAGGTTCGACCCCACTCCACTGATTTTAGCGCCCATGGCGATTAGCATCTTGGAAAGCTGCTGAATGTAAGGTTCGCAAGCAGCATTATATATAGTGGTAACGCCCTCGGCAAGGACAGCAGCCATAAGGATGTTGGCAGTGCCGGTGACAGAAGCCTCGTCAAGAAGCATGTAAGTGCCTTTCAACTTTTCGGCATGAACTTCATAAAGATTAGCGTCGGGAACATATTCAAACTCAGCCCCAAGTTTTTTGATGCCGAGGAAGTGAGTGTCGAGCCGACGTCGGCCAATCTTGTCGCCACCAGGCTTGGGCAGCACAGCATAGCCGAAACGCGCCAAAATCGGGCCAATCAACATGACGGAGCCACGAAGGGAAGCCGATTTGCGGGCATATTCCTTCGACTTCATGTAATTCATATTGATGGACTTGGCCTGAAAAGAATAGCTTTTGTGGCCTTCCTTCTTGACGGTAACGCCAATTTTAGAAAGCAGATAGATAAGATTGTTGACATCGAGGATGTCAGGAATATTGCTGATAGTCACCTTGTCGTCAGTGAGCAAAGTGGCACACAGAATTTCGAGGGCCTCATTTTTAGCGCCTTGCGGAAAAATATCGCCATGTAACTTATGGCCGCCTTCAACAACGAATGTACTCATGGTGAGATAGATAAACGATTAAAACAAATACTTATTTCTTTTTCTTAGAGCCACGCTTGGAAGGTTGAGGAGGCTGCGGAGCTTCCTTGAACTGATGAAGCTTGTAAGTGGCAGGGTCAAGATTGATGCGCCCGTGGGAGTAATAATAAAGGTCCTTGAGGATTTTTTCATCCTCAACGCCCTCCTTGTTGATGGCAAACATAAGTTTTTTCATGTGATTGGCAATCAACGAAACCAGAGCATCCTTCTCATCACCTTCAGGGTAATCGCAGGCACGCTCAATCATCTTCTCAATCACTTTGCCATAATGACGATATTTGATAGGCTCAAGCTGATAAGGAACAGCATCGGGGACAGTGGCAAGATTCTCCTTATGAACAAGTTCGTAAGGGAAATCAATGTCGAGCTTGAAATCGGACATTATTGCAAGATGGTCCCACAATTTATGCTTGGAATTTTCGCTGTCGCGCAAATTAGGAAAGAGATTGCCCATGACCTGCACAATGGAATAAGCGCAACGTGTGCGCTCATCGCGGTCGGCGATGGTGACGCAATAGTCAACCATCTGCTGGACATTGCGGCCATACTGGGGCAAAATCAGTTTCTTTTCTTGAGTATTATAATTCACCATTTCTTCTTCAGACGTTATGCTAATATTCTGCATTACAAATTTAATGTATTATTCCGGAACTATGAAATTTTTGGCCGGATATTTGGGTTTTATAACAATTTACGAGGTTTTGTGGCATGAAAATCCTTGAGATAAGCCGGAGTGGAGTAAGCCACATCAATGAAATCGCCAGCACGGAAAGCGCGTTCGGCAAGCGCCATCATATCAATAGCCACAGGCTTGATGCCATCGATATAGCTGACATTTTCACGCTTGATGATATCCTTAGCCTTGTCGGAACCATTGCCAAACAGGTAAAGATGCTTGGAAGAGTCGATGTCGCAGAACGAATCGGCATCGAGGATAAGCGGACGCGGCTCAACGACAGCTTTGAGAGAAAGATTGAAAACGGCAGTGTAAACCTCGCTGCGGCGAGCGTCAATCATAGGAACGAACAAGGCCGACTCATCATCGATGAAATGATTGAACATGGCCGAAACCGTAAGCAGCTGAAGCGTGTTGACGCCAATAAGCGGAACACCAAGCCCGAAACAAAGCCCCTTGGCCTCGGAAAGGCCTATGCGAAGTCCAGTGTAAGAACCCGGGCCAATGCTGACAGCCACCGCATCGATGGAAAGAGAGCGCGAGCGGGAATACTTCAAAACAGACTCAATAAAAGGGCTAAGCACTTTAGCATGATTTTGCCCCTTATACTCCTCGTGGTGCTCCAAGACCGCCCCCTCCTGCGTGAAAGCCACAGAACAGACATCGGTGGAGGTCTCAATATTCAAGATATTTGCCATTATCAAATTAATTTCGATGCAAAATTAGCATTTTTATTGCTTTTATTGCTAATTCTTTCGTTATTCGCATTAATTTTGCAGAAAACTTTTTTGTTATGATTTTATCAATGACAGGTTTTGGGAAAGCAGTGACCCAATTCTCAAACAAAAAAATCACCGCTGAAATAAAATCACTAAACAGCAAGCAGCTTGACCTGTCGGTCAGATTGCCACAGGCCTACCGTGAGAAGGAACTCGATTTGCGCAACATGGTTTCACAGACAATGGAGCGCGGAAAAGTGGACTTATACATCTATACCGAAGCAGCCGACGGAGCAACGCCGGCAAAAGTGAATATTGAACTAATCAGCGCCTACAAGAGCCAAATAGAACAGCTTTCCAAAAAACTCGGAATTGCCGAACCAACCGACTGGTACGGAACATTGCTGAGGATGCCCGACGCAATAGTCACCGACGCGAATGACCCGACAATTGAAAAAGGCGAACTCGAAGCAGTGGCTGCAACAGTGGAAAAGGCAATAAAGGCACTAATTGAATTCCGCACCCAGGAAGGCAACAGACTGGCAGGATTCTTCCGCGAAAAAATCGAGAATATAGGAAAACTGCTTGATGAAGATGTGGAACCATACGAAAAAGAAAGAATAGAAAAAATCAAGACAAGAATAATGGATTCCCTTTCAAAACTCGACGGAGTGGACTACGACCGCAACCGCTTTGAACAGGAACTCATCTACTACATTGACAAACTCGACATAACAGAAGAGAAACTCCGACTACGCAACCATCTTGACTATTTCCTGAAAACTCTTGAAACCGGACACGGACAAGGAAAGAAACTGGGATTCATCAGCCAAGAAATGGGACGTGAAATCAACACTTTAGGTTCTAAATCGAATCATGCTGAACTACAGAAAGTTGTGGTGCGCATGAAAGACGAATTAGAGCAAATAAAGGAACAAGTCCTCAACGTGTTATAACAATAATATGGGAAAGGGAAAGCTGATAATAATATCCGCGCCATCGGGCTGCGGCAAGTCAACAATCATCAGCCACATCATCAACGACCCTGAATTGCGGCTATCGTTCTCGGTGTCGGCCACAACACGGCAGCCACGCACGGGTGAAGTGAACGGCAAAGACTACTATTTCCTTACACAAGAGGAATTCAACGACGCAATAGCCGAGAATGCCCTTGTGGAATATCAGGAAGTGTATGCAGGCCGATTCTACGGCACACTGCGGAGCGAAGTGGAACGCATACAAAGCGACGGAAAGAACGTGGTGCTTGACATTGACGTGAAAGGCGGAGTGAACGTGAAACGCGAATACGGTAACAACGCACTTTCGATATTCATCAAGCCGCCAAGCATCGAAACCTTACGCCAAAGGCTTGTAAATCGAGGCACAGACACAGAAGAGGCAATCAACCAGCGGGTGGCAAAAGCATCGCTGGAACTGACCTACGCCGAAAAATACGACGCTGTGGTGGTGAATGATGTGCTTGAGGAAGCCGTTGCAAGAACAAGAAAACTAATACTTGAATTCACAAACAACTAAAAGAAAAACTATATGAAAATAGGCATTTTTGGTGGCTCATTCAACCCTATCCATATAGGTCATGCGATTTTGGCAAACTATATAAGCCAAAACGCAGGACTTGACCAATTATGGCTGATGGTGACGCCCCAAAATCCGCTGAAAGAGGACAGCGACCACCGCTACGACGCACACAGAATACGCATGGTGCAAATGGTGGCATCGAAATGCGAAAATGTGTCAACTTCAGGATTTGAATTCACCATGCCACAGCCGAACTACACCATAAACACACTCGACGCACTTGCAAAGAAATTCCCCGATGACCACTTTGTGATAATAATCGGAGGCGACAACTGGGCAGTGTTCGACAAATGGAAAGATTATCAGCGGATAATCGATGAATATGGAGTAATAGTGTATCCACGAAGAGGCTACACCAACAATGTGCCTGACAAATACAAGGAAAAAGTGAAGATGATAGATGCACCGCTGATAGAAATATCTTCATCGTACATCAGAGAACAACTTCACGAAATGAGAAACATGAATTTTTATCTTCCTCAAGACGTGTACCGCTACATTCTTGAGAATCATTTATATTATTGATTTATGGCAAACGAAGCATTAAGCACCAACAGCATAGCACTGATAGCACTGGCAAACGAATATTGCCATGCAATAGAGACGATTGAAGAAGCGGAAGAACCGGAAGCATTCATAGCATCAATGCTGAAAATGCTGCCACGCATCTACATAACCGCCTCCGACGTGACAACGGCAATCGACGAGGACGAAAGCTACTATGTGGAATCGTATCTCGACGAAACGACCTACGACCAAGTGAGAAGCCATATTGCAGAAATGATGGGCGACGAGGACACATATCTGGAAGTGTTCGAGGAAGACATGAAATATTCCGACACTCCGATAGCAGTGACCGTTTCGGAAAGCCTTGCCGACATATATCAAGACCTGTACAACTTTGTGGCAGCTGTAAAAGACGCTCCGACCGAAGCACAACAGGAAATAATCGGCCAATGCAAACAGAATTTCGACAACTACTGGGGACAGACACTTTGCAATGTGCTACGTGCCCTGCACAACATAAGATATGGCAGAGGACTGGAATGAAAAGCCAAAATTTGAGATAATAAATTTGCTTATCTCACATTTACGTGTTAACTTTGTTTCCAACCAATTGAATTATTAACCAATAAAATATATTTTGAACATGAAAGATGACGAATTGCTAAAAGCCATTACTGTAAAGGCAAAGGCATGGCTGAGTGAAGATTACGATGCAGCCACAAGAGCCGAAGTTCAAAGAATGCTCGACAATGAAGACAAAACAGAGCTGATAGATTCATTCTACAAAGATTTGGAATTCGGAACAGGCGGACTGCGCGGAGTGATGGGTGCAGGCTCGAACCGCATGAACATATACACAGTGGGCGCAGCAACTCAAGGACTTGCCAACTACCTGAAAGTGGCATTCGCCGAATTGAAACAAATCAAAGTGGTAGTAGGCCACGACGTACGCAACAACAGCCGCCATTTCGCTGAAATTGTAGCAGACATATTCTCGGCAAACGGCATCAAGGTGTATCTGTTCGACGACTGCCGCCCTACCCCTGAAGTTTCGTTCGCAATCCGTGAACTTGGCTGCCAAAGCGGAGTAAACATCACCGCATCACACAACCCCAAAGAATTCAACGGCTACAAGGCATACTGGAACGACGGAGCACAAATGGTTTCGCCACACGACACCAACACCATCGACTATGTGAACAAGGTGAAGGGCGTGAAGGAAATCAAATTCCAAGGCAAACCAGAACTGATAGAATTCATCGGTGCTGAAATCGACAACAAGTTTCTTGCAAAAATCAAGACACTGTCGTTAAGCCCCGACGTAATCAAGCGCCAGCACGACCTGAAGATTGTATATACTCCTATCCACGGCACAGGAAAGCATCTTATTCCACGCTCACTGGAGAACTTCGGATTCACCAACATATACCATGTGGCTGCGCAAGACGTGCAGAGCGGCAATTTCCCGACAGTGGAATCGCCAAACCCTGAAGTTCCTTCAGCAATGGCATTGGCAATTGAACGCGCCAAGGAAGTAAACGCCGACATAGTGCTTGCCTCCGACCCTGACGCTGACCGCATTGGCGTGGTATTCAAGAACACCAAAGGTGAATACGCACTTGCCAACGGCAACCAGATAGTGATGATTTTCCTCAACTACCTGATGACACGCAACACAGAACTCGGAAAACTCACTGGCAACGAATACATTGTAAAGACAATCGTCACGACCGACACCATCAAGGCCATTGCAGAAGCACAGAAAATAAAGATGTTCGACTGCTACACTGGATTCAAATGGATAGCAAACGTGATGCTTGAAAATGAAGGCAAAGCACGTTACCTTGGAGGCGGTGAAGAGAGCTACGGCTTCCTCGCTGAGGACTTTGTACGCGACAAGGATTCAGTGTCAGCAATCTCGTTGATGGCAGAAATAGCCGCTTGGGCTAAGGACCGCGGCCTCGACATGAACAAGATGCTCATCGACATCTACATGAAATACGGTTATTCAAAAGAAAAAGGAATTTCACTCGTACGCAAAGGCAAGACTGGAGCAGAGGAAATCGTGGCAATAATGAAGAAGTTCCGCGAGAATCCACCGGCAACAATTGCAGGTTCAAAAGTAGTGCTGATAAAGGACTACAACTCATTGGAAGAGAAAGACCTCAAGGCAGGCACAGTGAAAAAACTCGTGATGCCTACCACATCGAACGTTCTGCAATACTACACAGCCGACGGCACAAAGGTTTCCATACGTCCTTCGGGCACAGAGCCTAAAATCAAGTTCTATCTTGAAGTTCACGACAAGCTGAAATCAGCAGCCGACTACGACGCACTGAACGAGGCTTCCGACGCTAAACTTGACGCAATAGCAAAAGACCTCGGAATAGAATAGGATAAATAATGCAAATACAATAAATGCCGCACCTCAACCAATGAGATACGGCATTTTTTTATAATTTATAAAACCAAACAGCCTTAAATCACTTATCTGTAGCCTTCGCCTTTACTGCCCTGACTACATAGCCTGAACAGCGGAGGTCGAAACTGCAATATTTATTGCCGTACCTGTCGAAATAGAGATGCCAGGCATTGTCGCTCGTCTTGTCAACATCACTTAAAGTGCCGCTCCAATAGTAACTGCGGTACATTTCATCGTCCAACGACATACGGTCGCCAACAGCCGGCAGGAAAATGCTTTTGCCCGTCTTGCCGGTGATTTTCATGCCACGGACACCATGGAAACGGGTCCATGTCCATTTGCAGCTGTCGCAAAGTTCCTTTAATTCATCATGCGACGGCAGACGCCATTCGCGCCCCAAATTGGCAGTAGCCATATCGAACGCCGTGAAACAGATATTGGTTAGCGGAGTGACACCGCCATAAAGTTTTGAATTCCAATTTCCATCGGCATCCTGCACATCTTCCGTTTCATTCTCGCCCGAAGGGTCAGCCCAACCGAAATGAATGCCAGCACCTTCAGGAGAATTAGCGCCAACATTGCATGCCGCCCACTGCACACTTAGGCCAAGGTCAACAGCACCTTCAGTCACTATCGGATTGAGGTCAACCACAGGTTTGTCAACGGGATTCACCTTCGGCTTAACAACCGATTTTTTGGCCTTTTCCACAGGCATTGCCTTCGGCGGATTAACTGCAGCAAAGGCATTCCCTGAAACAGCCATAAAAGTCAACGCAATAATCAAGAATTTAAATTTGCTCATAATCAGAATTCCGAAAATTTCGCTGCTAATATAGCTATTTTTCATCAAAACAAGACTAATGCGACAAAATATTAACCGCTAAAATCATTTTTGACGGCTTAAATACTCACTGAACAGCAAATCCATCAAAACAGTTCCATTGATGATGGCACTAATGAGAATCACTCAGTAAAGATGCCCGAATAGCAAATAAAACTGCGATACTGTGCTTACACACCTTATCGGAATAAGGGCAATCACATATACATGATCGAATTTCATCACCATTCATCTTAATCTTGATGTGGTAATCTTCAGAGCTATGGACAATTGCAGTCCATGAGCCATTGTCGTGCTTCTGAAGCGAGGACACCTTTCCGGATTGGTAATAATCCCTACCTTTGTCCAACGCTACACGCATAGCTTTTTCTTCAAAATTGTAGATATTCATACTATATTCCTCCTTAAGTTTTACGTTACAACGAAAATACAATAAGGCAACGATACGGCAAAGAAATGGTACGAAAATCTATAGACAATTTCACGAAAAATATTTTGTCCGACGGATAACGCCACCAGCACTCTCCTCGAACTTATTGACAGCCACATAACTATGCGGCAATTCATACGGGAGAAGCACTTTCCGCATTTCCTCAATCAAACCTTCGCGAATACGGCCTTCCTTACGAAAACCAGCACGTAGACTACTATATTCAATCGCCAACACAACTTCCTCACCCGAAGCCTCGGAAGTGCGCGATGTGACATAAAACCTGATATGCGGAAAGAACTTGGCAATCTTCATCTCAACCTCTTCAGGGAACACATTTTTGCCATCAATGTGAATGACATTATTGAAATTGCCATGCCAAAAGAATTGTGACGGCGAAACAAGCGTAACCATATCGTCAGTAACCAAATGGTTAGGGAAATAATGCATGGAATCAATCAACAGGCAACCACGCTCATCAACGCTGAAAACATTATCGCCCAAAGCATTAAAAGGCTTCAACTCATGACTGACTGGAGACAGCGCCATTATGCCATGGTCAGTGGAATATGCAACATAAGCATCAACGCCAAAATCGGACAGCCAACGCTCCATGCGGCCATTTATACGGCCCGTTATAATGAACGAATGAATAAGTGCCAGCAATTCAGGATGATTGATAAGATAGATCAACTGCGAGGGCGCAAAAACAGCTAAATCCATTGGCAAAGAGCCATCGTAAGCAGCAAGCGGCTGGTCAGTAAATTCTTCCCTAAGCACATCGGCATCAAGCATCAAAGCAGCCTCAGAAATAACCTTAGAAGCTACATTTTCAGGTGGCAAACTAACATAGAAATGTGCTTTACCGCAAAGTTTGAAGAAATCAATCAGCACGATGGCAGAAGCTCTGAAATTAGCCTCCGACATATTTTTCGGGCTGCAATATTTTTCATTTACGCCAGATTCATTATCACTATATTTTTTATGTTCCATAGATTCTATAATAAAAATTGAATTAATTTATATGCTATTACAAAATAAATTATAAACTAAATTTAAAGTAACAGTTAAATAAAAATTAAAGCAATTATTATTAAACTAATACTTTAGATTTTATGTGTAAGCCACAATATCAATTACAGCCCACAGACTTCAAATATAGTGATAATTTTAGAAACACAGAACATGAGCAGACATTAATTATCAGTGCATCGCACAAAGAGAAAGTCCGGCAGATAATATTGCCGACTTTGCTTTGCATTATTAAAATCATTAATTATCTTTGCATCAAAAGCAAATAAAGGTGCATGATACGCCGAAACTATATTAAAGAGAAACGTTATGGAAAATGACAATAAATATGTGATTACCATAGGCCGCCAATTCGGAAGCGGAGGCAGAGAAATAGGCAAAAAAATAGCTGAGAATCTCGGCATAAAATACTACGACAAAGAATTGCTGCGCGAAGCCGCCAAATCATCGGGAATGAACGAGGAATTTTTTGAGGCAGCCGACGAGCGCACCCCTACTTTCTACAACAACCTGATGGCGTTCAACTACGGCTACAGCGCCGGAGCATATATGGTGGGGAGCATGCCGCTGAACGACGACAACATCTACCGCTCGCAGTGCGAAGTGATGCAGGAACTCGCCCGCCAGTCATCGTGCGTGATAGTGGGCAGAAGTGCGGATTTCGTGCTCAGAAAGCATCCACGGCTAATCAGCGTATTCATCCATGCGTCGATGGAATCAAGAATTGCGAGAATACTCTCGCGGTGTGACTGCAAAACAGAAAACGAGGCAAAAAACATCAGCGTGAAAAAAGATAAGTTGAGAGCGAATTACTATAATTTCTATACCGACAAAGAATGGGGAAAATCTGAATCGTACGACCTTTCAGTGGATTCGTCAAAACTGTCGGTTGACGACGTGGCCAAGCTGATAATCAGCTATGTGAAACTCCGTCTGCCAGATTAAATCAGCCATAAACATACATGAACGAACACAAGAAGATATTAGCAATAATAAATCCAATCTCCGGCACGAAGAACAAACACGGAATGCCAAAGAAGATTGAAAGCAAAATTGATAAGGAAAAATTCGACCTGACTATAGAATTCACAGAACGGGCCGGACACGCCACAGAACTTGCTCACAAGGCAATTGCCGACGGCTTCCATGCAGTGATAGCTGTGGGGGGTGACGGCACAGTGAATGAAGTGGCCGCCGCACTGAGAGATTCGCAGACAGCTTTGGGAATAATACCATGCGGCTCAGGCAACGGATTGGCAAGGCACCTTGACATTCCGCTGAAAGTGGAAGAAGCATTGGAAATAATCAATAAGGACAACATTGAGAACATTGATTACTGCACAGCCAACGAAAGACCATTCTTCTGCACCTGCGGCGTGGGATTCGACGCAATAGTAAGCGCAAAATTCGCACAAGCCGGAAAACGCGGACCGATGACCTACGTGCAGAGCGCATTGACCGAATATCTGAAATACCGTTCAAAAATATACGTAATCGACACTCCCGACAGCGTGCTGACTGAAAAGGCCTTCATAATAGCGTGCGGCAATGCGTCGCAATACGGCAACAACGCCTTTATCGCTCCACAGGCAAGCCTGCAGGACGGGCTGATTGACGTGACGGTAATCCATCCGTTCACCCCACTCGACACCCCGCTGCTCGGCATACTGCTTTTCACAAAGCACATCGACCAAGACACAAACATCCACTCATTCCGCACGCCGGAACTGACCATACATTGTCCTGAAGACACAGTAATGCACCTCGACGGCGACCCGATAAGTATGCCGGCAAACATACACATAAAATGCCACAAGGCAGGATTGAAAGCAGTGCTTCCAAAAGCGGAAAACGCTAAGCGCTCGTTGCTGTCGCCAATCGGCGATGGCTTCTGGGACTTCATAAATGCCATAAGAAGCGGATTGAACATATAAAAAACGCATAATTAAAGCAAAGATAAATTACCAATGATATAATTCTGCCCCGATTTTGGGGCAATAGTAAAATTTTTGTGAAATTTCATGTAAAAAATTTGCGTATTTATAGGGATGTTTGTACATTCGTATCGGAGGGAAAAATATTATCCCAATTGTAAACAATAAAACCAATAAACCACTCTTAGATGAGTTACTTGAAATTCGATAAGAACCTGATGATCAATTTAGAGCAGTCGCTCCCCAAGGAGATGCTGCGCACGAATCAATCAGGAGCATACCATTGTACAACTATTGTAGGGTGCAACACACGTAAGCAACATGGCCTGCTTGTCATACCAGTACCTGAAATTGACGACGACAACCATGTGCTGCTATCTTCGCTCGACGAGACAGTGATTCAACATGGAGCTCCATTTAATCTGGGGCTGCATAAGTATAATGGTTCATGCTACAGCCCGAACGGGCATAAATACATCCGTGAATACGACTGCGAGACAGTGCCGCGCACAACGTACAGAATCGGAGGAGTAATCATGACCAAAGAAATGGTGTTCATCTCACATGAAAACCGCATTTTAATCAGGTACACTCTTGTGGAGGCCCATTCAAAGACCACATTGCAGTTCCGGCCATTTCTTGCATTCCGCAACGCAAACGACCTGTGTGTGGAAAATGGCGTGGCAAACCGAGAGTACAAGGAAATAAACAACGGAATTTCCACCTGCATGTACAATGGCTACCCAGCACTTTTCATGCAATGCAGCCATCGGCCTGAATTTGTGTTCACACCCTGCTGGTACAAGGGCATAGAATACATTAAAGACCAGGAGCGAGGCATTCCATTCAAGGAAGACCTCTACATGCCGGGCTATTTCCAACTTGACATCAGAAAGGGAGAAAGCATATATTTCTCAGCCGGTATTTCAGAGGCAAGCCCAAGAAACTTCGCCAAGATGTACGAAGAAGAAGTTAAGGCACGCACACCGCGCACAAGCTTCTACAACTGCATGAAAAATTCGGCAAAGCAGTTCTACCTTAGCAATAAAGACGGAAATTACCTGCTTGCCGGTTATCCATGGTTCAAAATCCGTGCACGCGACGAATTCATAGCTTTGCCCGGGACAACAATTTCAGTTCACCACCGCCCCGACTTTGAGGCAATAATGGATACAGGACGCGATGCACTTGAGCACTTCATGCAGACAGGCGAACCCGACAGACACATGCAGGGAATCGATTTGCCTGATGTACCGCTTTGGGCAGTGTGGGCTGTGCAGCAATACTATAAGGAAGCAGGCGCAGAAGAAACAAAAAAACGCTACGGGCAAATTGTAAAGGACATCATCAGCTACATAATAAGCAATAAGCATCCGAATCTTGAGCTTAATGAAAGCGGGCTTATTTCCACATTCGGCAAGCAAAAGCCAGTGTCGTGGATGGACTCTTCAAATCCAGATGGAACGCCTGTAATACCAAGGACTGGTTTCCTCGTGGAATTCAATGCTTTGTGGTACAACACGCTGATGTTTGGCCAAAAACTGTTTGAAGATGACAATGACGAGCATGAGAATCTGCTGAAATGGGACGGAATAGCCCAGCAGTGCAAGGACTCATTCATCGACACCTTCCTCAACGACTACGGATACCTTTATGACTACGTTTCCGGACTGTTCACCGAACTTAGTGTACGTCCGAACATGATAATCGCAGCAGGCCTTGACTTCTCCCCTCTCGACCGTCGCCAACGCAAAACAGTGCTTGAAGTCACTACACGCGAACTCCTCACGCCTAAGGGCCTAAGGACTTTAAGCCCAAGGAGTTTCGGCTACTCACCATTCTATCTCGGCACACCTGAACAACGTGAATACGCCTACTATCAAGGCTCAACACGTCCATGGCTGATGGGATTCTACGCAAGCGCATATATTAAGGTGTATGGCGTTGCAGGCTTCCCGTTCATCGACAGAATGATGATAGGATTTGAAGATGAAATGACTCAAGGTTGCATTGGTTCATTGTCGGAGCTTTATGACGGAAATCCGCCATTCACAGGGCGTGGAGCAGTGAGCTTCGCGATGAATGTCGGCGGAATTCTGCGTGTGCTGCGGGCATTGAAAAATTTAAACGTACAACAACAACCATGAAAATACAAAATTCATTATGAAAGCATTAATGTTCGGGTGGGAATTTCCACCTCATATTCTTGGAGGACTTGGCACAGCGAGCTATGGATTGACCAAAGGAATGCACGAGAACGGCGATATGGACATCACATTCGTGATTCCAAAGCCTATGGGCGATGAAGAGAAGGGATTCGCTCAAATTATCGGAGCAAATTCCACACCGGTGGCATGGCGCGACGTGAATTACGACTATGTGAAAAGCAGAATCGGAAATGTGATGGAGCCTGAATTGTACTATAGGCTACGTGAACACATCTACGCCGATTTCAACTATATGCGCACCAACGATTTAGGCTGCATAGAATTCTCCGGAAAATATCCTGAAAACCTTCTTGAGGAAATCAATAATTATTCAATTGTGGCAGGTGTGATAGCACGGACAGTGCCTTGCGACATTATCCACTCGCACGACTGGCTCACCTACCCTGCCGGCATACACGCCAAGCAGGTGACAGGAAAACCGCTCGTAATCCATGTGCACGCCACCGACTTCGACCGCAGCCGAGGACACGTGAATCCTACAGTTTACGGCATTGAAAAGGACGGCATGACACAGGCCGACCACATCATTACGGTGAGCAACCTTACACGCCGCACGGTGATTGAAAAATATGGAATTAGCCCCGATAAAGTAACCACAGTGCACAACGCAGTGGAGCCTTTAAGCCCTGAGATACGCAACATCAGCGTAGCGCCGAAAAAGGACAAGGTGGTGACGTTCCTCGGACGAATCACCATGCAGAAAGGCCCTGAATACTTTGTGGAGGCAGCCGTGAGAGTGCTTCAGAAAGTGAAAAACGTGAGATTTGTGATGGCAGGCAGCGGTGACATGATGGAAAAGATGATTGACCTTGTGGCACGCCGCGACATTGCCGACCACTTCCATTTCACAGGATTCCTTAAAGGAAAGCAAGTTTACGAGATGCTGAAAGCAAGCGACGTTTACATAATGCCGTCGGTGAGCGAGCCATTCGGAATTTCACCACTTGAAGCCATGCAGATGGGCACTCCTTCCATTATTTCTAAGCAATCAGGCTGCGCTGAAATTCTCGACAACGTCATCAAGACAGATTATTGGGACATCGATGCAATGGCCGATGCGATTTATTCCATCATAAAATATCCTGCAATGTACAATCAGCTGCGCGAATACGGTCTTGCTGAAGTTGACCAAATTCAATGGAAAAAGGCCGGCGCAAAGGTTATTGGCATCTACAAGAGGCTTCTTGGGATGGAATAATCAGAAAACGATAAGAACAAAATTAATTGAACTAATTAACAACAAACAATCGAAATACAAATAAAATGAAAGCAATCTGTTTCTATTTCCAAATACATCAGCCATTCAGACTGAAACAATACCGTTTTTTCGACATCGGTAACGACAGTTCCTATTACGATTTCTTCGCCAACGAAGACATAATCCAACGGATAGCCCGCAAATCATATATTCCAGCCAACAATATGCTGCTGGAGATGATTAACGCGAACAAGGGCAAATTCAAAGTGGCATTCTCCATTACGGGTACAGCACTTGAACAATTCCAAATGTTCGTGCCTGAATTCAACGATTCGATGATGGAGCTTGTGAAAACCGGTTGTGTGGAATTCCTGTCGGAAACTTTCTCGCACTCGCTTTGCTCGCTTTATGACCCCGACGAATTCCAGCGTCAGGTGAAACTTCACGACCAAAAGATATTTGAACTCTACAAAGTCCATCCTGTAAAGGTGTTCCGCAATACCGAGCTGATTTACGATGACGACATTTCAGCACAAATTCATGCCATGGGCTTCAAGGGAGCCATAACTGAAGGCGCAAAACACATTCTTGGCTGGAAATCGCCAAATTACGTGTATTCATCGGCAATGGCACCGAAATTGAAGCTGCTGCTCAAAAATTCAAAGTTGAGCGACGACATTTCATTCAGATTCAGCAACACCGAATGGCCAGAATTCCCGCTTACAGCCGACAAATACATTGACTGGATTGCAACTTTGCCTCCTGAAGAACAAATCATCAACCTATTCATGAATTACGAGACTTTCGGCGAATTACAGCCGAAAGAAAGCGGAATTTTTGAATTCATGAAGGCTTTGCCACGCTTCGCACAGGAAAAAGGAATTGAATTCTGGACTCCATCTGAAGCCATCGCAAAACTGAAATCAGTGGGCGAACTTTCAGTGCCATACGCAATTTCATGGGCCGACGAAGCCCGCGACACAAGCGCATGGTGCGGCAACACGCTGCAACAGGAAGCCTTGAAGAAACTCTATTCCGACGGTGAGCGCGTGCGCATGTGCACAGGCAAGATTCTTGAGGACTGGAACTATCTGCAATCGAGCGACCACTTCTTCTACATGAGCACCAAGCACAAGGATGACGGAGCGGTACACTCGCACTACAGCCCTTACGACACTCCATATCAGGCATTCACCAACTACATGAATGTGCTGTCCGACTTCCTTGTAAGAGTTCAGGAGCAATATCCTATGTCAATCGGCAACGAGGAATTGAACTCACTTCTGACAACAATCAAGAATCAGGAAAGCGAAATCGAACAGCTCAACAGGGAAGTTGAATTGATGCGTACCAACATCATCAAGGCCGAGGACGATGACCTTGTTACTCCAAAGCAAGTGATTCCAGCCGATAAAGTAGCTGAAACGACAGATAACAAAGACACCAAGAAGCCGACAGCAAAACCTGCTGCTAAAAAGCCTGCAAAGCCGGCTAAAAAAGTCGCCCCGAAGCCTGAAAAGAAAGTTGTTCCAGCAAAGTCGAAAGCCAAACCAACAAAGAAAGCTAAGTAATTTCTGATTGTTGATTGACAAAAAAATGAGGACGCGCCTTTTGGTTCGCCCTCATTTTTATATTACGTTATTGATGATATGCTACTTGACCAATACTTTGAACACATTGCCATCAACACGGACAATGTAAAGTCCAGAAGCACAGCTAACCGAAGCCTTGCCACGGCTCACCAAAGCACCGGCAGCAGTGTAAACGGCTATTGTACGTGCTGAACCGATTACATTGATTTCCCCAACGCCGCCAATAACTTTCACACTTGCCGCGTTGACGCCTGCTACGTCAGTTGTGTTGCTGAGAGCGGAAATGGTGCCGTTAGTGCCAGCAGTGAGGTCAACAGTCAGCCAAAGATTATTGCCTTCAGTGTAAGGCACCTTGTAAGCAGTGTTGTTTTTGCCGAAATCGGTTGAAACCGTGCCATCAGTTGCAAGCACTGTGCCATCAACTGAAGGACCGAAGCGGTTTCCTGTTACATTGACAGCATCCCAGTCAGCACCTAAATTCTTTACAATTGAAAAATACTGATACTGGTTATCGGTTGATACTTCATTCAACTTGAATGCACCACTATACACGCCGTCGGCTGTTTCCGTCATTTTTGCCAATGGCACACTTGTTGACCATGTGTTGGAAAAATTAGTGTTTCCGATTACATACAGATTCATTGGATAAACGCTCGTGACGAGTGTGTCGCGTATAGTCATGGCATTGAGGTCAACAACTACTTTGAACTTTCCAAGAATCGGGAATGACCATGCATAATCCTTACCTGACTCCCAAGCCGACATCGGTTTTGCAACACCATAATCAAGGCTTAAACCATCAGCATCAGGAATGAAACGGCTTGCATTGACGTAAGTCCAGCCACCAGCATCGTTATTTTCAGCAATCACCTTGGAAACGCCGAATGTACCGCCAGCCTTCGTCATGTTGACAGTGGCGGAATATTTCTGCGATGTTGCATCGTAAGTCATCTTACAACCCTTAGTTGCATCCCAAGTGGTTGAACCGCTGGCCTCGTCAATGGAGCCGATGAGATAGACATCAGGAACAGGAATATTAAAGTTATAAGTTACCATTGCAGGAGTAGTGACATCGCCACTGGCACGAGGAAGGATAAACTCAACCACCTCTTTTCCGACGATGGAAGCGCAGAACAAGTTGTTGGCATAGTCCCAAGCAAGGGCATCGACGTCGAAATCGCCAGTGAAATCATAAAGTTTGGTAAGAGTGACAGGACTAGTGGAATAATCCACATTGTAGATGTTGATATGACTTTCGCTATCACGAACCAGAGCCAATTTTGTGGAATCAGGACTTAAGCAAATACCACAATCTTTAGGACAAAAAATAGGAGTATAGTTAGATGTTACTCCGAAGTCCTCAGTGGTGAAATCTTTCTTTACATGCTTACAGAAAGGCCTTGTGGCTGATGCGGATGAATTGTTGGTAAGGTACCAAAGTCCGCCATTAGGGTCGTACTGGATGTTGGTGAAGTCGTAATTATACGTGTAATGCTGGTCGTAAGCAGTAACAAAGCGTGAAGGAGCTGCAGACCAAGAAGTGGCAGTGCCAAGGTTGTATTCGGCAGCACGATAGCCGGCAGAATCGGAAGCAATTCCATTCTTATCGACGGAAATGGTGGCAATCTTGAGGTTAGCACCGCTGCCCATGACCGTCATAGCCAAATTAGGACCGGCAATGTAATCACCTGAAGAAGTGACTAAATTATAATTGGCATCATAGGAAGCTCCAGTGAAAATCGGCTTGAAATCGGCATTGAGGTCATCAGTGTTAATCTCATAAATAGGACTTACACCAGCCGAGAAGCGGGAGACAAATAAACGGCCATCTTCGCTGAGAGCAATCCGCTTAGGGTCGAAGACATTCTTGTCGGAAATGAGCGAATCGAGAACCAATCCACCTCTGAAACCAGCCTTGCCGGATGAATTTTTGACAGCGTCGAGAGTTGGTTCAAAAACGTAAACTCCCTGCCCTATGCCCGTAGTGGTAGGGTTGGAAAAGTAATATTTATGGCGAAAAGTGTCGCCCACATACATGCTTTGCGATTCTGCGACATAAAGCCTACCAAAATGCGTGCTTGAAGGATTGCAGTCAACAGCCAAGCCACAAGGAGCGCCAAACAAGACGCTTTTACCGCCGTCCATGACGGAAGTGAGATTCTCGCTCGTGGCTTTCACCTTCCACGACAGATTTACGCCTTTAGGAAGAGAAGCGGTGCTGAACGAGTAGGAATGGGAACCTGCCGAAAGAGAATCGGGAGTGAAAGTAGCGACAAGAGTTTTGCCATTGTAAACCTCGATAGCCAATGCAGTGGCTTGGTCATTAAGGGAATAATTGACAGTGTAAGTGCTGCCATCGGAAGAGAGTGAGCCAGAAAGCCCGTAAGCATAAACATTGAGCGCATTGGCATTAAAGCCCGTGAGCAGAGCGGCAAAAATCAATGTCGCAATTACGTAAATCTTTTTCATAAATTTTTTGTTGTTAGTACTATAGTTGTAACGATAATCCTTTCATAACATAGTAATAAATTACAATATCCCTATACAAAGTTAACAAATAATCCAAATGAGAACAAGAAAAATCAAAAAAAATTCAGGTCAACCAAAAAAATGATTGACCTGAACATTAATTTTATAAATGCCGAATTATTCGGAAATTACTCCTGACTTCATCAATGCGTCACCCAAATTGAGTTATGTGTCTCACATCTCGAAAAGCGGTTTGATAGCGAGCTGCTTTTTAGTCAGGAAGAGTGTTTTTGTGAAAAATGATCCGTTTTCTGGCATTTTGATTCTGATGGTGGTTATTGTCTTGGCTGCATCAAGCACATGGTCGACACTCATTCCGATTTTATTGATGCCAATAATGCGTTCCAGTTCTTTATACACCTTGTAGGCAATGAAGCAAATGCAGATGTGAGCTTCAATCCTTCTCTCCGTGAAGTGAAACATAGGGCGCATTTCCAATGTGCCTTTCGAGATTCGGAATGCCCGCTCCACTACCCAAAGGCCGTGATACTCATCAATGACCCGGTCCGCATCAAGATTCGTGTTGGTGATGTATCCCTTCAATCCATCCCACTTGCAGTCCTCCGCTATCTTTTCATCGCTGATAGCCACTTCTATGTCCTTGCTGATTTCGAGGAACTTGTTGTAGCCGCGCCTGTTGACTTGCTGTTTCGTAAGATGGCCACTTTTGTATGTTTTCCTCAGCCGTGCAATACCACAGTTCCGGTTGTATGCGTCTTTCTTGGCGCGTTTATCAGAGTAACTGACGATGAGCCGTTCGCCATTCTTCCCTTTGCACTCATAGCAGGCTTTGTCTTCTTTTTCGAGAGAAAGAATCCATTGCTTTATGCCAGCGCTCTCATTCTTTATGCGCGCACCGAGAATATACTTGTAGCCTGCCTGTTGCAGCAAAGCGACATTGTCCTTGTTCATCAGGCCGGAGTCGGCAACCACGACAAAATCATCACCGAGCGTGAACCTCTGTTTGAAGTCGTCAATCATCGGTATCATTGTAAATCCTTCGTACTGGCTGCCATTGAATAGCGAGTATGAAAGAGGATAGCCGCCATCCGAGACAAGCAGCCCGAGCACGACCTGCGACTCTGCCGTCTTGCCATCCTTTGAGAAGCCAAGGCTCACGCAGCACGTCGGTCTGTGCCGTCTCAAAGTAAAGCGTTGTAACATCATAGAACATCAACCCGAGTTTGCCACCGAAAATCTTCCCAGTGTGCTCGACGCTTATCCGCTGCGCCGACTCCATCTGGGTATTGTAGAGCCTGTCCATGTAGCGGTAGATATGATTGAGGTCAACATCCTCGTCATAGTACGACTTCAGGTACTCAACCGTGGCCAGCTTGCTTTGGGGCTGGGATATCCTCGCAATTACAAGATGGCGGAGAATCCCGTCAGGAATGCGGTCGAAGCCGATGCTGTCATAGACCCGGTTAAGCAGCAGCTGGGTGCCGTTGATGAGCACAGCATCCATATTGTCAACAACACGGCTCGTTTCCTCTAATTCCTTGCCTTTCTTGTCATCGAAGTCAAGCTCTTGCTGGCCACCATGAGTGCGAAGCCAATGCCGGGCTTTTTGAAACAGCTCGTCTGCTGCTTCTTCAGACTTTGCCACTCCAAACTTCTTTACTTCAGTGAACTTACCTTGCGATTTACTCACCACTACAACACTTGTGCTACCTGAACGGTTGAATTTCTTACGTACGAACATGCTGCAAAGATACGAAAAACATGTTTGCGTCACCCAAAGTCACCCTTTCTTATATGCTAACTCATTGATTCTCAATCTGCGCTATGTGATGGCGCAAAAAAGTGATGAAGTCAGGAAATAATCCAAACGAGAACAAGAAAAATCAAAAAAAATTCAGGTCAACCAAAAAAATGATTGACCTGAACATTAATTTTATAAATGCCGAATTATTCGGAAATTACTTAACAAGAACTTTTGTTACAGCACCATCAACACGGACAATGTAAAGACCAGGGGCACATGATACGGAAGCATTGCCGCGGCTTACCAAAGCACCTGCTGCGGTGTAAACTTCAATTGTGCGTGCTGAACCGATTACATTGATTTCACCTGCACCAGCTATAACCTTTGCACTGGTAGTATTCACGCCAGCCACACCCGTTGTGTTGCTTTTTGCGGAAATTGTGTTAGCAGTGAGGTCAACGGTTAGCCAAAGACGATTGCCGTCGATGTAAGGCACTTTGTAAGCAGTGTTGTTATTACCGAAATCAGTTGAAACAGTAGCATCAGTTGCAAGCACTGTGCCATCAGTTGTAGGGCCGAAGCGGTTTCCTGTTACATTGACAGCGTCCCAGTCAGCACCTAAATTCTTTACAATTGAAAAATACTGATACTGGTTATCGGTTGATACTTCATTCAACTTGAAAGCTCCACCATACACGCCGTCGGCTGTTTCCGTCATTTTTGCCAATGGCACACTGGTTGACCATGTGCTGGAAAAATTAGTGTTTCCGATTACATACAAATTCATTGGATAAACGCTCGTGACAAGTGTATCGCGTATAGTCATGGCATTGAGGTCAACAACTACTTTGAACTTGCCAAGAATCGGGAATGACCATGCATAATCCTTACCTGATTCCCAAGCCGACATCGGTTTTGCAACACCGTAATCAAGGCTTAATCCATCAGATTCAGGGATGAAACGGCTTGCATTGACGTATGTCCATCCACCAGCATCGTTATTTTCGGCAATCACCTTAGAAACGCCGAATGTACCGCCAGCCTTTGTCATGTTGACAGTGGCAGAATACGTCTTAGTTGTAGCATTGTAAGTCATCTTGCAGCCCTTAGTTGCGTCCCATGTTGTTGAGTTACTTGCCTCATCGATAGAGCCAATTAAATAAAGATCAGGAACAGGCTTGGCAGGAACAGTGAAAACATACTTTGCAAACATGCCTCCAGGATGATATTGATAAATATTCACTGTGGTGTCGTTTACTACTTCAGAGAAAAGCCAATTGGCATAAGCCGTGTTTGCAGTCTTCTCAACAGCGTGAGAAACAATTACAGCATTGTTTGCGTCAGTGGTTGTGAATTTAGCAATAGAGAAACCATCGGCATAATTAGTACCAGTAGGATAAGCGATATAAGTAGTGTCGCCTACAGTGAAAATAGTACAACCAAATGCAGCGGATTTACTAGGTGTGTAAATTTTACTTGCAGTGATAGTAGAACGGTCAGAGCTAAGTATGCAATCAAAATAAGAGTTACCAATAGCGCGAGGAGCAACTATTATATGCTCTGCTCCATTAATAGTAACAGAATAAGTGGCAGCACCATTAGAGTTTGTGAGCCCAGTCACTGGATAATAAGCAGAGTCAGCAGTTTCAGCTCCATTGACAATACGAACAGCAGAGATTGTTGTACTTGAATTAGGCGTTACATACAAATAACCACCAGTGGATGAAAGTATATCACCAGATGCATGGCCAAAATAATCATTCCTACCGCCTCTGATGCCAGTCAATGCAATTGTTTTAGTAGTTAAGCCATCAGCAGAAATAACAGTAATGGATTTTGTTGTAGAGTTACCAAATCCAGTTTTCACAATCAAATTACCTGCATCATCTGTACAGATGTTAGAACCACTAGTAGTTGCTTTAGTTGTAACTGCTGCTGTGCTGTTTTGTAGCCAAGTTTCAACCATAGAGGTAGTTCTGTTTTGAACAAAGAAGGTGTCGCGTGCAAACACTCCCTGACGAGTATTGGTAGCAGTTGGGACTGTGGAATTTTTCCACGACTGGGTAAGACTATACCCAGCATTTGCATTTGTAGCGCTAAAAAGGGCAACAAATGCCAAAAGAATAGGTAATAATGATTTTCTCATTGATTGTAAGTATTTGTTAATATTAAAAAGTTGTGCCGATATATTGTTTAGTTTATTCGATAAGTTGCTGCAATTATAAAGACGTAAAATTCTGCTTTAGTTGAGCCACAAAGTTAGCATATAAGAGGATTAAAAGCAAATATTAGGGAAATTATTAAGGAAAATATTGTTAAGAAAATGGAAAATAATTTGATATAATAATGGGCAGACCAAAGCCTGCCCATTAATAATAGATTCTTTTTAATCAGATGTTATTTCACAAGTACCTTTGTGGCAACACCATCTACGCGAACCACATAGAAACCAGGAGCGCAATTTACGCGTACTTGATTCTTGCTAATCAAAGCTCCACCAGCAGTGTAAACTTCAATAGACTTAGCCGAACCGACAATACTGATTTGACCGACACCAGCTATAACCTTAACACTTGCAGCACCTACGCCAGCCACACCAGTTGTGTTGCTTTTTGCGGAAATTGTGCTAGCAGTGAGGTCAACAGTCAGCCAAAGAGTGTTGCCTTCAGTGTAAGGCACCTTGTAAGCAGTGTTGTGATTGCCGAAATCACTTGAAACAGTAGCATCAGTTGCAAGCACTGTGCCATCAGTTGTAGGACCGAAGCGGTTTCCTGTTACATTGACAGCATCCCAGTCAGCACCTAAATTCTTTACAACTGAGAAATACTGATACTGATTATCGGTTGAAACTTCATTCAACTTGAAAGCTCCACCATACACGCCGTCGGCTGTTTCCGTCATTTTTGCCAATGGCACGCTGGTTGACCATGTGTTGGAAAAATTAGTGTTTCCTATTACATACAAATTCATAGGATAAACGCTCGTTACAAGTGTATCGCGGATAGTCATGGCATTGAGGTCAACAACTACTTTGAACTTGCCAAGAATCGGGAATGACCATGCATAATTCTTGCCTGACTCCCAAGGCGACATCGGTTTTGCGACACCGTAATCAAGGCTTAAACCATCAGCATCAGGGATGAAACGGCTTGCATTGACGTAAGTCCAGCCACCAGCATCGTTATTTTCAGCAATCACTTTGGAAACGCCGAATGTACCGCCAGCCTTTGTCATGTTGACAGTGGCAGAATATTTTTGAGAAGTTGCATCGTATGTCATCTTGCAGCCCTTAGTTGCGTCCCAAGTAGTTGAGTTACTTGCCTCATCGATGGAACCAATAAGATAGACATCAGCAGGAATGGAGATGCTATAGGCTTCCATAGCAGGAGTGATAACGTAATCAATGCCATTTGGATGAGGAAGCTGATAAAGCTCAAACACCTCATCCCGATTTGAAACAGCGCAAAGATTATCAGCATAATCCCAGGCAAGAGCACTTGGGCTTTGTTTTGCCTGGAATGAGTACTGGAGAGTTAATTTGACAGAATCAGCAGAATGATCCATCTTATAAACAGCAATCACACGAGAGGAATTCATTGGGAAAGCGACATAATTGGAGTCAGCACTGATACAGAAACCACCATTACGAGGATAAGACATGCTCAAGGAATTTGT
>JAKVKZ010000030.1 GCA_022484565.1 Muribaculaceae bacterium
CAAACGCATTCTGATAAATCGTATAAAGTTCCGCCCCTTGAGCGAATCTGATTTCTTTGTCATTCACAGCATCCACCAGCATCTTCTCAATCTTGGGAACAGGGCAGCCGTCAATTATGTTTATTGGTGCTGTTTCCACTTAGATGTTTGAATGTAATAGGCTATTCAAACTGTTTCGTGAAGCTCATATAATAAAGTGATGTTCTTTTCTAATATTCTAAATCCGCTTCCATGATCATGCGTCTTTCCCATTGCTTTCCCAGATTTGAATGAGCCAATTCTGATATCATACATTATTTTGCCTTTATCAATAAGGTCGAGGAATTTTTCAAGAGACGGATTGGAATATATTTCAGCATGATTAAAATTAAAATATTCATCATTTCCTCGCATTTCTCTCTCGGCACTTACATAAAATAAATTTTTAAGTTTCTTTTTTAATATCATCTCAATCGTTTCATAGGTATAACCCACAGAAGAATCTATTAGTCTCTCTGTGTTGTAATCATATACTCCAATTCTTATAGCCTTTAAATTTCTGTCATTAATCAATTTAAAAGAATAAGTCTTAAAGTTGCTACTCAAATGTGTCGCAAACATTGAGATATGTAATTTTTTTAAATCTGGATTGTCTTCATAAGGAGATCCAAATCGGCTGTTCAAATATGAATTTGGCTGTTTAGGAAAGTCTGGCACTTTTGTAAACAGGGTTATATAGCTTGCAACTTCCTCACGATGTGATTTTATCTCATATCCTGCAAGGTCTGGTGCTTCAAAATTGTTTTCCACAACACCCATGTAATCTTCAAAAGTTTTACCAATTCCTGTATTATTTTTCCGATTACTTTTTACGAATCCAAGTCTTTTAACCTTTTCAAATTCGTTAATAATAAATTTTTTATTGTCTCTCATTATATTTTATGATTTTTGAAATTAATAAATTAATTATTTCTTTGCCTGTTGACAATTCTTCATCTTCAATAAAGATTTGTTCTATTGGTAATTTTAATTCTGTACATATAGTATAAATTTGTTGTAATGTGTACTTATTTTTTGTATGAGGGCTTTCAATATTACCCATTTGACCATTACTTATACCAAGTAGTTCAGCAATTTCTTTTTGGCTAAACTTCTTTTCCATTCGAAGTTTTCTTAACTTTAAAATAATCAGATTTTGGTATTCGCTTTTCATATTTTGTTATTTTTCGTAAATTTGAAGCAAAATAATAAAAAATGGAGAAGATTCTTACTCTTATTTTAAGAGTATTATTTATCTTTACACTCTAAAATTAAGAGTAAACATTTATGGAATATACGAGAGATATTGATAATAGATGGAGTTTCAAAGAGGCTGACACAAAAGAGTACACTCATTGCTATCATAATTATCCTGCAATGATGATACCTCAAGTAGCTCGTACACTTATGGATGAATTTTGCCCTAAGGGTAAATTTGAATTAATTTTCGATCCTTATGCGGGTAGCGGTACTACTCTAGTAGAAGCGTCCATTAAAGGTATCAATTCAGTTGGGACTGATTTAAATCCATTGGCAAGGCTGATGTCAAGAGTAAAAACGACTCATTATGATTTAGATACTATTGAAAATTTGTTTTCTGAGATTCAATTTAAAATTGGCTTTTATTTCCCATCAAAGGTGCAAAACAGAAATTTTGATAGGATTTCAAACTACACTTTTTGGTATTCTGAAGACAGTCTTTTGCGTCTTTCATATTTAAATCAGCTTATTGAAAGTCTTGATGATTATAAAGACTTTTTCAGACTTATATTATCTGAAGTTGTAAGGGAATCTTCATTCACGCGAAATGGTGAGTTTAAACGATTCAAGATGTCAGAAAAACAGCTAAAGTTATTTAAGCCCGAAGTTTTTAAACTCTTTGTAACAAAGGGTATGAGAAACATTAACGGACTTAGACAATTTAATGCCATAAAACGGTTACCAGAATGCACAAAGATTTGTGGCTTTAATAGTGCTATTGAGATTCCATCAGATATTATATCTAATAGTTCTGTTGATATGGTGGTGACATCACCTCCTTATGGTGATAGTCATACTACTGTAGCCTATGGACAATTCTCAAGATGGGCCAATGAATGGTTTGGATTTGAAAATGCGAAAAACTTAGACAGCATTTTAATGGGTGGTAAGAAAAGCGCAAAAGAATATTTCGAGACAGAATCGATAAGGGATATTCTTGATGAAATAAAAGCTAAAGATTTTAAACGGTATCAAGAAGTTACATCTTTCTTAAACGATTATTGGTCTTCAATAAAAAATGTCGCTAAAGTTGTCCGAAATGGTGGAATGATATGTTATGTTGTAGGAAACCGAACTGTAAAGGGTGTTCAGATACCATTGGATTATTTTACAGCAGAAATGTTTGAAAAGTGCGGTTTCACACATAAAATTACCATTGTTAGAGAAATACCAAATAAACGTATGCCATCAAAAAATAGCCCGACAAATGTGGCTGGTATGAAAGCAAGCACAATGAGCAATGAGTATATAGTAATAATGGAAAAGAATTGTGATTAATGGCGCTGTATTCAAAGGATTATAATTTTTCAAGGAAATATCATGAATCTTAAATTGAGTAATTGTAATTCAATTGACGCAAATTTTCGGAATGTGCTTGCTGTGATGCTTAAATCTTTTGTAAGGTCAAAAAGAGCCAAAATATTATAAAGCTGCTTGTCGATTTCCATTGAGCAGTTCTTTCTACCTTTGAAAAATGGGATGCCTGTCGTGTGTGGCGCAATAATGAAAAGGCCCTAATGGCTTTTTCAATGAGCACTTTTTCTCTAACATGGTTTTCTTCAGCAACTTTCTCAATCCATGCTGTGGTTCTGCTATCTGGATGTATCATATTCTATATCGTATCAATAATTTGTTTCACTTTCTCTTTCCTGTTTCTGCGCGAAGCATACCGAATAAGACTTCGCCGATTGATGTCGTATTGGTCAAACGCATTCTGATAAATCGTATAAAGTTCCGCCCCTTGAGCGAATCTGATTTCTTTGTCATTCACAGCATCCACCAGCATCTTCTCAATCTTGGGAACAGGGCAGCCGTCAATTATGTTTATTGGCGCTTCTTTCACCAATGGACGTATAATAAATTGCTTTCCTTTAGTGATGTAGCGTTCACACTCCAGTGTTGATGGGTTTAATAAAATAGGTATTGATGCGTATTTTTGCTGCAATGAGAGAAATACGGCTTCTATACCGTCACGCTCAACGTCCACCAAAATAATGCCGACATCAGGCACATGCCGCATAAAAGGCACAAATGCCGCAGGCTTCCACAAGCAGAATCCAATAAAAGGAAAATGTTGCCTTATGTATTGCCCTGTTTCAGCCAAATCATCATCTGGCTGATAAAAATATTTCTGCTTTCTTTTGTCGGGAACGCTATATAAGCCATAACCAGTACGGATTAGTTTCCCTGACGTCACCATACGATTAAGCTGAACATTAGCAGATGCCATGGAAACAGAATCCCTATCCTTTCGCAGCGCAGCAAGCAATTCACGCTTTCTGAAAGGAGCAATCTGTTTTATTGCAAAGTTCATTATAGCATCTGTTGTCGTCATATCGATCATTTTGTTGCTGCAAATATATAACAATATTGGCAAAAAATAAAATTATTTGCCATATTTGTTATTATTAATTCTGTAAATGGTGGATAGTGGGACAATTTTGCTCCTGATAATTTGGGAATAGCATAAAATTTAGGTGATTTTCGTGTATTTTCAGCCCGCCAATACGCTATATTTGCCATCATTAGCTAATATTCCAAAGAACGCCAATATGAAATATATTTTAAACAATTTTCTTTATTCCAAAAAATTATTGCCAAATGCAGTGTCCCAATCGTTGTCCCATTTCGTAAATGCGAAAAATATGGTGAAAAAGTTTGTGGGACACCACTTGTACATTGTTGCAAATCAGCCAATTGCGGGCCGAAAATTGTCCCAATCGTTGTCCCATTTCGCAAATGCGAAAAATATAGTGAAAAAGTTTGTGGGACACCACTTGCACAATGCTGCAAATCAGCCAATTGCGGGCCGAAAATTGTCCCAATCGTTGTCCCATTTCGCAAATGCGAAAAATATGGTGAAAAAGTTTGCAGGACACGCTTCCAATTATGTTGCTTATCAGATGATTGCGGGCCGAAAATTGTCCCACGCAATTTTGGGACGGAGGGAAAATACCCGATTGAAGCCCGATTATTTGGTCAATATATTTGCTATTCTTCGCTTTTTTCCTTTCCTTTGTGATGTAAACGAATAAATGAAAAGACTATGATAAAATTACGTGAAGACTTTGAATTTGACGGATATAAAGTCACTCTGCTGCTGAAGGAGGGTATTTATAATGACTCTTACCGTGTGCTGAACGATAGGGGACAGTCATTCTTCATGAAGATTTACGACCTTAAAAAGATGCCTAAAACTTGCATCAACGCTGACGGACAGGTTAAGGAAATCGCTTATTGCCGGACTATCCAGAACAAAAATATCATCTCTTACAAGTGCGACGGGAAAATCACCGTGGGCAGTGTAGGGGGAATGGGCGGCGAAAGCTATCCGTACATGATAACTGACTATTTCACGGGTGAACTTCTGGCCGAAAAGTTGCAACGAATGTCAGTTTTGCCGTGCGACGAGGCTCTGACTTATATTTTCGGAGTGCTTGATGGACTGGAATATCTGCATAATATGAAACTGGTGCACAACGACATAACGCCACGCAACGTGATGTTTGACTTTTCCGACGACAATGCCACGGCGGTGAAAATAATTGATATGGGACACACTTCTCCGGCTACTACTGGAGTGCCTGATTTTTTGACGCAGGACTTGGACCCGCTATTCCGCGCTCCCGAAACGTTTGCCGGGATATTCGACGAGCAGAGCGATGTGTATTCAGCTGCTGCCGTGCTTTTCACCATGCTTACCGGCAAGGCTCCATGGTGGATTGACCCGGCGGAAAAGGGCAACGACATCAACCGCATACGCATGGCGCTGAAATTGAAGCGGAAAAGTGAGCCTCTTGACTTTGCCGATGCGGAAAGCAAAATTCCTGATGTGGTGAAGAATGCCATAGTCAAAGCATTGACGAGCAATTGCGACAACCGCTTCAATGTGGTATCTTTCCGCCGTGCTCTCCGAGGCGAGGAAGAACCTGTGGAGAAGCCCGGCAAGGACGAGTCCACGGCTTCGAGGCAGGAGAGCAGTGACTCTACTGGGGCCACAGAGGACACAATGCAGATAAATATTCCTGTGCAAAAGGGCAGTGGCAACGGATTCGCCGATATTGCCGGAATGCAGGAGCTAAAGGATATGCTTACGAAAAAGGTGATTTTCGTCCTCAAAAACAAGGAACTGGCGCAGAAGTATAAGTTGACTCCTCCCAATGGGATGCTGCTTTACGGTACTCCCGGGTGCGGAAAGTCATTCTTTGCCGAAAAATTTGCCGAGGAATCGGGATTCAATTTCATGCTGGTAAAGGCGTCCGACCTTGGCAGCACATATATCCATGGGTCGCAGGGGAAAATCTCAGAACTTTTCAAAAAGGCGGCTGCCACGCCTCCCACCGTGATTTGCTTTGATGAGTTCGACGCGCTCGTTCCCAACAGAAGTGACATCGACAATTCAAGTCTGTCGGGCGAAGTGAATGAATTTTTGTCGCAACTGAATAATTGCTCCGAAAAGGGAGTGTTCGTGATAGGCACTTCAAACCGTCCCGACAAAATTGACCCAGCCGTGCTTCGTACGGGCCGCATAGATAAATTGGTGTATGTGCCTCTGCCCGACAGCGTCGCGCGTCGCGAAATGTTCAAGATTCATCTGAAGGGCCGTCCTTGCGGTGAAATAGATTTTGAGAAATTGGCGGCATTGACCGAGAAATACGTTTCGAGCGACATCACTTTCATAGTGAATGATGCAGCCATGGCAGCAGCCTTTGTGGGCGGGCCTATTACGCAGGAATTCCTTGAAAATTCCATTAAATGCACGCATCCGTCGGTCGGTCAGGATGCCATCAGACAATATGAGCGCGAACGTGAGCAATTTGAAAATCTTGAGCATAACAATGGTTTGGCACATGTAGGTTTCATTAAATGATAAACTTTAAAAAACAGTAAATTATGAGTGTTATTGACGACATCTTTTCCTACCTTAAAAATGAAGGTCTTGTCCCTGAAAGGACCAGTTTTGGCATCGGATTCAAATATCAGATGCTGAGCTATGTGATTATTGAAGACGAAAATGACCAGAATTTTGTGCAGATAGCTCTGCCGAAACTTCTTGACGTTGACGAAAACAATATGCTGGATGCGCTTATGGCCTGTAATAAGGTGAACGACAACAAAAAGGTGATTAAGGCACTTGTGAGCGAAGAGGGCAAGAGCGTATGGATTTTGTACGAAACGGTAATCGACAGCACACCGGTTTACGATGATATTCTGCCGCGTGCTGTGAAATATCTTTCAGCCGGCAGGGACTTTTTCTTTGAAGCCTTGAAAGAATGATTGGTTGCCGAATGTGGGATAAAGGGGACAATTAAAAATTGATAAATAATGAGTAGTATTAATTTCGGCAGTTTTATTCACAGGGCCGCTATGATGGTTTCACACCGCCAGTTGTGCGCTGCCTGCTGTGTGCTGGTTGGCGCATCGGCTTTTTCGCAGATAGTGCGTCAACCTGGCATTGTGCGTGAACTTTCATATTCCGCTTCCTCGGCAGTGGTTCCGATTGAGAACGTGAGCGTGAAGGTTCAGACGGAGGAGCGAAGCGACGCAAAAGGTCGGTTCACGCTCAGAATACCTGCATCGGCATCGCGCACTTTCTCGTTTTCGGAAATTTCAAAGAAAGGCTATGTGCTGATTTCACCGTCGCTGCAGGAATTGCCGATGAAATATTATCCTCTTAATCCCAAGGCTACTGTTCAGATTATCATGGCAAAGCGTTCCGCTTTGACCTCCGAGAAAAATCGCATCGCCGCCAACATAAGGAGCGAATTTATGGGTTCAATCCGCCGCCTGTCGGAAACTATCGATAAGAAAAACGCTGAAATAGCGAAAATGCGTGCCATGTTTGCCGACACTGCCGCACTGGTGGCATCGCGCGACAGCATTCAGAAAAGATTGACCGAACTGCGTGCCGGTTATGCCGATATGAACGACTATGTGGCATCGGAAGCCGACCGGCTTTCAAAAATTGATTACCGCACACTTGATTCAATCGGAATCCGCAACACCGAACTGCTCAAGGCTGGAAAGGGCGATGAGATGGTGAGGTTCAATAAGGCGTTGCTGCCAAGCCACGGTGCTGAGATTGCAGGCAACATTTCCAGCTATATAGGCCGTAAAAAGGCGGAACTGGAAAAGAAGAAGAAACTGCGTGATTTCATAGCTGCGCGTTATAAGGATATTTCCGACGGCTATAAGATGGAGTATAACAATGATTCAGCTGTGGCCTACATGCAGAAGCGCGTGCAGCTTAATCCTGAAAATGATTCTTATTTCGGCGATTTATGTTCACTTCTGAATTATAGCGGAAAATATGCTGCTACCATTGAACTCGCCGACAAATTTTTTGCCGATAACAATATGTCCGATTCATTGGCCGGCATTTTTAGAGCTAAGATTCTATCGGATGTTGCAGTGGCTTATGAGGCAAGCGGCGATTACACTAAAGCCCTTGATTATCTAACTCGCAGCAGCGACATCAGCCGCAGGATTGAAGGCGAAAATTCAGAGCAGGCTGCCATCGACTTGACAAATCTGTGCGTCCTCTATGGCGATATGGACGAATACCAGAAGGCTATTGATGCAGGCAATAAATCGGTGGGAATTTTCATAACACTCGGAATTGAGGATGATTTCACTTCGGCAGCCTACAATGCGGTGGCCACGGTCTACATCACTTATTCGCAGTATTCCGAAGGCATTGCAGCCCTGAATGAGGCCATCAGAATTGATTCACTGATTTTTGGCAGCGACAATGTGGAGCTTGCAAGCTATTATAATAATTTAGGCAACTGCTATGTGAATATGGGCGAGTTCGACAAGGCTGCCTTTTACCTCAACAAATCATTGGATTTAAGGATACAGGCCCTTGGCGGAATGCATCCCGATGTGGCACGTTCCTACGTTAATCTGGCAAACATGTATTTTTCGATGGACAGTTGCCGCTTGTCAGCCGATTGCCTGCTGAAGGCGATAAAAATCCGCAAGGAGAATTTCGGAGTTGAGGACATCACCTATAACGCTTATCTCTCCAATTTGAGCGCGGTGTACTATCAGGCTAAGCAATATCGTGAGGCTCTTGATTATGCCAATCAGGTACTTGCTTTCCGAATGGGCAACCTGAAGGAAAATTCTTCGGGATTGGCATCGAGCTACAACATTTTGGGCAGCATCTACACCAAACTCGGAGAATTTGAAAAAGCCGTGTACTATTGCACAAAATGCGTTACTGCTGACCGTGCCATCTACGGCGACCGTAATGATAATGTCGCCTACGATTATCTGAATCTGCTCATGACCTGCCAGCAGATGAAGCAGCCGGCACAATTAAGCGACACTGCCCGCGCTTATCTGGATTCGGCAGTGAATGTGTGCCTGTTCATGGCAGTCATCAGCTCAAATGGCGCTGCAAAACTTGCTGGAATGGACGGCGAATACGCAATTTTGGAGTTCAACGGGTGGAATTGCACGAATTTCAACGGCCTGCGTGATGCCATCAAGACTGGTGAGGACCATAACCGAGTGCTTGTTGCCATGGACAGTAACGGAGAAATAACGCAGCATGAATTCGGACCGGGAAGTATAGGGCTGATTTTCAAGATGAAGAATGTGGGAGCAGAGGCAAAGCAGGCTGTTGTAAAGAAATATCTTGTCTGGAAAAAACACATAAAATCTGATAAAAAATGATCAGGTGCCGATTGCTTTATATTATGCTTTTCATGTTCATTGCCCTTCCGGTGATGGCGCAGATTGTGCATCAGCCATGCAGGGTGAGGGAAATTGCCTATAGCTCATCAGCACCAGTGGTTCCGATTGAGAATGTGAGCGTCAAGGTGCAGACGGAGGAGCGCAGCGACAGCCGTGGCCGACTGGTGCTTAAAATTCCAAGAGCAGTTGGCGGCACTTTCACTTTTTCAAGCATATATAAGTACGGCTACACTCTGATTTCGCCTGCTGCATCGGAAATGCACTCCACACGATATGCCTTGAATCCGAATTATTCAGTGGAAATCATCATGGTGAACGACGCTAAATTATCGGCTGAAAGGCAAAGGATTAAAGGTAATTTGATGGCGGCATATAATAAGGTAGTGGAGAAAAAGAAGCTGATGGTTGAAGAACTGAAAGCTAAAAGCGAAATCTATTATAAATCGGGGGGATTAGTATATTCTGACATTACAAAGCAGTGCGACAGCCTGAACAGCGAAATACGCACTCTTGAGGCCAGCAGAATGAGGATTAATTCATTTATTGACGCAGAGGCCGACCGCTTGTCGCATATCGATTATATGACGCTTGATTCCATTGAAATAAAGAACCTTAACTTGCGGAAGGAAGGCAAGGGCGATGAACTTGTGAAATTCAATATGAGCCTGCTGCCATGCAATGTTGACGACATTACTTTAGGACTGTCGGCAAACATACGGCTTTTGGATTCCGACATCAGAAAAGATGAGCATCTTCAGAATTACATGTCCGACAGATACAAGAACATTGCCGATGGATTCATAGCAAAAGGCGAAACGGATTCAGCCGCTGAATATATGCGTCAAAGAATGGAAATAAACGGGAATAACGCTGAATATGCCCTTGATTATGCTGATTACCTTTATTCATTGAATGAAAAGGACTTGGCGAAAAAAGCGTATTTGAGGGCCGTGAGCATTGATTCAGCCGCATATTCGCCTGCAATCATCAAGGCCTACAGGATGCTTGGTAATATTTATTCCGATGAGGGCGATTACCTGAAGTCAATGGATTCATATATTCATGTGCTTGAGGCTGGCTCAATGTCGCAGGATGAGGATTCTGTTGATTTATGCAGCTTATACCATGTATATCTGAAGGCACGCTCATTGAATCTTTCGGGCGAAGTGATGGCGAAAGCGCATGATATTTTCAAAATGTTAAGTCCGAGGCAAATGAAATTATTGAGAGAATCAAAAAAAGGTTTTCTTAAAAAACAACGATAGAGATATGAATTATAAACCAAAGCCTGCTGATTTGTCAGCAGTTAGATTGCCCGATGAAATTGGCGGCCTTGTGGAATCGTTAGCCCGCAATGTGCATGAAGTGTGGGCACAAGGCCGAATTGACGACGGGTGGAAATATGGTGAACTGCGTGATGATGCCAAGAAAACGCATCCCTGCATAGTTCCCTACGAGGACTTGACGGAGAAAGAACGGGATTTTGACCGCCGTACGGCATTGTCAACGATAAAGTTCATAATGAGCCTCGGATATAAAATATCCAAGTGAAAAGGCAGCACTGATGGTGAGCATTTTAGCTGGTAATGCTTATTGAAAGTCAGTAAGCTAATAATAAAGAGTGTTCATCAATGTGTTGTCGTCCTGGGTAGGGAATACCTGTTGAGGCTTTGCACCTTGCACAGTGGCAGTGTACTGCTGACGTTGCTCCCTGACGGGAACGAAAAGCACGAAATAGCCTCGATTGTCGGTTATCGCAGTATGGCCAAGCACCATAACGCGTATTCCGCCTACAAACTCGTCAGTAGCACGGCTTCTGACGTAACCTTGAATCTTGCCGAAAGCACTGTCGCGCTCAACTGTTATCCTGATTTGCCGCGACATCTCGACTTCAGTCGTGACAGGCTTAAAGCCGAAAGCACGGAAAGATAGCGAAGCCTTATTGCCGAGGTCGTGCCCTGGAATATTGGTGAATGTGACTGAACGAGTGGCTGAGTCAAGAGTGGCTGTCATGGTTTCGTTACCGATATTTAGAATGACTTTGCCATCCTTAATCGACGGAAGATTATGGTTGAAGGCACTTGTGTCGTTGATGCTGATTCGGCAGTTGAAAGGGCTGCCTGCAATCCAGGCAAAAGCCAATGCTGCCGCAATACAGCCGGCGGTGATGATGCCAAAGGTGATTTTTTGCAGTTGCCGCTTGCGATGCCTGTTCCACAGAGTGTCGAAGTCAACGTCAATCAGCGTCGCCACAACTCGTACATAGGCCTTTTTGCGCTTCACATAGCGGGATTCTTCCCCGGGTTCAAGGGGATTGATGCCGTAAATGTTGTTAAAATGGCCACGCAGCACAGGGCTGTAACATTCCGAAGAGTCGTTGCTGTAAGGTGTTCCGCCAACAATAAACGGAATTATGCGGTCGGCATGGCCCGAATCGATGAAGTGGCTGATTTCCTTCCCGACCCACTCGGATTGGGCGGAAAAAGGCGAACAAATCACAATGAGGAACTTGGAAGAGTCCAATTCCTTGTGCAGAATGTGCTTCATTTCGCCGGAACGGATATCCGTCTTGTCCCTGAAAATGTGCAGGTGCTTCGGAAGGTCGGAACGTTCCTTGTGAATGACGGTCGGCAAATTGTACGACTCCAATTTGTTCTGAAGCCAACAGGCCCATTTCTCGTCGTTCCAGCTATAGCTGATGAAAGCCGAGTAGCGATACTTCCCGTCAATAAGCACCTTGTCGCCCATAACGATTACTTCTCGACAGGAGTTATCTTCAGATGGTTACCGGTTGAACGGACGATTGAGCGGTAGTAATCCTGAGTGTAACCAGGAAAATCAGGCTGCACAGGACTGCCAGCAGAATTACGGAGGAATTTGCCGTCCTTTTCTTTCTTGCAGTTGCCGTCGAGGTACTTCACGAAGAGGTACTCACCGAGTTTCTTGTATCTGGCTGTGGCACTTTGGGCCTTGTTGATTACGTAATCGTTGAGGAATGACGCTGCCTTTGCGGGAGAATCCTTATAGAGGGCCAACGCCTGATGCTCAAGGTCATTCTGGCCATTCGCGAGGCTGTCCTCAATGTCATTTTGTACCTTGCGAATATCGGGAATCATAAATGAATAGCGGGTATAGGCTTGGTTGGCGACCCAATTATTGACCCAAAACGCGGATTCCCACGATAGGGTGTAAAGGTCACCGTTGCCGGCTGCATAGCTGTGCGGGATGCGGGTCATGGAGCAGTACATCGGCAGGAACACGGCAGTGTTGGCATCATCAACGCCAAACCAAAGCACTCCGCCGACAGGGTTAGGAAGCCAAGAGCGCATCTGAGCCACGAACACGAAGCCAGTCTGCTGAGTGCAGATGGCACGCTCGTTGGTGTATTCCACGCTATCAACCTTGTAAGTGAGAGGGCGGAAACGGTAGGGAACCCCCCATTGCTCAGTGGCACCTGCATCCTTAGTCATGTCGTAAGGCGTGCCTTCGAAGTGGTCACGCATCATCTGCTGCATGTCGCGGACACTGATTTTGCGGTCGGGCTTTACGCAGAAAGGCATTGGTTCAGCACCTTTCTTTCCGTCGATATAAGGAAGGTATTTATCCATTCCGGCGGCAAAGTGGTTGAAATAGGCCCACACTCTTGCCTCGCATTGGCGGAGCGTACTGAAGTCGTTAGGCGAATAGGCATCGACGAAACTGAAATCGGCATCCTTTCCCTTGAAAAAGCCCATTTTGCGGGCAAAGGATATGACATCGGGGGCATAGACGCAGTTATTCTTGTCGTTGAGAGGGAATTGGCGGATTCGGGCCTGATTGGCATGGCCGGCAATGCAGTCGTCGGGCAAACGGCGGGCTACCCATACAGCACCTTTCTCTTTTGGACCTTTCCCGATCATATCCATAACCCATATTTCATTTGGGTCGGCAATAGAGAAAGATTCGCCTTCACTGCCATAGCCGTATTCAGCCACAATCTTCGTCATGATGCTGATGGCTTCGCGGGCAGTTTTGGCACGTTGCAGAGTGATATAGATGAGACTCCCGTAATCGATGATTGATGTGGTGTCCATAAGTTCCAAGCGTCCACCATAGGTGGTTTCCGCAATGGTAACCTGATTTTCGTTCATATTGCCAACGACATTATAGGTGTGGGCAATCTCGGGAATCTTTCCACGATAATGACCGTCGTCCCAATCATGTATTTCGCGCATATCTCCCTTTTTGTGGTCGGCAGCAGGATAATAGTCAAGCGTACCATAGGAAGTGTGGGAATCGGCAGCATAGGTGACGATGGTGCAGCCATCAGCAGAGGCATTTTTGCCTACCAGCAGGTTGGTGCAAGCAGCAGATGAGAGGTATGCGGCAACAATTGCCAAACATGTTATAATGAGTTTCTTAGTCATAATCGAACGTAATATTTTGTTGAAAATTAATGCATTAATAAATACCCGGCTTTTTCTTGCTTGATTCGGCAAGCGTCATAATAGTGTCGTAAGTGACCATTGAAGAAATGTCGAAATTCTGGATGGTGTCCTTTTGGATTAATTGGCCATGGAAATTGATAATGCCATGCTCAACACATTGAAAAGGTTCAAGTTGGAGTTCATCGCTCAAGTCGATGCCTCGAATTCCGGCAATTTTGTAGAGAGCCTCTTTAGCAGTCCACGCTATTGTGTTGGCATTGGCATCGGAATCGCTGAGCCAACGGCGTTCAATCTCGCTGAGAAAGTGGTCGCGCACCTTCAGGACGCGAGTACCTTTGCGCTCGACATCCACACCAATAGGCTGGGTAGGATTAGTGGCGATGCAGACAGTGCCGCAGGTGTGGGAGATGCTGATGTGGTAGGCCGACTCATCAACCACGACAGGAGCACCATCGGGAGTGTGGGCCAATTCCACAGGCTTGCCATAGATGATGTGCAGCAGCAGAAGTTCAGCCAGACGTTCGCAACGGCGCTGAATGGAGCGGACAGGCCTTTCCTTTTCGACGGAAATGCCACGACGGATGCAAAGATGACGTAAATCCTCCACCGTTTCAGTCAAAGACCAAACATAGATGTTGGTCCCTCCGGGATAATTGAATTCTTTTAAAAATGGCATTTTGGTTATTGTTTATCGCCACTGTTACCGCCAGCATCAGGCAAAATCTTGATGCGAACGCCAGCAATGCGATGTTTTACAATTTTCAGAACAAGAAAATGGCAACGGCCATACACGATAGGCTCTTTTTCTTTAGGAAAATCACCTTTCAGGTTAAGGAGCAGCCCGGCAATAGTTTCGGCATCCTCGCTGACATCGTCGAACTCATGCTCATCGATGCCAGTGATACGGAAAAAGTCGCCGAGGAGAGTCTTACCGTCGAATATATAGGTGTTGTCGTTGATTTTAGAGTAAGACTTCTCAACAGTGTCGTATTCATCATCAATGTCACCGACAATTTCCTCAAGCACATCCTCCAGAGTGGCAATGCCTTGAGTACAGCCAAATTCATCGACGACGACAGCCATGTGAATTTTCATAGTGCGGAAATCTTCAAGCAAGTCATCGATGCGGCGGGTTTCGGGGACAAAATAAGCCTCGCGGAGCAGATTCTGCCATTTAAAATTCTTGTCGGTAGTGCCGATGTAAGGCAGCAAGTCCTTGGCATAGAGCAGGCCTTTTATATTGTCGGGAGATTTGTCGAAAACAGGGATGCGGGAATAGCCGCTGTCGATAACAAGGCGTTCCACATCGCTGAACGAAGAATGAAGTTCGAGGGCAGTGACATCGACACGTGGACGCATGATTTCAGCGACTGAAGTGTCGCCGAACTTGATGATGCCTTCGAGAATCTCCTTCTCATCGTTGGACTTCACGTCGCTGATTTCGAGCGCTTGCGAAAGGTCCTCCATAGAGATGTCGTCGGGATGCTTTGGAACCATCTTGTTAACGATGACCGTGCTTTTCACCATGAGCCGAGAGACAGGACTGAACAACCGAGTGAGGAAAGACAGCCCATTGCAGGCAAAAACGGCAAAACGGATATTATAGTTGTTGGCGTAAAGCTTTGGTAGAATTTCGCCGAAAAGCAGAATCAGGAAAGTCATGATGACCGTCTGCACAATGAAACTGGCAACAGAGCTATTGAAAATGAATATCTGGTCCATGGCAAAATTGCAGAGGATAACGATGGACACATTGACAAAATTATTGGCAATAAGGACTGTGGCAAGCAATTTCTCGGGGGCGGAAAGCAGCTGATTGACCGTATCACGCTTGTCATCGTCATCGATTTTGTCGCAATCTTCAGGAGAAAGGGAGAAGAAAGCGATTTCGGAGCCGGAAATGAAACCCGACATGAAAAGGCCCAAAACAGCGATGAAAATGGCGATAATGCTTCCTATGGAAGGAGTATTAAAGGTAATAAAGTGCTGCACGGCAGCAGATGCCGCGCCATCAACGAGAAATAGGCATGATAAGAGTTCAGAAATCAATATATGGCTATCTAATTAAACAATAAGGCATAAGGAATAGCTTATGGATGGTGCAAAGATACGACAAGACAAGCGTAAAACCAAAAAATGGAGACGGTTTTACGGATAGAAAGAGCAGTCAGTGCAAGGTCATTGCGGAGCAGAGGCGGCTTCCTGCTCCTTTTGGAACAAGTGTTCACGCGTCATGCGCTTGTAACGAGGCATCTGGACATACTTGATGATGAAGAAAGCTATGACGAAATAGACCAAAGCCACAACCCAAATCATGAGATAAGGATGGCTCACCTGTTCGAGGTTAGCACCATTCGTCTTCATGTGGATAAAGGCATCGATACCCCAAGTGGCAGGGACTAAATCGCCAATCAGATACCAGAACTGGTTCATGGCAAAGCGAGGCCAAGAGAAACCGGCCAAGAATACGAAAATGACAGATGAGACGAGAATCACAATGAAGGAAGACTCACGCTCACGCACAAATACCTGAATGGTCATTCCGAAGAAAATGCAAGCCATAAGATAAGGCAGAACCATAGCGGCAGTGTTAATAGGGATGCTATTCTGTGGGAATGCGAAAATCATCGGGCAATAGTGGAGGACAAAGATAGTAGGCACAATGTAGATAGTCATGTAGCAAAGCGCCTTGCCAAGCATAGTGTTGATTACACCAGTGTGGATTGCCATAGGATCGTAGCCATAATTTTTAAGGCGACGTTCGTTGCCACCACCGGCAAGCATGGCAATTCCGAGAATAATACTCTGCTGGATAACCATCATGAAAATGCCTGGGAGCAAAGAAGTGGCAATACCCATAGCCGTGTTGCCCATAGGCACGGCAGTGATTTTGACTGGAGCATCGACGGCAGCAGTGTAAGAAGCGGCGTTAATGCCAAGCGAGGCAGCATTAGCCGTCTGCACTTTCGCACCCATATTCTGCGCCACATCAGTAAGCGAAACCAAAAGCCCCTTGTAACGGAGCAGAAGGCTCATCTCAGAATACATGATGACTGGACTCGGCTCGCCACGTCCGACCTTCTGAGAAAAATCGGAAGGGAAGTAAATCACACCATAACAATCCTTGCGCTCAAGATATTTGTAGGCATCCTGCAAGTTGGCCGCATAGTCATACACACGGATATTCTGAGTGGCATCAAGTTCCTGCGCAAATTCACGGGTGAGCGGAGTACGGGCATCGTCAACAATGACGACAGGAACATCCTTGGCCTGCTCAGTATTGTAAATCAGCGTGTACAAGATAGGATACGTCAATGGAAGCAGGACGAAGAAAATCAGGACACCCGAATCGCGGAAAACGACACGGAACTCACGCTTCCAAACACGGAATATGCCGATTAATGATTTTATTATAATATTATCACTGGTGCTGTACATTTCTTAATTGAATTACGGGAGATAAACCGGATGCTGGCTGAAACGTTTCAACCGCCTCAGCAAGATGAAAGGAACGATGGTGAATGCGAGGAGAGCCGCATACCAAATACGTGAATAATAAATGTCGAAGCCATTAAGAGCCTGATCAACATAAATCAGGAAATAATAGCGAATCGGTATGATGTAGCTGAGAATGCCCAGTTCAGGATACATGTTCTCGACCGGCATGGAAAAGCCGCCAATGGAAAAGGCGAGGATGCTGGTGAAAGAGCAGACTGTGATGGCAAACCTCGGACTTGGAATGCAGCACGAGACAAAAACGCCGAATCCCTGACAAGCCAATACAAGCAAGGCCATTGCAAGCATCATGTTGAAAGGATTGCAATTAAGCGGGAACTGCATGAATCCGTACATCATCCATTGAATTACCCAGCCAATGCCAATGAAGGCAACGGTCTGCGGAAACAATTTGCCAAAAATGGCAACTTCGATGGAATCGCCGGCAGTATGGAGCCATTCGATAGAAGTTCTGCGCTTCTGCTCCATGGAGATGCTGAAAGTGGTCATCAGCATGACTACGAGCGCAAGAATACCAGGGACAAACGAATTACCCAAGTAAATATCATAGTTGAGCATAGGGTTGCCGAGCGGATGCACCTTAGTGGGGAACGGCTGCAGCTGAGCCATAACCTGTTCCTCAGGGATACCGGCATCGACAGCCGCGGTCTTAACGATTGACGCACTGGTCATGACTGAAATCGTCTTGAAACCCTTGAAAAGCAATGACGCAGGCACGAAATAGGCATAATTGATGTAATAGGAAATTTCGGGCTGGCGGCCAGCAAGAGCCTTTTTTGTGAAATCAGAAGGGATGTAGAAGAAACCGTTGATTTTGCCACGCTGCACGAGTTCGCGGGCCTCCTGAAAACTATTGAGCTTATATTTAATTTCAACAGTCTGGAAAGCGCCGAGAGTCTGGGCAATGTTGCGTGACACCTCAGTGTTGTCGAGGTCAACGATAGCAGACGGGACACGGTCGGCCATACCGCGGTCGAGGAGGTTGAACATGAAGATTGCGCCAAAAAGGGGAGCAAAGAACATGAACATCATGTAAAGCGGGCGGCTGACAATCTCGTGGCAGCCACGCTTTATCGATTCCTTGGTATTATGCCATAAAAGAGTCTGCACAGCCAATTATTTCTTGCCGAATTTATCAGTCAAAATCACGGACATTCCCGGACGGAAGTTCTTAATAGGAGTGACAGGACGCGCCTTAATCTGGAAAGTCTTGGTGTCGTACTGTCCGCTTGCCTTAGTAGCACTCCAAACAGCATAGCTGCCCATGTCGCGGATATAGTAGATTTTGAGTTTAGTCTTAGTTTCGGCGAGAGCCGGAATCATGACGTTGATTTCCTTGCCCATAGTCATGTCGTTGAGATAAGTTTCGCGGACATTGAAAGTAACCCACATGTCATCGAGACGGAGCAAAGTCATAATAGGCGCACCCAAAGCGACCAACTCACCTTCGTGAGGATAGACATCGCTGATTTCGCCATCGCAAGGAGCAATGAGGAACTGGTCCTCAAGGAGCGACTTAACCTCCATGACACTGCCTCGAGCGGCATTGGTCATGGCACTTGCGGCAGCCTTATCCTCCTTTTGGGCACCCTCGAGAGCCAAATCATACTGGGATTTGGCAGCGCGGGTCTGAGCAGTGGAAGCATCGAAAGCAGCCTTAGCCTCATCACGCTTCTGCTCGGAGACAACGCCCTGAGTGAACAGGTTCTGCATACGGTCGTAGGTCTTTTTAGAAATAGTTTCGGCTGCTTTAGCCTGTTGCCAAAGGTCGAAAGCCGATTTTATGATTTGGGAACGTGTGCCGTTGTCAACTTTCTGATTTTGGGAAGCTGCAACAGTCTCCATAGCCTTAGCCTGAAAGAGTTTGGCATCGGCAGTAGAAGAATGGATGCAAGCGAGAGTGTCGCCCTTATGGACGTAAGCGCCCTCTTCCACATAAAGTTTGACCACACGTCCAGGCAATTTGCCTGAAATACGCACTTGAGTGGCATCAGCCTGCCCCTGCACAGTTTCCTCGGCAGGACGGATTAGCAGGAAGCCGATAATGCTCAAGCATACGACAACAACAATAATGATAGCCAAAGCGGCAGCAAGAGACTTGTCTCTTTTCTTTATTAAATTCTTATCAACAGTATTGCCCATATCTATATGTATTTTTATTTATATCAAAACAGTTATCAATAGTTCATATTACCAAGCACTTTATTGAGGTAAACATCGCAAAGCTGAACATCGATTTTAGCGTCGATGTTTTCAGAATTAGCCTTCAGCCAAGCCGTCTGCGCCTCCATCACATTAGTGGTGGTGACCATGCCCTCCTTGAAACCAAGTTGAGCCTGACGAAGGTTCTCGTTGGCCTTTTCCACATTCTTCTTAGTGGTGATATACGTCTTTTCAGCCTCCTGACTTTTGAAAGAAGCCTGATTAACCTGCAACTCAATCTTCTCCTTGGCATCGGCAAGTTCAAGCTGGCCAATCACCGTCTGACATTTTGCAGCGCGATACTTGTTGTAATCGCCCTTCCAGTGCCAAATAGGGATGGAAACCATAGCTCCAATGCTGAAAGCACCGCCGAATTCCTTTTTGAAACCATTATAGTTGTTAGGGTTGGAGAAAGAATACATTCCGATGGCAGCCACGGTAGGCAACATTTCGGAAAGAGTGACCTTAGCTTTCTGTTCATATATCTGGTTGGCAATTTCGAGAGAATGGATGTCCTGACGCTTATTGTAAACATCATTCATGTTGAAAGAAGAAGGAGTGATGCGCCCTGAATCAAAATTGCGGTTTTCATCGGCAGGATGCAGCTCGGTGCTGACAGGCAGACCGCAAAGCTGCGCAAGAAGCATACGGGAGAGTACCAAACCATTCTCAACCTTAGTGAGGTCAACATTAGCCTCGTTGAGCTTGACATCAACGCTGAGAAGGTCGGACTTGGTGGCGATGCCCTGCTTGAGCATAGCCTTTACGTTATTATCGAGAGAATCCAACAGATGGACGTAGCTGACTGCAAGTTTGTGCTTGGCATTGAGAGAGACGACCTGCCAATAAGCGGCATCAACATTATAAATAATGTCCTGCGCCTTGCTATTGCGCATTGACTTTGCAAGCTGCTCGGCATACTTGGTAATTTCATTCATCGCCTTAATCTTGCCGCCCATATAGATAGGCTGCTTGACGGTGAGAGCACCCGCGAATACATTGTGCATGTCGTAGGTTAAGGCCGATTTCGGAATGACGGCAACAGTGGAAGGCACATATTGGCCGTTAATCTGAATGGGCTTGCCGTCGACGGGATCAGTGACGAGATTGTAATTATAAGAGCCGGTGGCAGCGTCGAAAGATTTTGTAGGAATCATCACATCGTCGTCGATAAGAGAGATCTTTTTCTGATTGTAGAAATAAGAGCCAGTAGCATCGACAGAAGGAAGATATGCGGCCTTGGCCGTCTGCTTGTTGTAACCAGCACTAATGATTTTCTGGTTGGCAATCTGGATTTCCTTATTGTTGCGCAGGGCCATATTGCGGCAAGAGTCAAGAGAGACAGTGCCTTGAGCGAAGGCGGCCGCCACGCAAAGCATCGAGAAAACAACTATTGGATATCGCTTCATAATATATTTCAAAATTGATAAACCTTTAAACATCAAACATTGAAAACCTACAAAACACATGCCTGATTTTTTGTGGGTGCAAATATAGTCAGAAAAAAATTAAATAGTTTCTTATTATCCGTTTTAGACCCTACAATCGGACTTTTAGAACAATCGTAAGCCTAAAATGCCATTAAAATCAAGCAAATTTTCCTTTTTGAAGAAAAATAGAACTTTTACTATACAGATAACTTGCTCAAAGGAAAAGAACGATTGCTCCAAACAAGTCCAAAATACTTCTTAATGTAGTCAGCTCCACGGCGGTTGGCATCAATTTCGTACCAGCTCTGACTGTGAGTATCAAGGAAAGAGTAAGGAGCGGGCAAAGGCTTGCTGACAAAGGCACTGACAAGGCTTTCCACGCCTATAACCAGCAAAAATGACAATCCATAAACCTGACCCTGCCGATAATGACCATACTCGTGCATGAGAAGATTACTGCGTTCGGGCGCAAAATCATTTTCATCGATGCTGCAAGCCATTCCCACAAAAACGAAACTACCGAGAGTGACCGCACCAAAACCATCATCCTCGTATTGGCAAAAGACAAAAGTGCAGCCATAAGCCGACCTGACTTTTTGCACTCTACCCGCGACAAGGAGAAAAGCCGCATAAAAGAAAGCGCAAACCGTCTGCGGCAGCTGCCAAGTGAAACGGCTTACAAATTCCCAAATACGACCTGCGGCTGATTTGTGGCAGTCGGTAACAAGAAATCCTGATAATATGCTTTTGAGGCATTTCATTTATTCAAAGAAAAACCGCGCGAGCCGAGACGATAATTATCGGCAAAAACCTCAACGGTGTACTGACCTGGGGTAAGGGTAGTGTTGACGTTCCAATAAATAGTGACAGGAACTTCCTGACCGCTATACTCCACGACACGGCTTTCGGTGAAGGGCAGATTAGAACCCTCGAAACTGAAAGAGCCATGGGCACCGAGAAGCGACCCTTCAGGGTTGGTGATTCGCACAAAGATTGACTTGTTGCCCACAGGAGTGGAATTGTTCTCGGTAATAGTGAAGCTAACCATCAACTGCTTAGCCTTAGTGATTTTCTTTTCAGTTCTGCCGTTACCCTTTAGCGGAGTAAGATTAAGACCGGTGATATTTAGCTTTTCGGCAAGCGTCATGCGCTTATTGAGATTTTCATTTTTCTGGGAGACCTCGCTGACTTGGCTATTGAGCTGCTCATTCTGCGAGCGCACCTGCTGAATCTCGACTTTCAAGCCGGCATTTTCGCGGCCAAGCGAGTCGATGATTTCAACGTAATGGCGCATGATGCCCTTCAAGGTCTTGATTTCATTCTGGAGCTGCTGGATGCGCTGGCTGCTCATAGTCTTTTGCGACTTCAATTCCTGAAGGAGCTGCTGCACGCGATTGCGGGCATCATTATATTTTTGGATTACAGAGTCATTCTTGATGAATTGCGTCTGGCTCTCGAAATTCTTGTATTCAGTGTTGAGCTGCTCATATTCGCCAGTGAGCTGCAACTGCTGATTTTGAAGCTGGAGCTGCTCGTTGGCCTGCTTTTGGGCTTCGATAGCCTTTTTATTCTGCAGGGAATTGAAGATTAAAAATGCGATAGCCGCAACGACCACAACAGCGGCAGCTATAATAAGAGATTTTTTTAATGCAGGAGTCATATCTATTAATGAAAGAATTATACAAATCAGATGTCGTAGGTTTGCCTATTGCCAGTATCGGATTTAGGCTCGGAATCAGGCTTGGCCTTGTTGTCCTTTTTCTTGTCGGCTTGAGGCTTTTTCTGAATTTTCTGCTTAATCTGCGGCTTCTTCACAGCCTTTCCGCCCTCGGCGAAGCTGTGGATGGTTTCCTGTACAATTTCCTCATTGCCGAGGAGATAATTGATTTCGACCTGAATCACCAAATCGCTTTTTTTAGACATCAAGTCGCATAAATAAGCGCGAGAGCCATCGGGAAGAGTGCCGCTAAGCTGAAAGCCTGAAAATCCCTTCACCTTCGACTTTTCGAGGAGCAAATCGTACATGTTGAGATTCGCCGCCATTTTATTAAGATTATCCTTCAAGGTCTTGTCGGTGGCATCGCCCTTGTCGAAGAGGGAAATAGTCATTGACATTTCGTCCCAAAGGATTTCGCAATAATTATTAGTGTTGTAAGCGACCATACCACCAACAGGAGCATCGAAAGTGAGGTTGTGGGCCGGCCATTTGTAAAGTTCGGCATCAGCATTTACTGACGACAGGAGAAGAACAACGAATGCAGATATTATTAAAAATGTTTTTTTCATTATAAAGGTTATTTGAATGCAAAGTTAATGAATAAATTCTTATAATCGTTCAAGTGCTTTACTTTTAGGGTTTTTTAGTGCAAAAGCACAGCGCGGAACGGAATTTTGAAAAATAGAACCGCAAAAAGCGGAATGTGCGTGGGACAATTTTCGGCCTTTAATCGGCTGATTTGCAATTTGGTGCAAGGAGTGTCCCACAAATTTTTTCACCATATTTTGCAGCAAAAACGGGACAAGGGAAATGACTGATTGATAATAACTTATGAATTGGGAAATATGCACTGGGACAGAAATGCGTGGGACAGTTAGTGGGACACTGCTATTATGGCGCAATTGGCTGAAATACAATGATGTGGAAATGCACTTGAAAAGAGTTATCACGAACTTTTTCACTATGCCAATGGGACAGATGGGACAGACGTGGGACAAAAATCGGCTCTTAATTGGCTGATTTGCAACTTGGTGGAGTGAGTGTCCCACAAACTTTTTCACCATATTTTGCAGCAAAAGCGTGACAAAGGAAATGGCTGATTGATAGCGATTTACGAATAGGAAAACATGCGCTGGGACAGAAATACTTGGGACAGTTAGTGGGACAGCGTGAATATGGTGCAATTGGCTGAGATTCAATGATGTGGAAATGCGCGTGAAAAGAATTATCACGAACTTTTTCACTATGTCGGTGGGACAACTGGGACAGTCGTGGGACAATTTTCGGCCTTTAAGCGGCTGATTTGCAGCTTGGTGCAATGAGTGTCCCACAAATTTTTTCACCATGTTTTGCAGCAAAAACGGGACAAGGGAAATGGCTGATTGATAAGGATTTACGAATTGAGAAATATGCGCTGGGACAGAAATGCGTGGGACAGTTAGTGGGACACTATTGATAATATGCAATTTGCTGATATACAATGATTTAAAAATACAAGTGAAAGGAGTTTCCATGAACTTTTTCACTATGCCGGCGGGACAACTGGAATGAAGGTGGGACAGCTGCGCAGCGTGGGACAAATTATGAGTGGCGATAACAATTAAATCATACATGACAGATAACGATTAAATGAATTTTCAAAGTTAAGGCATTGAGAGGAAGAAAATCCAAGAAAATCACCTGCGGCGGATGAAAAATCAAGTGGGGAAATACGGCGATTGAGAAGAATTGACACGGAAAGGTGACAAAAACATGCAGAAAAGGGTGTTGGCACTGAATTTGCAGAATTATATGACAGAAGTAAAAACTTTAAAAATAAACGATTATGACAATAGAAAAAGTTCATGCAAGAGAAATTCTTGATTCGAGAGGAAATCCAACCGTGGAGGTTGAAGTGACATTGAAATCGGGAGTGATGGGCCGCGCATCAGTACCGTCGGGAGCATCGACAGGCGAGAACGAGGCACTTGAACTTCGTGACGGCGACAAAAACCGCTTTGGAGGGAAAGGCGTGACGAAAGCCGTGGAAAATGTGAACAAAAAGATAGCTCCGGCGATAATAGGGATGTCGGCACTTGAACAGCGTGCGATAGACCATAAAATGATAGCCCTTGACGGGACAAAGACAAAATCGAAACTCGGAGCAAACGCAATACTTGGCGTGTCGCTGGCAGTGGCACACGCAGCAGCCAATTACCTGAAATTGCCGCTTTACAGATACTTGGGAGGCACAAACACATACGTGCTGCCTGTGCCGATGATGAACATAATAAACGGTGGCGCACACAGCGACGCACCAATCGCATTCCAAGAATTCATGATTCGTCCAGTAGGGGCAAAATCGGAGAAAGAGGCAGTGAGAATGGGGTCGGAAGTGTTCCACGCATTGCAGAAACTGCTGAAGAAACGCGGACTTAGCACAGCAGTGGGCGATGAAGGCGGATTCGCACCGAAACTCGACGGAATTGAAGACGCATTGGAAAGCATTGTGCAAGCGATAAAGGATGCCGGATATGAGCCAGGAAAAGACGTGACGATAGCCATTGACTGCGCAGCAAGTGAATTTGCAACGGAAAACAACGGCAAGTTCAGCTACGACTACAAGCAATTGAGCAACGGAATGCCTAAAGACCCGAACGGCAAGAAACTCAACGATGACGAGCAGATAAAATTCCTTGACGAACTCGTGACGAAATATCCGATAGATTCGATAGAAGACGGACTTGACGAAAACGACTGGGAAGGATGGGTGAAACTGACCAAGGCGCTTGGCGATAAATGCCAGCTCGTGGGTGACGACCTATTCGTGACCAACGTGAAATTCCTTGAAAAGGGAATCAAGATGGGAGCGGCGAACTCGATATTGATAAAGGTGAACCAAATCGGGTCGCTTTCGGAGACACTCGACACAATTGAAATGGCACACCGCCACGGATACACCACAGTGACCTCGCACCGCTCAGGCGAGACGGAGGACACGACGATTGCCGACATAGCCGTAGCCACAAATTCTGGTCAAATCAAGACCGGTTCGATGAGCCGCACTGACCGCATGGCGAAATACAACCAGCTGATGCGGATAGAGGAAGAACTCGGAGAGCAGGCGGAATACGGGATTGAAAAGATAAGATAAAACCGATATAACTGAAATTAGCGGCATGACTGGAGAGGATTCAGGCGTGCCGCTTTTTTCGTCGTCTTTGGATTGAGGGGATATTTGTGAGGGCTTAATTTCGGCTTTTTGGGCATTTTAGTGGGTGAAAATTTTGATTTAGAATTGGAATGTGATAAATTTGCGGTAGGAAAAAACAAACAAATTAAAATTTTATATGATTATGGAACAAATCTTTAATGCTGAAAAAGCCAATGCAGGAGATGCGGAAGCGCAATGTAAACTTGGTTTGTGCTATGCAAAAGGCGAAGGCGTGGAGAAAGATTACGGAAAGGCTGTGGAATGGTATCAGAAAGCAGCGGAGCAGGGTCATGCAGAGGCACAAACAAATCTTGGGTTGTGCTATGAGCGAGGCGAAGGCGTGGAGAAGGATTACAGAAAGGCTGTGGAATGGTATCAGAAAGCAGCGGAGCAGGGTTACGCAGAAGCGCAATTTGGTCTTTGTGCATACTATTTAAGCGGCGAATGCGTACCAATAGATTTAGCTAAGGCAGTAGAATGGTTGCAAAAAGCTGCGGAGCAAGGACTATCGGATGCACAATTTTTTCTTGGCATATTCTACGAAAAAGGCGAAGGCGTGGCGAAGGATAACGGAAAGGCTGTAGAATGGTATCAAAAATCAGCGGAGCAGGGTTTTGCAGATGCACAGTATAATCTTGGTGTATGTTATGCAAATGGTCATGGAGTTAAAAAGGATAACGGAAAGTCTGTAGAATGGTATCAGAAAGCAGCCGAGCAGGGTCACGCAGAGGCACAATGCGAGCTTGGCGCATGTTACTATATAGGCAATGGCGTTCCCCAATGTTATGAGAAGGCCATGGAATGGTATCAGAAAGCAGCCGAGCAAGGTTATGCGCAGGCACAACACAATCTTGGCGTGAGCTATGAATATGGCATTGGCAAGGCGAAAGATAACGGGAAGGCTGTGGAATGGTATCAGAGAGCAGCTGAGCAAGGTTATGCAGAGTCACAGTTCAATCTTGGCATATGTTATGCAAATGGTAAAGGCGTGGCTCAAGATTACGAAAATGCTGTGGAATGGCTTTATAAAGCAGCAGAGCAGGATCATGCAATGGCGCAATACAACCTTGGCATTTGTTATGAAAATGGCAATGGCGTGGCGATGGATTATGAGAAGGCTGTGGAATGGTATCAGAAAGCAGCAGAGCAGGACGTGGCGAAGGCGCAATTTAATCTTGGTGGATGTTACTATAGAGGCAAAGGTGTGGATCAGGATTACGAAAATGCTGTGGAATGGTATCAAAAAGCAGCGGAGCAGGGTTTTGTAGAGGCACAATGCGCTCTTGGAACATGCTATGTAAACGGTTATGGTGTGGCAAAGGATTGCGGAAAGGCAGTGGAATGGTATCAAAAGGCAGCAGAGCTTGGTAATTCATTAGCACAATACAATCTTGGCTTGTGCTATGGTAATGGCGATGGAGTGGCTAAAGACTACAGTAAGGCAACTGAATGGTTTAAAAAGGCAGCCGCACAAGGATATGAAAATGCAGAAGAAGCACTCAAACAAATAACACAGAATAAAAGATAATTCAGGCTTATGGAAGAGTTAATTATAAGATAAAACCGATATAACTGAAATTAAGCGGCATGACTGGAGAGGATTCAGCGTGCCGCTTTTTTCGTTGACTTTGGATTGAGGGATATTTGTGAGGGCTTAATTTCGGCTTTTTGGGCATTTTAGTGGGTGAAAATTTTGATTTAGAATTGGAATGTCATAAATTTGCGACAAGATAACCATTAAAAAAATATTATTATGAAACGAATCTTTATGTTGTTATTAGCTGTGCAAGTGATGGCCGTATTTGCATTTGGCGCGGAAAATATAGCGCAATTGACTAAAAAGGCCAATGCAGGAGATGCGGAAGCACAATGCAAACTAGGCGTGTGCTATGAATATGGCAACGGCGTGAAAAAGAATTACAAAAAGGCCGTGAAATGGTTGCAGAAAGCAGTAGATCAGGGTGACGCTAACGCACAGTGCAGTCTTGCCGGATTCTACTATTTCGGCGGAAGTGTTGCAAAAAATTACAGAAAAGCAGCAGAATTGTATAAGAAAGCCGCAGAGCAGGGATTGGCAAAAGCACAATACAATCTTGGCGTGTGCTATGAACGAGGCTGTGGCGTGGTGAAGGATTACGGAAAAGCTGTGGAATGGTATCAGAAGGCGGCAGAGCAAGGTTATGCCCATGCACAATATAATCTTGGCCTGTGCTATGAAAATGGCTATGGAGTGACGAAGGACAACAATAAGGCAATTGAATTCTATAAAAAGGCAGCAGCGCAAGGAGATGAAAGTTCAAAAGAGGCACTCAAAAAATTGAATGTTCAGGAATGAGGATTTTGGGCTGAAAAGAAAAGATAAAAATAGCGGCATGACTGGAAAGATTCAGGCGTGCCGCATTTTTATGGCGATGGATTGGGATGAACTATTTATTGGGCATTATGGCTTAGTATTTTCTGCTTTTGGAGTTTTTCGGGGGAAATATTTTGATTTGAGATATTAAATGCTGTATATTTGTGAACTTAATCACTTCTAAATTTAATGTCATTATGAAACGAATCTTCATGCTGTTATTACTACTGCAAACATTTAGTGCAATTGTGTTTGGAATGAATAATATAGAGCAATTGACGGAAAAAGCCAATGCAGGAGATGCTGAATCACAGTCTATGCTTGGGTTGTTTTATTTTACTGGTCAAGATGTGCCCAAGAGTTATGAGAAAGCAGTGGAATGGTATCGCAAAGCAGCTGAGCAGGGAAATGCAGACGCTGAATTTTATCTTGGCCTTTGCTATTCTTTCAGTTATGGCGTGCCTCAGGATATAGCTAAGGCAATAGAATGGTATCAGAAGGCTTCAGAGCAGGGTCAATCATCCGCACAATTCATGCTTGGATGGTACTATGAAAATGGTGAAGGTGTATCAAAGGATATGACCAAGGCTGTGGATTTATACAGGAAAGCAGCAACACAAGGCAATGCTTCAGCCCAATTTAGTCTCGGTAGATGTTATTTATTTGGCGATGGCGTGCCAAAAGATGAAGCTAAGGGGATGGAATTATATCAAAAATCAGCTGAACAAGGATTTGCAAAAGCACAGAACAATATTGGATTGTGTTATGAATATGGAACTGGTGTGACAAAGGATATTCTCAAGGCCGTGGAATGGTACAAGAAAGCGGCAGAGCAAGGAGATGCAGAAGCACAGCATAATCTTGGAAGGTGTTACTCACAGTTCAATGACAATGTTAAGGCTGTAGAATGGTATCAGAAGGCAGTGGAACAAGATTATGCAGCTGCACAAATCGATCTTGCTATTTGCTACTATAAATGCACAGGTGTAGAACAGAATTATGCTAAAGCGGTGGATTTGTTCCGGAAGGCTGCAAATCAAGGCAATGCAGGAGCACAATACATGCTTGGTTCAAGCTACTTACATGGCACAGGCGTGGAAAAGGATATGGTTATTGCGATTGAATGGTATAGAAAAGCAGCAGAACAAGGTTTTGCATTGGCACAATATGACCTTGCTGTGTGTTATTCAAAGCTTGAAGATAATGTGAAGGCAGTGGAATGGTATAGGAAAGCTGCTGAGCAAGGTATAGCAGAAGCACAATGCAATCTTGGAGTTTTCTATTCACTTGGCAATGGGGTAGAAAGAGATTATGAGAAAGCTGCGAAATGGTATCTTAAAGCTGCAGAACAAGGTATGCCAGGAGCACAATATATGCTTGGATTGTATTACGAGACTGGCGTAGGTGTGGCATTGGACACGACTAAGGCAGTGGAATGGTATAGGAAAGCTGCTGAGCAAAATTATGATAAAGCAAAAGATGCACTTATTAGATTGGGTGAGCGTTAAGAGAAACGTGGAAACTATCTATTCTATAATTTAAAAAAATAGCGGCATGACTGGAAAGATTCAGGCGTGCCGCTTTTTTTATGGCGATGGATTGGGATGAACTATCCACGAATCATGGTCAACATCATCTTGAAACGGTGAACAGCATTGACGGAATGGCGGGCATTGGCTGGGATGATAAGCATCTGACCAGCTTTGGGGTGAAATAATTCACCATCAATCATGATTTCAGCCTCGCCATCAAGGATTTGAAGGGTGGCATCGAACGGGGCGGAATGCTCGCTGAGACGCTGACCGGCATCGAAGGAAAACAACGTGATGCTGCCTGCCTTACTGTGCACAAATTCCTTACTTACTATTCCACCATCGGAATAAGCAACTGCATCGCCCGGAACGAAGACCTTTTTCTTTTCGATTTTGCTATCCATAATCATTAATTTAAAAGTTAGATTAACATTACTTGAAAATGGACAAAATGCATGCCAGAAAGGGCGAAACGACGGAATAAATCGGAAAAATGCGGAAGAAAGATGATTTTAGGGGATTTTGCTGATAATATTTTGATTTGGGGCGGAAATGTGATATATTTGTAGCAAAGAAAACCAATTATAATTTAATGATTATGAAGAGAATTTACATGCTGGCACTGTTTCTGCAAATGTGCTGTGTGATGGCATATTGCGTGGATTTCGAGGAATTGACCAAAGAAGCCACGAAAGGTGACGTGGCAGCCCAATACAGCCTCGCCAACCATTACGCATACGGCAACGGACTGCCGCAGGACTACGCAAAAGCGGCGGAATGGTACGGGAAAGCTGCTGAGCAGGGCGACCCGGAAGCACAATACTGCCTTGGAGCATTATATCATAACGGCTATGGAGTGCCGAAAGACTTGGAAAAAGCCGTGGAACTATATAAGAAATCAGCCGCACAAGGCGATATGGACGCTCAATACAATCTTGGACTTTGCCACGAAAGAGGCGAGGGAGTGAGCCAAGATTACGGAAAGGCAGCGGAATGGTACAATGAAGCAGCGACACAAGGATTTGCCGAGGCACAATATAAACTTGGCCAATGCTATTACAACGGAAATGGAGTGCAACAGAACTACAAAACGGCGGCAGAATGGATTAAGAAGTCGGCTGCACAAGGCGTGGCAAGGGCACAATACAGCCTTGGACTGTGCTACTATAACGGCAACGGCGTGCAAAAGGATTACGGAAAGGCGGCGAAATGGATTAAGAAGGCTGCTGAACAGGATTACGCATGGGCACAATACAGCCTCGGAATGTGCTATAAAACCGGCAAGGGAGTGAAACGCGACAAAAGCAAAGGGCTGAAATGGATTAAAAAGGCAGCTGAACAAGGTTATGAAAGGGCCGAGGCCGCGCTTGAAAAATAAATAATGAATTGAGACAGGGGGTAAGGATACGCGTGAAAAAAACCGTCGGGCTATCTCTCTGAAGAAATTTTAAACGAAATCAAAAACAAAAGAATATGAAGAGAATCGGCACATTGATAGTAATCCTGCAAATGATAATTGCGGGCGCTTACGGAGTGAATAATATTACAGAGTTGACAAAAAAAGCGAATAAGGGCGACGCAGAAGCCGCATACAAAGTGGCGGAGGCATACTGCAACGGCACTGATGTGGCAAAAGACTACCAGAAAGCCATAGGATTCGCACAAAAAGCCGCGGACAAAGGAAATGTGAAAGCAATGAATCTGCTGGGCGACATATACAGAGAGGACTCAACAACAACAGCAAAAGCCGCGGAATGGTACACGAAAGCTGCAAATAAAGGCAATGCTGAGGCTCAGCGGAAAATAGGAATCTGCTATATAGGAGGCCACGGAGTGGCAAAAGACTACGCAAAAGCCGCGGAATGGTTCGGAAAAGCGGCAGAACAAGGATATGCAAAGGCACAATACGACCTTGGACTGTGCTACATAATGGGCATGGGCGTGGCGAAAGACTACGGGAAAGCCGTGGAACTGTTCCAAAAGGCAGCCGACCAAGGCGACAGCGACGCACAACATAATATGGGAGTGTGCTACGAGAGCGGCAACGGCGTGCCGCAAGACTACGGAAAAGCATTTGAATGGTTCCAGAAAGCAGCCTTGCAAGGCAATGCAGACTCGCAAGTGAACATGGGAATGTGCTACGCAAATGGAAAAGGCGTGGCAAAGGACGATGTGAAAGCATTGGAATGGTTCCAAAAAGCAGCCGACCAAGGTTATCCGAAAGGACAATATGACCTTGCAGTGTGCTACGCCAACGGATACGGAGTGAAACAAGACTTGGCAAAAGCCGTGGAATGGTACGAGAAAGCCGCCAACCAAGGTTCAGCCGAAGCGCAATATATGCTGGGCCTGTGCTACCTGCACGGAGAAGGCGTGGCAAAGGACTACAACAAGGCTGCGGAACTGATTGGAAAAGCAGCGGAACAAGGCTTGGCAAGTGCAGAATATGACCTTGCAATATGCTATGTAAACGGCGAGGGAGTGCCGAAAGACGAGGCAAAAGCAGTGGAATTGCTTCAGAAATCGGCAGACCAAGACTATACAGAAGCGCAATATGCACTTGGACAATACTACTTTAAAGGAGCGCAAGATTACGGAAAGGCAGTGAAACTATTTGAAAAAGTTGCCGAAAAAGGCTATTCCGCAGCGCAAAACAACCTTGGAGGATGCTATGCCAACGGCTATGGAGTGGCAAAAGACTACAGCAAAGCCGTGGAATGGTACAAGAAGGCCGCCGACCAAGGAAATGCAATGGCACAATACAACCTCGGAAGGTGCTATTTTGACGGAACAGGAGTGGCGAAAGATTATGTGAAAGGAGTGGAACTGATAAAAAAGTCGGCTGACCAAGGTTACGAGAAAGCCAAAGCAGAAATGGCCAAGATAAAGAAATAGACATTCAGGAAAATCGGGACAAGGCGAGGTGGAGACTTGGCAGCGATAACAGTGACGGAAACTTACTGAAAATAATTGCGACAAGTGGTGAAATTCAGACCAATATTTCCGATTTTCTTTGCTTTGGCGCAACAAAGATTGTAACTTTGTGGGCACATAAAACGAACAACAACATAAACAACTATTTTATGAAAAGCCTCAGAATCCTTATAGCTGTGCTGATGGCAGCAGTTGCCGTGAACACGAGTTTGGCAGATGTAGTGAATCTGACAACGGAATACATGAATAATCCCCTCGGCATAGATGTGGCCGCTCCGCAATTCGGATGGCAGATGAGCGCGACACGACGTGGAGCGTCGCAGCAGGCATACAGGCTTGTGGTGGCGGAAAGTGAAGCGGCATTGGCCAGCGGAAACTACGTGTACGATTCGGGGAAAATAAATTCAGACAAATCAGTGGCAATTCCCTACGCCGGCACAAAATTGAAGCCAGCGACACGCTATTACTGGAATGTGACTGTGACTGACGAACAAGGCGAAGAAGCGAAAGCAGCAGAGCCGGCATGGTTCGAGACAGGCATAGACGGCTGGAGCAATGCCCAATGGATAGGCTCATCGGAAATAAGAATGTCGCCATTGCGGTCGAGTTTCGGACTTGACTGCCTGATAGACTTCCAAGGCGACAAGGCAAGAGTGATTTGGGGCGCACGCGATGTGAACAACTATTGCTTCGTGGAACTGAGGCAAGGCGACCACCAAAATGTGCAGATTGGATATGTGGTGGATGGAAAAGAGACAGTGAGCGCAACCGAGGACTGCCTGATAGCCGGCAGCCGGCACACGGTGAGAATCGACAACCTGTCATCGCAACACTGCTTCAGCTACCGATATTATGTGGAAATTGACGGAAACGAGATGGCAAATCCCGCAAATGTAAGTGCGGAAGCTGACAAATATCTGTTTGTGGCAGCACCTTATCCAGTAAGTGAACGCCGCACGGTGTGCAGACTTTATAAAGTGGGAGTGAGCGGTGACGCGACGTTGCAGAGCGCATTTGTGAGCAAATACAAGTCGGGCAACCTGCTTGCCACGCTGGACAACACAATAATATCGCAAAACGACAACGATGTGGAAATAGGAGACATCGGCGACCAAAATTCCGCACCGCTGCTGCGCAAGACATTTGAAGTGGATGGAAAAGTGAAGTCGGCAAGACTTTATGCCACGGCAAGAGGGATATATGAATGCCAAATGAACGGGAAAAGAGTAGGGGCAGATTTCTACAACCCCGGATGGACCGACTACAGAAACAGAATAATGTACAACACCTATGATGTGACATCACTCATCAACCAAGGGAAAAACGCCATAGGCGCAACACTTGGAAGTGGCTGGTGGAGCAACGTAATGGCATACCAAATAGCCTGGCAAGACCAATACGGCGAACGGGAATCGCTGATGGCAAAACTCGTGATAGACTACGATGACGGAACAAGGACAACAGTGGTGAGCGACTCATCGTGGCTATGCAACGACAACGGTCCAGTGATAGCCGACGGAATGCTGAACGGCGAGACATACGACGCACGCCGAGAAGTGGCAAAATGGAGTGAGGTGAAATGCGACACATCGAAGTGGAGCAACGTTGACATACTCGCAGCACCCGACGACAGCATAGCAATTCAGGCATATATCGGCTCGCCGGTACGCAACAACATAACTTTGACGGCAAAATCGGTGAAAGAGCCAGTGAAAGGCGTGTGGGTGTACGACATGGGTCAGAACATGGCCGGAGTGCCACGAATAAAGCTGCATGGCGCAGCGGGCGACAGCATAGTGCTGAAATACGGAGAAATGATATACCCAGAGACACTGCCGACAAAACCAGTGCCGCCATACACACTGGAACAATATGAAAAGATGAAAGGGCAAGTGTACACCGACAATTACCGCAGCGCACTGTCAACCGACGTGTACGTGATGAAAGGCGACGCAGCGGGAGAAACATTTGAACCGCACTTCACCCAACACGGATTCAGATACATAGAAATACACGGGCTGAAAGCTCCACTCGCACTTGCCGACGTGGAAGGGCTTGTGCTGGAATCGATAGGAGAACAGACAAGCGGCTACGAAACATCGGATGAAAACATAAACAGACTGTACGAGAACATTCTGTGGGGACAGCGCGGAAACTTCATCTCGATACCGACCGACTGCCCACAACGTGACGAACGGCTAGGCTGGACAGGCGATGCGCAAATCTTCGCAAAATCGGCTACATATAACGCCAACGTAGAACCATTCTACCGCAGATGGTTAAATTCAATCCGCGACGACCAAGGCAAAGACGGCTCATTCGTGATATTCGCGCCGACACTTACCGACGGGAACGGCGACGGACGCGGCGGAGGTTGCCTCGGATGGATGGAATCAGGCACAGTGGTGCCATGGCAGACATATCTGCAATACGGCGACACGAGATTACTTGCTGAAAGCTATGAATCGATGAAACGCTATCTTGACTATCTTGAAAAGGAAGCAGTGGACTACGTGCAGCCTTACGGAGGCTTTGGCGACTGGCTGGCACTTGACCCAAGCAACTCGATGCTGACAAACACGGCATTCTTCGGAATGGACGCAGAGATAATGCAAAAGGCCGCAACGGCATTGGGAAAGACCGCCGACGCAAAACATTACGCCGACCTGCTGACAAACATCAAGGAAAGTTTCAACAGACACTTCGTGGCGAAAGACGGGAAAACAACCGTTCCGCCAGTGGCAGACCTGTTCGGAACGAATTACAACAAAGACTGGTTCCTGTCAACCCCGAAAGACGGTATAGCTGACACACAGACTTCATACATAATGCCATTGAAGTTCGGACTGCTGAACGAAGTGAACAAGAAAAAGGCAGTGAAACTGCTTGTGGACAATGTGGTGAAGCACGGCAACACACTGACGACAGGATTCATTGGCACACCATTCATCACGCAAGTGCTGAGCGACAACGGACATGGAGACCTCGCCTATAAACTGTTCCAACAGACAGCATATCCATCGTGGCTGTATCCAGTGCTGCAAGGCGCGACAACAGTGTGGGAAAGGTGGAACTCATATACAATAGAAAACGGATTCGGGCCAGTGGACATGAACTCGTTCAACCATTATTCCTACGGAGCGATAGAAGAATGGATGATGGGCTATTCAGCCGGAATAAAGGTGGATGAGAACAATCCGGGGTACAAGCATTTCATACTTCAGCCATCAATCGGCGGAACATTCGACTATGTGAAGGCACACTTCGACTCACCTTACGGAAGGATAGAAAGCGGGTGGCAGCGTGCAGGTAAAGGCTACACATATTCAGTGACCGTGCCGGCAAACACATCGGCAACACTGATACTGCCGAATAATGGCGGAATAAGTAAGAAACAAGAGCTGAAAGCGGGAAAATACGAATTTAAAGTACAAATTAAAGCACAAGTCCCAGCAACTGCGAAAAGCAAGAAATAATGTAGTCGGCACCAGCTGACTTCAATCGCGGGACAGGATGATTGCCGTAGGAAACGCCGCAAGTGCGGCAGCCTGCGGAATGACCCATCGCGATATCGAAAGACGTGTCGCCAACCACCAAAGCAGCATCGGGATTGATAGAATTGGAATCAAGGATTTTAAGAACCATGTCGGGCGCAGGTTTGGACTTAAGTACATCCTCCGCACCGACAATCATGCCAATAAATCCATTGATGCCGAGATGCTCAGTAATCATCTCCAGAGAAGCATGGCCACGGCTTGAGGCTATCGCCAAGAAAACACCAGCAGCGTGCAGAGCGGAAAGAGTGGAAGCCACTTCAGGAAAAAGAGTGACTTTTGCAATGCTATTCTCCTCAACATAAATCCTGCGGTAAGTTGAAGCGGCAAAATCAAGAAAATCATCATCGTGATTGTCGGAAAGAGCGCCGAAAACATCGCGGAGGGGAACGCCGATAAGCGCCTTGATGCTGGAATCGGGTACAGGCGGCAAATGCAAAGCCGCCAAAGTGGATTGCGCAGTGGAAATGATGCTGAATTCAGTGTCGCCGACAGTACCATCGAAGTCGAGAACCACAGCAGAGAAACGGTTATTCATGGCGATCAGTTTTAGCCAACCGACGGGTAACCACATTAGATTTTATCCTGCGATACGACCAAATCCAAGCCAAAGGAAGACCGACACCAACAATGGTGTAGAAAATCCAGAAATACCAGTCGTGAGGCTCGTGGACAACCATGTGGCAACCTACTTCGGCAAAAGGAAGATTGAAAATCCAGATTTTCAGCAGGCTGACAAGTTTGAAAGCGGAAATGTGGAAAACGAAGATATAGAGAGTGTTCTCGCCGCAAAATGCAAGGAACCGCTTGATGAAATTGTCGTGGCGATCGATGGCCGCCGACACCTGATGAACCATCAAGAAACCAATAGTGCCAGTGAGAGGCAAGACAAAAGCATCGTGGAGGTTAGGGGCAAGCGACATGCCGCCAAGCGGAATTGTGGCACCGCCAACGAGCAGAGCGCAGAAAATCAGCGATAGCCACCAATATTCACGGAGTTTTGCCTCGTAATTGCGGTAAATCATGCCGATACCGAAGAAAATAACGCCCCAATTCTCGCGGATTCCGCCTTGAACCACAGTCGTAACCTTAAGACCGTTGGAAATGCGGAAAGCGGCAAATGCAATTGCAGCAAGCACAATGACGATGGCCACGTTAGAGCCATGAAGCCATTTGGAACGGCCATCGAGCAGGCGATAGAGAATCAGGAACAGAATGCTCGAAATGAGCAAAGCACGGAAGAACCAGAACGCACCGGCAAGGAACTCATCGTAGCCAGCCATGGAAAAGACAATGTTGACAAGACGCTGAAGAGCCTGCGACATAGAGTAGGGATGCGTGACCCCGCCCGACCAATTGCCGAACTGCTCATTGAGAATTCCGAAATGAAACAGCAAATTGTGAATCACAAGGAAAAATATGCTCCATTTCACGAAAGGCAGATAAAGGCCCTTGAACCGCTTTGCACAGAAGTCCCAAGGATTATCAATATTGCGACGGCTGAAGAAATAGCCGGCAGTGATGAAGAAAATGGGCATGTGGAACTCGTAGATGAACGTCAGAAGCAAGCCCGGACATTCGGCGTGGCCGATGACCATGAGGATGATGGCAATGCCCTTGACGATGGAAATAGTGGTGTTACGCTGCTTCATTAAAAATAATTCAGAATAGAGGTGCAAAGTTACCACAAGACGAGAGGAAAAACAAATTGAGGATTGCGCAGATGATGATTTTTTGGCTGAAAAGCCGAAATAAACAGTTTGGGGACAGGCACAAAAAAGGCCACGCCCAATAGGTGAGCGTGGCCCCAGAACTTATGTGTCAGTTAACGTAACTTAGTTTGAAAGCAGCGTGCAAAATTAGTTGACGCTAATAGCTTTTACTTCTTTCTTGAGAGCCTCTTTAGAAATCTTAGGAAGTTCAACGGAAAGTACGCCATTCTCGACGTGAGCCGAAATTTTCTCCTTATCAACATCCTCAGGCAGAATCATCGTCTGACGGAATTGTGAGTAAGAGAACTCGTGGCGCAGATAGTGAGTATCCTGAGCTTTCTTATCGTCCTTATTAGAAGTTTCAGATTTCTTTTCAAGAGCAATTACCAGATTGTTGTCCTCATCGAGGTTAACTTTGAAGTCATCTTTAGTCATGCCCGGAGCGGCAACTTCAACGCTGTAAGCGTTTTCGTGTTCAAGGACATTAACAGCAGGAGCTGTAACGTAAGTTTTTTCAACCCAATCATTGTCAAATAAATCATTGAAAACACTCGGTAACCAATTTTGATTTCTTCTTAATGGTAACATGATTAAAATCTCCTATAATTAAATTGATATTAACTAATTTGTTTTGAGCTTCTTGCCTTCGGCTTTCGCTTCGGGAGGGAACCCACTTATAGAAGTTGCAAAGTGCGTGCCAACGGAAAAAGAAAAGGAGAAGGTGAAAAAGTGTCAGAAAAAGTGACAATTTGTAACCATTCTAAATAGTAAATGATGAAATTTTGGCAGAAATTGATGAAATCGGATTGAAAAATTCAGAAATATATTATGGAATCAGTCCTTAAGAAAATGATGGTGAACAAAGCGGAAAATTTCGCCAATGAAAAG
>JAKVKZ010000031.1 GCA_022484565.1 Muribaculaceae bacterium
CCAAGTGCATACACGAACAGCACCAGTCCGAAACTTTCAGCATAAGTCAGCATCTGTGAATCAATCGAAATCTTGAAATGTCCTGCCACAATTCCGGCAAAGAACACAAACGTCACGCCAAGTGAAACGCCGAGGACTTTCACTTTTCCAAGTGCAAGTCCCACAGCGCATATTATCGACAGCACCACCACAGCCTGCAGTGCCGAATGTTCAATAAATACTGAACTTAGCCATTCCATCCTTTTGCCGTTCCTTAGTCATTTCATTATTTTCGCTGCAAAGTTACTAATTATTTCCCTATTTGCCATTCGGTGGCGTGACTTGCGCTTTCAGGCACATTTATGCCTCCTTACGGATATTTCCGCATGGATGCTCTGTGATTTTTTATGTTTATCCGTTATTCCAGTTTCTCTTTGCCGTTTGTCACTCTCGAATACACATCCCCGTTGGCATAGTACCAAATTCCATCGTAAGGTGCATCGTTCTTGAATATGCCTTCAAAATAGCCTCCGTCCGACTTTGAGGTGTATTTTCCTTTCACCCGGCTGTCGTTGACGAAAGAGCCGACATATACATCTCCGCTCGATGTAGTTTCCTTTGCCACGTCATCCACTCGTTTGCCGTCAACAAAATTGCCTTCGTACACGAAATTGTCGGAATACACAGCCTTGCCTTCACCGTTGGGTTTCCCGTTTTTCACATATCCGCTGTAGGAGTACATTGTCCCATCCACTGCTCTGAAGGCCTTATCCTTCACGCTGTCGGTTGCGGTTACTGTATCTTTGTTCGCTATTACGCCGCCAGTGGCCAACGTCACGATGCCTACTGCTATCAATATTCCCACTATGCACGATGCCGCTATCACCACATATTTATTCTTCCACCACGCTGTGTTGCCGCCATTATCGGTTTCGCCATCTATCACAGTAATTCCATCACTATCATTACCATCTACCACTACCGTGCCACCATCATCATCACCACCATTTTCCGTGTCCCAATCACCCGTACCAGGCTCTTGCCCAATCATCCCCAGAAATTCATCTACTGTCTGCGGGCGTTTCGCCTTCAGTGGCGACATTGCTTTGCACACAAGCAATTTTGTGGATTCGCTCACTCCATGCTTCTGCATTTCGGCATTTAATAGGCCTCTGCCTTTATTCAGCACTTCCGATGCGAGCGGTGGAATCTCGCCTGTCAATATTTTGTAGAGCGTGGCTCCCAAAGCATAAATGTCTATCGTCGCAGGAAAATTCTGCCCCGCTATCATGTTCGATTGCTCAATCGGAGCATATCCGGGTGTCCCAAGGCCCACGTCGGTGCTCGATTCCGGCATTCCTTTCTTGTCATATTGTTTCGACAGGCCAAAGTCAATCAGCAGCAGCTCACCGTTGCTGCGTCGCATCACATTCTTTGGCTTCAGGTCAAGGTGCAGCATTTTCTGTGAGTGCATCGATGCCAGTGCCTCGCCTATAGTGCGTATGCAGCTCAGTGCTTCAGCCTCTTGAAGTCCGTGGTGGGCTTTCACATAGTCGTCGAGCGTTTCGCCTGCTATATATTCCATCACATAGTAGCACGTCTGGTTTGCGTCGAACACTTCTATCACCTTCACTATATGGTTCTCCTTGTTGCCTTCATTGTGCATTTTCGACAGATTCTCCGCCTCGCGCCTGAATTTCCTCCTGTAGTCCTTCACCACTTCGCTGTTCGAGGCTTCGCTTATTACTCCGCTGGCTTCGCGGTTGCTGTAGTCCTTCATGAAGAATTCCTTGATGGCAACCTTCATTTCATCTTCACGCTCCGTCTCAATTTCGCCCAACGGCCCGCTGATTTTGGTCTTTACCTTTATTTTTGTGCTTGCAAGATATGTGATGCCGAAACTTCCTTGCCCCAGCACCTTCTCTATTTTGTAGGTGTAAGCCTCACTTCTCAGCCTTGCGCCCTCACTTAATGTCTGTCGTTTTGCTTCCATTTTTCAGTTCCATTCTCTTTTCGTTGCAAATTTATGCTTTTTTGTCTATTCTGTCAACTTTTTAATGCTTTTCTTGTCTGTTTGCTCGCAACTGTTTTTTCGGATTTTTTTGCGCTTTCCGCGCCGCAAAGCGACACGGAAAGCGTTTCCTGAATAATCAATAATCAATCCGCTCACTTTCGTTCGCTTTATTCTACAACTGGCCGAACTGTAAAGCCGTTGATGCGGTAGTAGATGCCCACGTAGAGGTAGCCATTATTGCCGAAGCCCAAATTGTAGGCGAAATTGGCACTGCACTCGTTGAGCGTACCGCTCCAGTAGTTGCCGTACGTACCGACGCTGCCCACATCAGTGCCGCCACGGCCACCGGCCGCAGGCAAAAATATGCTGTTGCCATTAGGGCCTGTTACTTTCATGCCTTCCACTCCTTTATATGTGGTCCAAGTCCATGTGCATTTATCGACCAACTCCTGCTGCTCAGCTTTAGTCGGCAATCGCCAGTTTCCTCCCCATTTTGCACGCGCTATGTCATAGCTTGTTCCGCTGATGTTGCTCGGAGGATTTGCGCTTGGATAATCACTTAGATTTGTTGATGTTTTTGTTCCTGTAGGGTCTGCCCAGCCATAATATCCTCCGTATTCCTCTGGCGAACTTGCGCCCACATTATATGCAGCCCACCTCACGCTTAGGCCCAAATCCACTGCTCCGCTTGTCGAAATCGGCTTCCCTTTCTTTACATGATGAGTGGTAACAGTTACCTTGCGCCCAGTATTTTTGCCTGTCACCTTTTTAGTAGGCTTAGTATCAGTCTTTTTAGTCTCAGTTTTAGGCTTCCCACTTGTGCTGTGAACTACATTCCTATTTTTTGCCTGCAAACTGAAGCCAACTGCCAGCACCATGAATAGTGCCACTATCCATGCCACTGCAATTCTCCCTTTTCTGTTTCCGCTCGTTTCCATTTGTAATTTTACTGATTATTCTTTGCCATTATTTAAATTTTTTCGGTCCGCTTCGCGGACAAATTTCCACGCCTTTCTCTCGCCGCTCCTTGCGGCTTGCTCTTTCGTCCCTCATTCGCCGCTCGCAATCCGCCGCTCGCTCATCGCTTCAGCTTATTGAAAGACGGACATCCGCAGAACTATAGAGCCAAAACGAGGCGTAAGCCGAGATAGCTGTCGCGGTAGCTGGGGCTGTTGCGGCGGCGGTACGCACAACGGCAGCACTGCGCATAGCGGCTCCAGCTGCCGCCGCGGCGCACGCGGTACGACCCGCTGTAAGCGCCAGTGGGATTAGTTTGCGCCTGCGACGTGTATGCTCCGTACCAGTCCCAGCACCATTCATAAACATTTCCACTCATGTCGTAGATGCCTATCTCGTTGCTGTTTTTCCCGCCTACATCGTGGGTAGCGTTTCCACTATTATCAGTGTACCACGCCACATTACCGATATTGTCGCTTCCTGAATATTTGTAGCCTCCGCTGCTGTTTCCGCCTCGGGCGGCAAACTCCCATTCCGCCTCAGTAGGCAGCCGGAAGCCTCCGCTGCTCCGCACCATCGTCACAGTTACGTCATCTCCGCTGCCGCTGATGCTGTAGCACCGCTGCAGGCCGTAATGGTCGCTCAGCGCGTTGCAGAACCTGCAGCAGTCTGTCCAGCTCACCATTTCCACAGGACGGTTGTCGCCCTTGAAATAGCTCGGGTTGCTGCCCATGATGCTTGTCCACTGCGTCTGCGTCACCTCGTACTTGCCTATGTAGTATCCGCCCACGCTCACGCTGTGCAGCGGCTTCTCATCATCATCTGCATCACTACCTGTGCTGCCCATTGTGAATGTCCCGCCTGCCACATGCACCATCGCTATGTCCTGCATTGCCCTTTCCGCCGGAGTTACATGATGAACAGGCTGCACTGGTGTATATGTTTCCTCCTGCCTCTCTGTCCTTTTGCGGTTATTCTTTACTTTCCCTCCTGTCTTTTTTGTCGTCTTATTGCCAGTCACCTTTTTAGCAGGCTTAGTATCAGTCTTTTTAGTCTCAGTTTTAGGCTTCCCACTTGTGCTGTGAACTACATTCATATTTTTTGCCTGCAAAGTATAACCCATCATCAATACAGCCACAATGATACCAATGCCAAACAGCCTTTTCAGAAATGACCTATGCTTTGGTTCCACTTTTGTGCTGCTTTCATCCGCTGCACTATTTTCAGCCGGCTCTTTATCCGAATCGCAACTGATCACCTCCGCATCCTCTTCTTCCTGCTCCACGCTCTTTATGCGGATGATTTGGGCCGAATGATTGTCCTTGTTGTTTACCGTGGCTTCAATCAGCGCATCGCGTTTCTGCTCATCAGTCAACTTTTCGTCGCTGAAAATCCCTACAATCTCCTCATCCTCCATCTTTTCAAGCATGCCATCGGAACAGATATAAAAATAGTCGCCAGCCTCGATGTCGGTAATCTGAGCCACTTCGGCAGTGTCGCGGCGCTCCATGCAAGGCTGCATGGCACGGGTGATTACGTTGCGGTTAGGTGCGGTCTTCATCTGCTCCTTGGTGATTTCACCAATGGCATAAAGGTCGTTGACAAGTGAATGGTCGCGGCTCACATAGATTATCCGCTTTTCAGCAGGCCGAATCTGATATATCCTGCTGTCGCCTATATGTGCGGCAAGCGCACCGCCGCGGTGCAGCATCACCATGGCAAGCGTGGTACCCATTTTTTTCAGCGTCTTGCCATTGTCCTTTCGGTCAAGCGCATCGTAGGCATAAGCAAGCGCAGCATTGAAAGTGTCGGTGCTAACGGAATCCTCTGCCGGCACTTTGGATGTGAAATATTCACTCAGCGCACCGCACACAGCGGCACTCGCCACTTCACCTGATTCATGTCCGCCCATTCCGTCGCACACCATGTAGAGGCGCTCTCCGGCATCACTTTGTCCTGATGCCGGAAATATGCTGTCCTCCTGATTTTCACGCTGTCCAAGTTCATGAATGTTCAGCGGCTGATATATCGAGATTTTCATTGTCGTAAAAAAAATATATTTATCGTTTCAGTTGATTAGCGCCCCGCATCAGGAATCCGCAAGCATGAAGAACGCCACGGCCTTGCCCATCTTGATGGCTTCACCGCCAGTGAGCACAATGCGGTCATCCTTTTCAAGTTTCACATCATTAATAAAGGTGTCGTTCATGTTCTTGTCGTTCTGGAAGATATGCACAAGTCTTCCGTCGGGCAACTGCTCCACATCAATTATGGCATGGCTTCGGCTCATGGTGCTTGTGGCATCGGGAATCTGAATCATTGCCGCAGAGTTCGCAGTTCTTCGCCCCACAGTGTTCCTGCCGATTTTCAGTGAATATCTGCCTCCATCAGGCACGCACAACATTCCCGGCTTGGTGACGTTATTTTTTGAAAAATCTGTTGGCTTTTCCGTGGGCTTCTCGTTGCTTTTCCCCACATTTGGCTGCACGGCATAGAAAGTGCCGCATTTGGCATGATGTCCGCATTTTGGACAGGTCACGTTCATATTCACTAGCCCAGGCGCATCATTAAGAGTGAGCACTGCATGGCACTTAGGACACTGTATTCTTATCAAATTCATAATTATTTAATATTAAATTGCTTGCGTAGTTTTTATTCCAAGTCGCATAATGGGCATATTGTCATCAAATTTGCCCCACATTACAGGGTGCTGCTTGCCATCGGAAATTTTCTGCACTTTAACGCTTACATAATTGAACAGCTCGTGAGCGGTAACTACTTTGTCGCCATTTGCATCAGCCTCGCCCAAAAGGCCTTTCTTAAGGCATAAGGTAAAGAACCCGTTGTGCATAATCGTCATTTCAATGGACTTTTCATTGGTACGCGATGCCAGAAACAGCATGACTTCACTTTTACTTTTCTTGGTGTCGTCAAATTTCTTGTTGATGCGCATCTTGCCGGCATAGCAGGCATCGGCAAAAACAATTTTTTGCTTTGCCTTGCATTTGGCAAACAATTGCCTCACCGTGGCATGGGTCAGCACTCCATCATAAGCCAAAAATCCAGCAGGATTGCCGTGCCCGCTGAAGAACAGCACCACCTCATCGTTTTCGCCAGCCTTTGCAAACATTGTCAGAATTGTGTTCTCAATGTTGGCAATAGTCGCCTTTTTGTCGGTGAGAATGGCTGTGGAGGCATTAGCTTTGTCACGGTAGAGGTCGCGCATGGTAATGGCATCGTTTACCGGTAAATTCAAATCGCCCTTGCCGGGATAATCGGCAATGCCAACGGACACCATATAAATCTTGTTCTGGGCAAACCCTGCCCCCTGCGCAAGCAGGAGACAGAGCAGAATTAATATTTTACTTTCAAGTTTCATTTCTTGTCCTATTATGCGTTGTAGTCGCTGACATCACCATTGTCGATGTAGTCATGGCTGCCGGCGTCGTGGTCGGCAGCATCGTAGTTGTCGGCGGTGTCGTGACTGGTATCGTTACCTTCATTTGAATCATTGAACCCACCACCCTGATTATCGTGGTCAGAGGAGACAAAGCCTGCACTATGGGAATCAGCGTCATGTTGATTGCCGTCAGAATCATGGATGGAAGCCTCATTCTCATTATCCATCATCATTTTTGACTGCTCAACGGTGAAGTGAGCCTCTTGAATATTGGAAAGCTCATCCCTCTGCATGTCGCCGTCATTATTGGTGTCGTGCCAAAGCACATCGTAAACGCCATCATGATTTACATCTATCACAACTGCTTCCTGATTGTTGGCTACAATATCAGCATAAGTCATGGCCTGACCTTGCACAACGCCCTCTTCCACTCCAAGCACTTGTACTTCATGGTCAACCACTTGCGCAGGCTCTTGGGGGGTATCATGGTTGGAATCGGGAGTCGAAGTATGGTCTGAATCAGTGGTGGGATCAGTATGATGAGCGTTACTTGCATCAGCAGAGTCATCAGCGCTTTGGTGTTCGCTGTGATGCGAAGCATTCCACTCGCTCTCGGTAGCTGTGCTGTAAACGTTGCCATGCCATTCAAACACACCCCCAGGGCCTACCTGAGCGCGAGCTGAGTCGAAAGCATCTTTGAATGAGAGATTGTCGTCAACATGGGCTTCATGTGAAGATTGCGCAGAGGATTGACCGGCAGCATTGTGACTGGCAGTATCGTGGCCAGCAGAACTGTTATGCTGCTGTGAATCATTATCGCTGTCCATCTTAGCTGCGTATGCCATTCCGCCACCAGCAAGCATGATACCTGCAACTCCGCCAATGGCTACTCGCTGCCATCCATTGGAAGTTTTCTTACCTTGCACATTCTGCTTTGCTGCGTTTTGGTTCAACTGCGGTGGTACGGTTGTTTGTCCACCATTCATTGGTACTGTTCCTTCATTCTTTTCCATAATTTTGATTTTTTTAAATTGTTCGTATTTTTGTTCATGTCTTATTTTCTGTTCGACAGCCCAAAATTACATCATAATTTTTCCTTGTCAATAGTTTTTAAGGCATATTACACGAACTATGCCGATTAATGTATGAAATAGGGGGTTTTAACAATGATTCCGTTATTTCTTGTTTTCTTCGCAAAATTTTGAACCGCAACATCCACACTTACCTTGTCTCAGCAAGTCACTGTACTTATTATATCCCAAAAATCGGTGACAATCCTGATTAGGGCAAACATACTTGTCACGGAAATCGTTATCAAGTTTATCAAGAATTTTAGGCGTTTTTGATGAACTGCTGTAAGCATATATAAACAAGACCAAACCCACAACAAATATCACCACATACAATGCATAGAAAAGCGTGCCACGCCCCCCCATCATCCAACCGATTAGCACAGCAGCTGGAGTGAGGATGCCGGTTACGGACCTTACAGCATTGAATTTTCTCTCTTTTATTTGTATGTTCAGCTTAGTCTCATGATAATCATTCCACACTTTCTCAATCGGCTTTATATTATAAGTCTTGGGGGGTAGCTTAACATCTATCAGTGCTTTCGATAAATCAAGACGGTATTTTTTCGGGCCAAGCTCAATTTTGTCGGCTTTGGTAACATGCTTGGATTCCACACAAACGCCATTCACATAAGTGTAATTCTTTCCAGTTTGTAAGTTGTTAAGGCTCATACGGCCATCGTCAGTAATCAGCAATGAGCAATGCTGCCTGCTGACCGTCATTGGAACACTGCCATTCTCTCCGTATAGTTTAAACTCCTTGCCTATTGATACTCGCAATTTGGATGTTTGCTCATCCCTGCCAATAAATATCTCTGTCATAATATTTGATTATCTTTTTAATTGCACAATCACTTCCTTTAATTTCTTTGCAGCCTCACGCGACATGTTTACTTGGTAAATAAAATCAGAAAAATCGCTCAGCACTAAAGTTTGCTTAAGAACATTAATCCTATATACATATTCAATATTAACAATGCACTTCTTGCCCAAACGAACAAATTGCATTGCTTCCTTCTTCAAACTATCCTCAAGCACTTTGGCTGTCTGCGTCAAATTCAATGGCACAGTGCATTTAAGCTTGTTTGCCAATATTATATTTGTATAATTTCCGTCAGCCTCAAAGCAGACAACTTTGCCAATCTCTATCCGCAGCAGTTCATCGCGCGAATTGAAAAATATGTACTTTGTCATAATATTATATGATTTTATGTGAATTCTATTTTCCTCTGCTTATCTTCCTTATTATCTCTTTTACAAAATTAGCCTTTTTTTTGCACATATTGGATATTTTCTTGATTTTTTGCACATAATTTTTTATTTGTAGCTATATTTTGCTCGTTTTTTATCAAAATGCCTTTCTAATTCAATATTAGCCATTTTTTCATCAATAATTTCCCGAAAATCCTTGCTTTTCATCTCTTTTATTCGTAACTTCACAAAGTCAAATTTTGCTCTTTTCAACAACATAAATTTTTACAGCTATGGAAAATGATGAAGATTTGGTTTTATTCCGCGAATTCGGCTCCGACATCGAAGCCAACATGGTGAAAAGCGTTCTCGAAACTAACGGCGTGCCTTGCATGCTCACCAACGAAAACATGGCTACAATTATGCCTATCGGCCCAGTCAGTGTAGGCGCAATCCGTCTGATGGTCTTCCGCCGCGACTTGCAGCTCGCACGCGACGTTATGGCATCAAACCCTATCGACGAATAAGCATTAAACCAATTGCCGCACGCAATGTCCAATTTACAATAATATCATTAAAGGAAAAAATATGAAACGTTTACTATGCATTTTATTCGCTCTGCTCATCGTGGGCGGCACTACTGCGTTTGCTGAAAACAACAGCCGCAAAAAAACTAAAACTAACGGAACATCTTCCTATTACGACCGCTACGGCAGCAAATCAGGTTCGGCCCAATCAAGAAACGGCTCAACATCCTATTACGACAAATATGGACGCAAAACCGGTTCCTCACAGTCAAGAAACGGCAGCACCTCTTATTACGACAAGTATGGCCGCAAATCCCAAACTTCGCAAACCAACGGCAACAGCACCTCCTATTACGACCAATACGGCCATAAATCAGGCTCGGCAACTACCAACGGCAACACCACTACTTATTATGACGAATATGGGCACAAGACTGGCACATCAGTCTCCAACGGCAATTCAACCGATTATTACGATGAATATGGCCATAAAACGGGCCGTTCAGAATAGTCAATAAAACATACGGCAAAAAAAGAGCGCAAACCAAATTGGTCGCGCTCTTTTTATTTTATTGTTTTTGTAGCTTATCAGTTAATTCCGCGTTTGTCCAGTTCCTCACGATAACGTTGCGCATTCGCCTTATGGTCAGCAAAATTGATCGTGAAATTGTGATAGCCCGAGAAATCCTCTTTTGCGCACATATACAGATAATTATGTTGTGGTGCATTCAGCACTGCATCAAGTGTGCTCTTGTCAGGCAAACGTATCGGGCCAGGAGGCAGCCCTACAAAACGGTATGTGTTGTATGGCGAATCTGTTTTTGTCATCGCTTCCGTAATCCTCTTTATGCTGAAATCACCGATTGCGAACTTCACTGTAGGGTCAGCCTGTAGTGGCATACCGCTTTTCAGCCTGTTCATGTAGAGCCGTGCCACTTTCCCGCGCTCGTCTTTCTTCACGGTCTCCTCTTCCACAATCGATGCAATAATCGTAACTTCATCCTGCGACAGTCCCAATGCCTTTGCCTTCGCTTGGCGGCTCATGTCCCAAAAGTTATTGTAATTGTCCTTCATCTTTTCAAGCAGGTCTTCCGGCTTGTCGGTCCAGTAGAATTCGTAGCTGTCGGGAACAAGCACAGTCAATATTGTTTCAGGCGTTTTCCCGTATTTTGCACAAAATGCTGTGTCGTTAAGAGCCTTCAGCATATCTTCCTTGCTCATCATGAATTTCAGCCCTACTCTTGCGGCAAATTCATCCTTAGTCCTGATATTGTTGAAGGTGAATTTCACGCCGCTCTGGTGTCCCACTGTTATTTTCCTTGCTGCGCGCAATGGCGACATTCCTTTTTTCACCTCGTATGCTCCTACTCGGTTGGCCATATCCGTACCGCTCCAGCTTATCATATTGGCCACTCGGCTGCCATAGCCGTCGCCTAACCACATTTTAAGAGAATCAGTAAGTGCCTCATGTGTCATTTTCGGATAAATGTACACCATCGTGTCCTCTTTTGCGCCGCTCAACGCGTATGGCAATGCCCATGCGCATATTCCTATGACCACAACCGCTATTATGGTCCTAATTAGCGTCTTTTTCTTGATTTCGTATTTTCCTATTTTCATTGTAGTTTTGTAAAACTTGGCAAAAATAATCAATTTATTTCATTTGTATTTGCTTTTTCAAATATTTGACGTAACTTTGCACTCGCAAAATGAGTTCAACACTCGTCAACTGGAGAGGTGGGAGAGTGGCTGAATCCAGCAGTTTGCTAAACTGCCGTAGGGGTAACCTTACCACGAGTTCGAATCTCGTCCTCTCCGCCAAAGCCCAGTAGCCATCGGTTGCTGGGCCTTTCTTTTCTCCCTACTTACTCTCTCTTTCCGCACAATCACATCATTTCTCTACGTTTTTCCGCCTTTTTTTTGTAATTTTGCGCCTTGTAATGCACATTTCGTTTAATTTCATGGCTTTATGAATGATTTAGCTACAAAATACAATCCTTCTGAAGTGGAGGACAAGTGGTACAGTTACTGGATGAAGCACAAGCTGTTCCATTCCGAACCTGACGGTCGCGAACCTTACACTATCGTGATTCCGCCGCCTAACGTCACTGGAGTGCTGCACATGGGCCACATGCTCAACAATACCATTCAGGACATCCTTATCCGACGTGCCCGAATGGAGGGCAAGAATGCACTTTGGGTACCTGGCACCGACCACGCTTCAATTGCCACTGAAGCTAAAGTCGTCAATCGTTTGGCTCAGCAAGGTATAAAAAAGACCGACCTCACACGCGACGAATTCTTGAAGCATGCTTGGGATTGGACCCGCGAGCATGGCGGCATCATTCTTGAGCAGCTCAAAAAGCTCGGCGCTTCCTGCGATTGGGACCGCACAGCTTTCACCATGGATGAGACCCGCTCACGCAGCGTCATCAAGGTATTTGTCGACCTTTTCAACAAAGGCCTTATCTATCGTGGCGTCCGCATGGTCAATTGGGATCCCAAGGCTCTGACAGCTCTTTCCGATGAGGAAGTGATATATAAAGATGAGCACAGCAAACTTTATTATCTTCGCTACAAAATTGTAGGTGAGGAAGGCTATGCGATTGTTGCCACCACTCGCCCGGAGACAATTATGGGCGACACTGCCATGTGCATCAATCCTAATGATCCGAAGAATGCCCATTTGAAGGGCAAACATGTGATTGTTCCTCTCGTTGGCCGTGAAATTCCTGTCATCGAGGATGATTATGTCGATATCGAATTTGGTACTGGCTGCCTTAAAGTCACTCCAGCTCACGACATCAACGACCACATGCTCGGTGAAAAATATAATCTGCCTTCAATCGACATTTTCAACGATAACGGCACTCTCAGCGAGGCTGCCGGACTTTATGTAGGCATGGACCGCTTTGATGTCCGCAAGCAGATTGCCATCGACCTTGAAAAGGCTGGCCTGCTTGAGAAAGTTGAGGATTACAACAACAAAGTCGGTTATAGTGAGCGCACCAATGTCGTCATTGAACCTAAACTTTCAATGCAGTGGTTCATGAAGATGAGCGAAATCACCAAACCCGCTCTCAAAGCGGTTATGGACGATGCCATAAAGTTCTTCCCTCCGAAGTTCAAGAACACTTACCGTCACTGGATGACCGACACCAAGGACTGGTGTATCTCGCGCCAACTCTGGTGGGGACATCGCATTCCAGCATATTTCCTGCCTAAGGGCGGTTATGTTGTAGCTGAAAATATTGCCGATGCTCTTGTTCTTGCCAAGAAAAAAACTGGCGACGAATCATTGACCGAAAAAGACCTTCGTCAGGACGATGATTGCCTCGACACTTGGTTCTCCTCTTGGTTATGGCCGATTTCGCTGTTCGACGGCATCTGCAATCCCGACAACAAGGAAATCAAATACTATTATCCTTCCAGCGACCTTGTCACCGCTCCCGACATCATTTTCTTCTGGGTTGCGCGCATGATTATTGCCGGCTATATTTTCCGCGACGATAAGCCTTTCCGCAACGTTTATTTCACCGGTATTGTCCGCGACAAACTTGGTCGCAAGATGTCGAAGTCGCTTGGTAATTCTCCCGACCCAATCACCTTGATTGAAAAATTCGGTGCTGATGGCGTGCGTATGGGCATGATGCTTGCCGCTCCTGCTGGCAACGATATCCTTTACGATGATTCTCTTTGCGAACAGGGCCGTAATTTCAATAATAAGATTTGGAATGCTTTCCGCCTTGTCAAAGGTTGGGAGGTCGCTGATATTGAGCAGCCTGATTATGCCAAAGAGGCTGTAGAGTGGTTCTCGTCTGTTCTGAATTCCACTCTTGCCGAAGTTAAGGATTTGTTCTCTAAGTTCCGTATTTCTGAAGCCCTCATGGCTGTTTATCGCCTGTTCTGGGAGGAATTCTCCGCATGGTATCTTGAAATTGTCAAGCCTGCCTATCAGCAGCCTATCGACCGCGTCACCTACAATGCCACTCTCGGATTTTTCGATTCCCTCCTGCGTCTGCTTCATCCGTTCATGCCTTTCATCACTGAAGAGTTGTGGCAGCACATCAGCGAGCGCAAGGATGGCGAAAGCATCATGGTTGCACGCGTTCCTGAACCTGGCAAAATTGATTCCGGCATAATCGAAGCCATGAACGATGCCAAGCAGATTATTGCTGGCGTCCGCACTGTCAGGCTCCAAAAGAACATACCTAACAAGAATGTCCTTTCACTTCAGATTGCAGGCAAATTCACCAACGCCTTTGCGCCGGTAATTCTCAAACTTGCCAATCTCTCCGGCATTGCCGAAGTGTCTGAAAAGGACTCCACTGCCGCTCCGTTTATGGTTGGCACTGTTGAGTATGCTGTACCTCTTCAGGGCAACATTGATGTCGATGAGGAAATCAGCAAGATTCAGTCCGACATTGCATATCTCCAAGGCTTCTTGAAGTCAGTCGAGAAGAAACTCTCCAACGAGCGTTTCGTCAACAATGCTCCTGCAGCCGTGGTTGCAGCCGAGCGCAAAAAGCAGGCCGACGCTCAAAGCAAAATTGCCACTTTGGAGGCAAGTCTTGCCGCGCTGAAGCACTAAAAGTTCATAATCCATTGGCAGATATTTTTTTCTGCCAATGGATTTATTTTTATATGGCTTGGGGCTATTCCCCCAGATGCCGAAAATACCATTAAAATATTCATCACAAAATCACATTTAAATGAAAACTCATCTTTTATCCATTCTGCTCTTTTCTCTTTGCATTTCGTCCTGTATTGCAGTAAATGGAGCTACTAAATCAACAGTTGATGCCGACGTAGCAAATGCCACTGCCCTGCTCCAACGTTTGCTCCATTCCAACGCCGACAGTTTCACTTTCCGCAAATCCGCTGATAAAAATGGAAAGGATTGCTTCACTATCGCTTCGGAAGGCTCTAAAATTGTTATCACCGGCAACAATGCCAATTCCATGGCAATGGGCCTTAACCGTTATTTGCAGAAATATTGCCTTACCACCGTTTCATGGTACGACGATATCGCTGTGGAATTGCCAAAAGTGCTTCCGGCTGTTCCCGCACCTGAATCAGGCGAGGCTAAAGTCAAAAACCGCTTTTTCCTGAATTATTGCACCTACGGTTACACCATGCCTTTTTGGCAATGGCCACAGTGGGAGCGCATTATCGATTGGATGGCTCTCAATGGCGTGAACATGCCGCTTGCCATCACTGGCGAGGAAGCCGTTTACTATAATGTTTATCGCAAACTCGGAATGACTGATTCCGACATCCGCGCATTTTTCACTGGCCCTGTCTATCTTCCTTGGCATCGCATGGCAAACATTGATTCTTGGAACGGACCGCTTCCTAAACAATGGCTCGACAATCAGATTGAACTTCAAAAACGCATTCTCGACCGCGAACGTCAACTCAATATGCACCCTGTCCTGCCTGCTTTTGCCGGCCATGTTCCGGGCAAGTTGCACGATATTTTTCCTAAGTCCAACATTAAGGATTTGACTCAATGGGCTGGATTTGATGCCAAATATCGCTGTCATTTTCTGAATCCCGATGACCCACTGTTTGCAAAAATCCAGAAAATGTTCCTCACTGAGCAAACAAAACTTTTTGGTACTGACCACATTTATGGTGTTGACCCGTTCAACGAGGTTGAACCGCCGAGTTGGGAACCTGATTATCTCAAAAAGGTTTCCAGCGACATGTTCAAGACTTTGACCGATGTTGACAAAAAGGCTGTTTGGATGCAGATGGCTTGGATGTTCTTCTACGATTCAAAGCATTGGACTCCGGCTACAATAAAGGCCCTGCTCGATGGCGTGCCGAAAGGCCGCATGATGTTGCTCGACTATCATTGCGAAAACACTGAATTGTGGAAACGTACTGAATCTTTCTATGGTCAGCCTTACATTTGGTGCTATCTCGGAAATTTCGGAGGCAACACTCCTATTTATGGCAATGCCAAGGAATGTGCCAAGCGGCTTGATGCAGCTCTTGCCTCTGAAAACTCAAATTTTGCCGGTATTGGCTCAACTCTCGAAGGTCTCGACGTTATGCAGTTCCCTTACGAACTTTTGTTTGAAAAGGCTTGGACCTACAGCAATGGCAATTCCATCTCCATCAATTCCATTGCCGACCGCCACCTTGGCTACGCTTCTCCTGAAATGCGTCAGGCTTGGAACTCTCTCTATAATAGCATCTACGTCCAGTTGCCAAGCACCAACGGCATTCTCACCAATTACCGCCCTAAACTCGGCAAATCCGATTACCGCACTGCCATCACATTCTCTTCCGATTCATTGTTGAAAGTTTGGAAGCAACTCGTTTCCGTTCCCGATTGCAACCGCAATGCCATGCGCCTCGACCTGATTGTCGTCGGTCGTCAGGCCCTCGGAGGCAAATTCCTCGATGTGAAGAACGATTTTGACAAAGCCTATTCAAATCACGACATTACAGCACTTCAACGTGATTCAGCCCTCATGGTTGGCCTTCTTTCCGACATCAATTCACTCACTGCCATGCACCCACACTGTTCTCTCTCCTCGTGGCTCGGACTGGCGCGCGACATGGGCGACACGCCTGCGCTCAAGGACTATTATGAGCATAATGCCCGCAACATCATCACCACGTGGGGCGGAACAATCGATGACTATGCCAGCCGCACTTGGGCAGGACTTATAAGCAGCTATTACACTCCACGTTGGACTATCTACATTTCTGATGTAATCACCGCTGTTCGTCAAGGCAAAGAATTCAGCCAAGAAATCTATAATGCCAAGGTTTCAGCCTTTGAACAAGGCTGGGTCAATTCTTGCGCACCAATCTTCGTCCCCGACGATTCAAAAGCCGATGTGCTTTCGTTCTCCAAATATCTTGTTTCAAAATATTTTGCCCGGTAAGAATAAGTAAGGCGGGACTAATGATCCCGCCTTCATCTTCTTTATGACAATAAAAAAACGAGGCCGCTTTTCAGCACCTCGTTCTTTTAATTTGCAAAAACTTCGTTACGAATATTTTTATCTGCGGAATCCGCCTCCACGAGGGGCGAAATTACGCGGCTTGTCTTCACGTGGTTTTGCAACATTGACACTGATTGTGCGGCCTTCGAATTCGGTGCCGTTCAATCCGTCAATCGCTTTTTGTCCTGCCTCATCATCGGACATCTCTACGAAGCCGAAGCCTCTTGAACGTCCAGAGAATTTGTCGGTAATTACTTTAGCCGATGAAACTTCTCCATAGGCCGAAAACAACTCTTGTAAGCCATCGTCTTTTACGCTGTAGCTTAGATTAGAAATGTAAATGTTCATTTAAATGATAAAATTAAAATTCCTCAGAGATGGGAATCATTAGTGAATGCCAGTAAAAGTATTAGTTTTAACGAACAAAACAATAAATATCCTTACTCCTTGGCAGCAAATGTAATACTTTTATTTTACATACAAATCTTTTTTACTCTTTTTTCTTCTAAAATATTCATTTTTCGCCTATTTCCATGCCTCTTACTCCCTCTTTTTTGAGAAAATGACCAACTTTTTGGGCTTTCTGACCTATCGGCTTTCCCCCTATTTCATCTTTTTTGAAAAAAAGTGCATGGCTTTGATAGATTTTCATTGATTTCATAGTATAACATAATAGAATGTGCATCTTATTATTAATCCAAGGCTGCCTTTCGTTCTTGCATAATTCGCATTCTTGTCTTACATTTGCATCGTCTGAAAGCCATCCTTTAATATTATTTCTTTAGTTATGAACGATTTCATTCAAGAACAAATCAGAAAACTCAATCCAATCTATCAGCACAAAACTGATGATGAAATTCTCGACGACATTTTTAATGGCCTCAACTCAGGAAATGCTCTTTTTTATCTGTTGTTCAGTAAACTAAATCCTATGTTTATCAGCATATTTAATAAACTGTCAAAAGGTAATTACACAAATAATAATTTTAGTTTTTCGTATGACGATGCTTTAGATGATATACTTTGCGATTTCGAGCTAAAGCTTAGCGAGAAAAATTATGCCACCTTACGCTCTTTCAATAATCAAGCAAAATTCTCAACTTGGATTTACAAAGTTGCCGAGAATTTCTTCATCGACGACATCAAGAGGTTTAGAAGACAATATTCTGAAATTCCTGAAGACAAAGATGATGATGAAAATTTGCTGGATGGCGAAGAAGATGAACTCATCAGTATTATGAAAGAAGCCATTGAGCAACTTGACAACCCTGATTTCACATTTATTTTCAAGAAAGAGTTAGAAGGTTTCAGCGCGCCTGAAATAGCGGAACTTCTTGCTGAAGAATGGAAAGCTAATGGCACAGCACACATCAGGGGAGGCGTTGAAATAGTTCCTACTGTAGGCTACATTTACACCTTGAAATCACGCGGGTTGAGGGACATTGCCCGGAAAATGAGAGAATTGGCACCTCGACCAAATTATGTATATAGTAGCCGATTTAAAATAGGCTCAAGCTTTATGAGTACAAATAATCTATTGTGCAACATTAGAATTCCTCATTCTGACGCTGATTCAGATTTAATTTCAGCATTAAGCGCACAGCTCAATCCTTCAGATGAAGCCAATGAAACGCACAGAAGGTATCTCAATCTTCTCCATGAAATTATCCGTTTTGGCTCTGATTGATATTAATAGGAGTATATTGTAAAATAAATCATAATATGGGTGGTGACACAGCAATTCCTGTCACCACTTTTTTTCATAATTGCACGGTTCTGTCATCGGCAAATCTTCAATATTGCCCAAAGCGAAAGCTATAAGCTGCAAATCTATCCCTTGTGCCTTTCAAGCCAGGCCTTTGCATACCAGCACGCTGCAGCAGGCTTTAGTCCATTAGCATTTGCATAATCAAAAGTGAACTGCACCAATTTCGATGCAATCCCCTGCCCTTCCAGTTCCTTCGGCACATAAGTATGCACCACATTCAGACTTCCGTCATTCACCTCATATTCCAATTCAGCAGTCATGCCCTCAATTTCAGTCCACACCCTGCCGTTTTCTATGTCATGCTTTATTTCCATAATCTCGTTTATTCAAATTTTTAAAATTATCGCAAACACTCCATAGCCACAAATTTAATCCATTTTCTTGAATTTCAGCTCTTCAAATCACTTATTTTCGCAGTAAGTTCTTTGAAATATTGATAACATATAGGCAAGCCACCCAGTAATCCGCAATCCCATTTTTAGCCACCATTTTCCCTGCAATCTTCAATTATTCCGGCAGCTAAAAAAATAATTAAATTTTTAGGCGAAAACCTTGTAAACATGTGTGCACCACCTCACCGTGAACACCCCTACAAACATATTGCATCCCAGCGCATTAAGTACCATTTTGGGTGTTCAAACCCCACTCTGCAATTATTTTTCATAGGTGCGCTTTTAAGTGAGCCATTTTAAGGTTGACAAAAGCTGCCAAAATAGCAAATAATGACATTAGATTTCAACTTAAATAATAAGTCGTTTTTTATCGGCAAGTTTTATAAATATCTTATATTTTTTGACCCGTTTCTTGCCGCTATCGGCATAATATTGTATCTTTACCCCAAAACATGGCATTATAATGCCGATAAAAAAGAAGATTATGGAGTATCTATCCGTGAGAACCTATGCCGTAGCGAAGAAGGTGTGCGCGTGGATGATGTGTTGGAAACTATTAACCACTTCCGATGCTTCGACATGATTATCGACCATGCCACCGATAGACTCAGCGAAAGTTTTATCAAAGACTTGCATCGTGAGCTGAAGCTATCGACGTCGGATAGCCAAAAAGATTGGTTTAGAATTGGTGATTACAAGAAACTTCCAAATGAAGTTGGTGGTATAGCTACTTGTCCACCCGAGGAGGTACATACGCAAATGAAGGCTCTGCTTTCGGAATACAATCAAAAGAAGTGCCACGCATTGGATGACATCATCGACTTCCACCAGCGATTTGAAGTCATCCATCCTTTTCAGGACGGCAATGGTTGCGTAGGTCGCCTCGTCATGTTCAAGGAATGTCTCGCATCCGCCATCGTTCCTTTCATCATCACTGAGGAATTTAAGATGTTCTACTATCGTGGCCTGCATAACTGGCCAGCCATCAAGAATTATATGCAAGATACTTGCCTTACTGCCCAAGACAATTACAAGGCTCTGCTCGACTATTTTAAAATCAAGTATTAATCACATGAAACAGCATAAGAATCACTTGACAAGTTGCTTTCCACAAATATTTTATACTTGTGAGGCAGAATAAAGAGCCAGCTCATAAAATCCATGTCACATTATTTTCCTATTACGATTCCTTAGGTGCTATATTCGGAAAATGTTACATTATTGCCGTTACAAACAATCCATTATTACCATAAATTATCTGAATAAAAGGCAAATCCTGCGATTGCTGTTCTTTCCACAATTCCTCAAACTGCTTTTTATCAGTTTCACTTGGGGTGTTAGGCATATTGGGATGTGAATGCCACTCACCTAAATATCGTACTTGATGATACGTCAATTTTGTTATCCTCTCATATTCTGCAGTTAATCCTTTAAATCCACGAACGAACGATACGGGGCTATGAATACTGTCCTCAGGAGCTGAAACCATATAATATACATAAATGCAATTATGGTCGCGGTCATAGCTACCAAACAAGCATCCTCCAGTTTCCTTATCTGGTGATGCGGCTGTCATTACTTGTATTTCCTTTTCTACAGCATCGGAAATATAAATTTGAATACCATCAGATACTTCGTTGTGCCAATTTGTAATTGTCATTGGCAAACTTGACACTGTCCCATTTTCAGTATCAAAGTGCCAAATACTCAAACAAGCTTGCCCCAACATATAATATTTCCTGATTTGTTTAGAAATGATGGCCGACAACACACGTACATTCTCATAGTTAAGTATCATCGATTCTGATCTACAACTGAAAGTATTTGTACGGATTGTCTCTATCTGTTCCAAATGATGAATAAACCTCTCATCCACTATTAGATTACGATAATAATCCATCTCCAACAAGTCGAGACGAGAAATTCTATCCTTGTCTTCTATTAACAATACGACATCATCCCCCTTAGGATTCAAGAATGAGGTACATCTACGGAATGTATATTCATCATTTGCAAGTTTCCTTTCAACTGCTATGGAAGTGCTAAAATCCATTACCAACTCTGTGCCCTTAAATAAACGCTCTCTATCATTTCGGTTTAATGTCAGAAAGTTTCCGTCTATGGCATTTATTTTCTGAAACAAGATGCCTTGATAGCTATCTTTGACGGAACGAACCTTTGAGGTCATCACTTTGTCAGTGGTAAGCGTATGACGGCTAAGATTATGTGGCAACAATATATCACAATCAACTAAATTGATTTCTTCGGAGCATCCTTGTCTTACAAAATGGTCAATTACAGCAGATCCAAGTGTTCCTGTTCCGACGACTCCCACTTTCTTGAACCATTCTTTGATTCCATTATTGATGGCGTTTCCACTACGCGAGGTCATGAATTCTAATAATACAACTTCTACGGATAATTCATAAAACCATTTTTCAAATGCATTTTGATTTAGAATTATCTTTTTATGCACGATATCCTTTGGAGAATTGTTCGTTTTGATAAGAAACAATTCCTGGGAAGTTTTTTTATTTTCTTCGGTTGTTTGAGTAATAAAGACCAATAAAACCAATGGCAGTGTGGACTTCCCTGCTACAGTCTTTGTCAAAACATCTAAAAGACAGCTTGTCAGGGAGAATTGGCCAGTTGACTGAACGTCTTTCAAGTCTCCCATGGTTTGGGGTATCCGTACAAAATTGCTAGCATAGATTTTTTCTGTGGGAATACCGACCATATAATGAGTGGCTTTACTCTTCTCAACAAATTCCAATGTGGAAGAATAGTTAGTCTTTTTTGAATATTTAATGTATGGATTAGCATCTGAGCGTTCATTCAAAATGCAACAGACTTCTTGAAATCCGAAAAACACCTCCAATGGACGGTTTGACTCATGCAATTTGTTTATGCTATTCAAGCTAAACCAACGTCTTATGGAATCTAAGAAATCGTGCGCATTAAATTGCGGTCGAATATCCGCAAATGCCACATCTGACACACATAAAGATACAGGTCGTGTAAACGGCTTTGCGTTTGAATGAGGTAGCTCCGTTGGAAAATCTTTTCTTAGTGCGTATACTTCTGGTATATTGATATCTTCTGAATAGCAAATAATTGCAATTTCCTCCTCATCATACATTTCATAAATAGGCTCGTCTGGTATTTCAAGATACACCAAACGCATTTTGATTATGATATTACCATTACCTTTGACATAACACTGCACATCCTTTGTATAAGGATGTGCCATGGCAGCTTTATAGATAGCCTTAGCTCTCGATAGCTTTAGGTGTTCACCTCTAATTGGAGAGCCATTTGTTATTTTATAGTTATAATCTGTCATCTGCCAGCTCGTGGTGCAGGATTAGAAATAGATGATGTTCCCGCTACTGTAGAAACCTCTCTGAGAGTCTTTCCGTTTTCGGTAATCTTAAAGATAATGGGTTGTGGTATATTCCCCATTTTACTATGTGTCGCGGTGTTAAGGAAATGTGAAGAACCAGACTTCAGTTTTTTTATATATTGCTGTTTAGCTTCGTAGCAAGGAGGATTGTTATCATCGTTCTTGATTTCATTTGAAGAAGCTATAATATGAGCATAATTAGCAATTTGCCTGTCCAATATAGCCTCAGCAGATGGTTTGATTTCTTTCTTATTATTTGATTCATTGAAGAAAGACCAAGAGCAATGGTGAGGAGCAAGGAAGATATTCCACTTCAGCTTTTCTTCATCTGTGTTATTGTCAAGAATGTGTTGCCAAATTTCGTGTTCAGCATCACCTCCCATCAGTACACGACTTTTGTAACCTGTGTATCCGTCTATTTTGAAGCCAAACTGCACAACGACTGATGTTGCATTCTTGTCGTCATACTTCTTACTTGTCTCAACATCTTCTTTAAACGGAGCATGGATGAAAATGTCTAACCAAGACAGACTTGCACTATGAACAGTTGTAACGAGTTTGCCAGGAACGTAACAATATCTGCTGTCGAACTCTTTGTCTTTATCGTATCCGATAATCCTCAAATAGTTACCTTTAGAGCCATTGAAGTTCGCATCATCATCATATAGCTTTCTACGACGTTTCGCTTCTTTGCGTATACCTTCAGCAGGTGCAGACAAATTATTGTTTAAGCCACGAGGAGTAATCCACAGCTCTTCTATAATAATTTCGTCCTTGTTTTTATCCTTGTCATAATCAGCTACATCACCATGATAAAAGTTTCCAGCAAATCCTTTGCAATGATCGTCATGAGGATGTGTACTGATGAAAAGGTCTACAAATGGACGTTCTAAACTATCTTTTTTTAACTCACTTAGTAAATCTTCTTTCACATCAAACATTATTTGCTTTCCATAACCATCAGTCAAATCTGCCAGTATTTGACAATCCACAAGTATGGTCTTGCCGTTATCCAGTTTGATCAGTGTGCAATCAGCATTGCCTACTGGGTAATATTTGATTATATGTTCCATTATTATTTTGTTTTGTAGTATTTATATTTTTCAATTAAAAAATTTAGGGTATGTGATAAATGTGAGTGTTATACATCCAATAGGTTTGGAAGATAAAGCCTTATCTGTACTGTTGCCATCCATTCTGCAAATTTTATTAGCGATTCTATTTTTTTTGGTGATAGACCTATTAGATTGGTTCCGACTTTCTTGGCCATCTTTATTTCTGTCGAAGATGGTTTGATTTTTTCTAAATCATCCCATAGGATGCTTCGTTTCACTTTCGAGATAATGAATTCGATGAATTTCTTATCTTCGATACGATTGCTGCCATAAAATCTTTTTATTTTTTGGGCATCATCTTTTGTTATTGAGTGGTAAGTGTAAAGTTCTTCAGATACATTCCCATTTTTAATTCCACGAACAAATCCTATAATGATTCTATCGGAGATTTCGTAACTCAGAGCAATGTTAGCAATTCTGCGTTTAACATTATCCGTTTCAAACATGTTGTATCTGGATTGCATTCGTTCAATTCTCTTCATCAAAATGTTTGATGTAAGGACAAGCATCAGAGGTATGTTTGTTATCCACTGATCTGTAAGTTCTGTATTGCCTGCATTACTTACGATAATATATTTGGCATGCATGTCTTTATCGGAAGATTCAGTCAATTCGTATGTACCTTGGTTATCATAAAGTCCTCCATCAACCAGTAGTGGACACTTATAATGATTATATCTTTTGTACTTTTCTGGTATTCGGATGGGGCTAAAGGCAAATGGTACACATGAAGATGCCATGACTGCTTTTGCAAGAGGAAAATTCTCTCCAGAAAATACATCTAGTTGATCATCCTTATTTATATAATCATATCCCCAAGCCTTGTTTCGCGAGAATCTAAAACTTCTACCTTTTGCAACATCTGTTGTATTTATGGATATAGCAGGAGTTCGTGGCAAATCTGATAAAGTGGCATTTTTAAAAAATAACCAATTATATTGTTTCTCAATCCAAATACTTACAGGAAGAATATAGTAATTGGAGAACCATAACAAAATTAATGATAGGAGTAGAGTCCACCAACCCACGAAATATATAAGTGCTCCTATTCCAGCTAAAACAGCGAAAAGATTGGCGATAGCTAGGTGAAGAACTCCAATTCTGAGTTTACGAGAAATGGATTTCTCAAATTCTTGATAGTTTTCTTTATGTAATAAATAATATGCTGATATTATTGATCCTCCAGAAACAGAAGAAATAACGTCTACTTTATCTAGAATTTTTAGCTTTTGCAACGCTCTTAGCGTCCCAATATGATAAGCAGCTGCTCTATACCCTCCTCCGGATAGAGCTAAGCCAATTTTATTCCCTTTTGCGTCCATAATTTATAATGTTTCCACAGGAAAATAATCCTCTCTGTCGGGTGTGTTATGATGATGCCAGATATTTACTGAATTCTTAGTTGAATAAATTGATGTACCTATCTTTTTTAACGCACCTACCACGCTTTTATCTAGATAGTGCCCATATTTCTCAGTTGATACGTATGCAATAGATGGGCGAATATGATTGATCATATTGTTGCTCATATTGTGGGCAGAACCATGATGAGGGATCTTCATCCAATAAATATTTTTGATTTTATCTACATCACATCGATATTTAAAGTTAGAAAAAGAGTCTTCATCTGCATCTCCTGTAAAGAGAAAATAGTGTTCATCATCAGGTTTAAATAAAAAAATAATACTACTTTTATTGTGATGTGATGGGTCGCTACCAGCCTCATCTAATTTTTTACTATAAATATTTTTTGTTTCAGGAATTTCATACGCATCCTCACTGTCATCAACTATGGCATAATCATATGGCTGTAAATCATTCCTAAATAAAAGGGCTTGGGTTCTATAGTACTCTGTCGAAGGACCAAGAATATCTATAAGACCATCAAATTCTGAATTATATCCATCAGAGAATGCTTCAGAATATGATAACCTTCCTTTGCGTGACAAATCCCAAATCAATTCCAAAAGATTGTTGCCATGTCCATCGTATACGGAACGAGCCTCTTTGCGAACATTATCAAGGTTTTGATAATACTTCACATCGTTTTGTGTGATATGTAATCCTGGGTCATTGATTAAAATTTTTTTAATATCTACACTTGTTTGTGGGTTATTCTTCATATCTTCTAACAGGAATATGAAACCTCCAAAGTGGTCATCATCACAATGTGTACATATTGCTAAATCAATTTGAAAAGTATTATATCTCTCTTTTACAAACTTTGCAATCGTCTCACCGTTACAATAGTTACCGGCATCTACTAGAATTATATAAGCTTTGTCGTTTTCGTCAAAAAAACGAACGAGTAGTGCGTCTGCAGCTCCTACTCCAAGCATGTCGATTTCGTACTTCGTTGCATTCATACAATTCATTTTTTTGATTATTATGCTCCATATTGGAGCTCCGTATTTTGCAAAAGTACAAAAATAATCCCTATTATCGAATATAATTCGCTATATTTGCACTATAAAATCATATCAAAGAATGAAACTGAATAGAATAAAGGCTGTCCTTTCGGAAAAAGGCATTTCTCAAACATGGTTAGCCAAACAATTGGATAAGAGTTTTAGCATGGTCAATGCTTATGCTTGTAATAGGATTCAACCGAATTTGGAGACGCTACAGCGGATTGCCGAGATTCTACAAGTTGATTTAAAGGATTTAATAACCGATAAAAAAGAAAGGTTACTGTAGTATTTAATAAGGTTAGGAGGTTTTGGATTATTTTGCAACCTATTGCAGATGTGCCTATGAACTTCTGATAATATACATTATACGCAGTTACCCGAAGGATGGAGTATATGTCAGCTATCCAAATTGTGTAAAATCGAGAATGGTTTTGCTTTTAGTAGCAATGATTATAAGTCAGAAGGTACTCCTTTAATACGTATATCAAATATTGTGAACAACTCCATAGATTTAACCGATTGTGTCTATATTCAAAATAACGCAGAATACAGATTTGTTGTAAACAAAGGTGATTTGCTTATAGCAATGTCGGGAGCCACAACAGGTAAAATGGGAGTTTATTCATTTGAAAGAACTGCATTTTTGAACCAACGAGTAGGTAATATTAAAATATTAGATGGCTCTTTATTATCAGCAGACTATAGAAATGTTTATATGCAGTCAAAAGTTGATGACATTCTCAAATTTGCATATGGTGGTGCGCAACCTAATATAAGTGCTTCAGTTATTGGAGATTTTGATATTCTTTTACCTCCGTTAGAAGAACAAAAAAGAATTGTATGCACTGTTAATAAGGTATTTACCAAATTAGATACTATAATGGAGAGTTTATAGGCTCTCCATTATAGTATCAAGATGTTTAAACATAATATTTATAGCTTCTACAATCCTCTTTTGTTGATGATAAGGAGGTATAGGCACTTCTATTGCCTTGAATAGTTTTTTGTTAAGATGCGGAATGGCAGAACCTACCTTACTTTCTCTCAAGATTTTCCTATGCAAGTTGATAACTTGTAGTACATATTCTTCGTTCATATTTTCGTTGATACGCAACTGCTTGAAAGTACTGCCTTGATAGCCGTCAATCGGACTCCGGAAAACCTCACCGGAGTTCTCGCCATCTACTAGAATCAAGAGAGAGTTTGCAGCTACAAACTTGCCGGAAATCAAAGTATTTGCCTCCCGTTCTCCACGCAAAAATTTTACATCAAGATTAATTCTTTCAATGCCACCTTGCTTTTCTCCATCAATTAAATTGCATAAGGTTTGCATAGATGCAATTTGCCATCCTTCGGGCAACTGCGTATAATGTCCGATACGTTCTGTTATATTGTTACTGTATTCATTATAAATCAATATAATATGGTAACAAAATTCAAAAGTTATTTGGCAAAGACAAATCTTGCCAAGAACACCATCACCTCTTATGTGTGGACGGTACAGTATTTCCTCAACCATTACGGGGAGGTGAACAAGAAGAACCTTTTGGCATACAAAGGGTATTTGGTGGAGAACTTCAAGCCGCAGACTGTGAACATACGTTTGCAGGGTATCAACAAGTATTTGGAGTTCACTAAGCAAGATAAACTGAAAGTGAAGTTCGTAAAGGTACAACAAAAGAACTTTTTGGAAAATGTAATCAGCGATGCCGATTACAAATTTCTCAAATCCCAGCTTAAAACTGATGGTTATGAGGAGTGGTATTTCATTGTGTGGTTCATGGCTGCCACTGGAGCACGTGTTAGTGAATTGCTCCACATTAAAGCGGAACATATCAAAGTGGGCTATCTTGATTTGTATAGTAAAGGTGAAAAGATTCGACGACTATACATCCCCAAGAACCTACGGACGGAGGCCGAAAAGTGGTTGAAAAGTCAAGGCTTGACATCAGGCTATATCTTCCTAAATCGTTTTGGACAGCGCATTACAACTCGTGGTATTGCTTCCCAACTCAAGCATTTTGCAGAAAAATACGGAATGAACAAGGAGGTGGTTTATCCTCATTCATTCCGTCATCGTTTCGCTAAAAATTTCCTTGATCGCTTTAATGACCTTGCTTTACTTGCCGACCTTATGGGGCATGAAAGCATAGAGACTACACGTATCTATCTACGTCGCACTACCAGCGAACAGCAGAAGATTGTGGACAAAGTGGTGAACTGGTAAAATCTCATCATCCTTAGAAGTGTATAGATTTACACTTCTAAGGCCTTTTGAATGTTATCAAGAACTGAGAAAAGTTCTTCAATCTTTTGGACAATGCGTTGCTGCTCGGCAAGAGGAGGTATCGGGAATAGCCACTCGTCAATGTGTCCTTTATTGATAGAAGGTGAATTATCCCCTTTCATAAATTGATTTAATCCATTTACAACATTGTCAGAAATCATAAGATAATAGCAATAATCATGATCGAGAATTTGCGGAATAGAGCTACACACGTAAAACACTGTTGACGCTATGCAATTATCATTAGTAACCTTTGCTATATTACGCAAATACGGACGAACCATTGAAAAAACAATATCATTCTTTTGAGTATGGCGACTTGCTCTACTTGGTGCGTTAGCCGTTTTTATTATTTTAATTTCGCTGATTATTTTCCGTCTATTATCGATAGAATCAATATCTATATATTGGAATTCATTACTTTTAGGCTTTGCCGATTTCATAGGTGCAAAGATATTCTTTCCTTTTGCCCAAGTCCAATTTTGTGGCAACTTCCTCCTATGTCCGTTATCACAAGTGATTTCTGCCTTTGGATTGATGCGTTTGAGCAATTCAGAGGCAGGTTCGTCATTTGGGTCTTGTGGTACAAGTTTGCCATGAATGGCAAGGTCAAGGATTTTACTTTTGGCTTGTTTGATAGTGTCTCGCAAATCATTCTTGCCACTTTCTATAACATCAATCAAAGAAAACCAACGCTCTATTTCTGATACAATACGCTTTTGTTCTGCAAGAGGTGGCAATGGAATCATGCCATTACAAGCATCGGTCGTACTCAAACGTGGCATCTTAACACCATATCCACATTGTTGCGTATAGTCAAGAAAATATGCCGAACGCAGTACATGATTAAGATAACATGAAGAAACATTACAGTATGAATTGAATGGCATTATTTCAGTTGTACAATATCCTGATTGTGGTGCGACCAAGACCTTATTCAGATATGTGCGTAATTTAGAGTATAGGATATCTCCTTTGTTGAATCTGTGCCGTACTCCTTTAATACTTCTTTCTGTCTTAGAAAGTGTTTGAATGATTTTTGCTGTATCCTTTTCTAAATCTTCAAGTTCTAAAACCCAGTCGTCATCGGTTATACTATCAACGGAAACATTATTACATTCGCCATAATTACTAATTTCTCCCAAAGTAGTCCACACCCATGAACTTGGCACCTCAAACGGTACGTTCTCATAATGGGGCGTATCAGAAAGAAAAAAAGGAGAGGAAAAGTCCCCTCCTCAATTCTAAACGATTTGTCAGACATTTAAGTCTTTAATCGGCAATCCATAATTGTTTTGGTCAAAGATTCCTCGATAGATGAGCTTTAAACCGAGTGTTTGATAATACTTGTAGTTATCACCTTCGGTACAGAGGTATTTGTAACCGTAGCGTGGCATGTACTCCTTGAAGAAGCGAGCCAAATCTTTTAGGCTTTCTTCTTGGTTCTTCTTGAAGTTACTGCGCACAATGATGATAGACCAGTCGGGAAAGTTGCCTCTTCCACAACTATACTCCCAGAAGCGGATGTAGCAGTCCAGATCACGTTCACTGATGTTCACACAAAAGCCATTGGCATTTTGCATCACGCTACAACTGTTTCTGTAGCCGAACTTCTCACACAAGTAGAGATTGAAATCAAGAATCAAATCTTCCATAAATAATTGAATTTAAAGTGTTAATAAAAAGTGGATTATAAATGAAAGCCTCGCTTGCGCTTAGCCTTTTTCTTTTTCATCAGCCGATTGAACTCGGCTTCTTCTGCGGCAGTGGCATCGTAGGATGAGTTGCCGTTTAGCAAGCCGAGACTGATGCTTGAGCCATCATCGGAATGGGAAACGCTTTGTTGTACATTATCTTCCTTATGCCTGGATTCCTGTTTGGGTGATTCAAACAAGGATGCACAAGCATTCTCTTCCAGTCGGTTGTCGATATTCAAGTAGCTGAACTCTCGGCTAATCTTAGAACCGGAGAAAGAAAAACCGTTGTACTCAAATTTTACACCCTGTATTTCCCGTGTAGTTCGGCTGACCTTGAATTTCATATCAATGTCTCGGTCGGCAAGTGCATCCTTTAAGTCAGCCCAATTTTGTACTTGGGACAGTTCCTCTTTCAATGCTTTGTATATCTCATGCTTTGCTCGGTCATAAGGGCGCAATCGTTCCTCCTTGATATGGTCTTTACCATTGGCAAAATGCAAGCGATATTTGGCGGTCAACATTTTGCAAACTTTCTCATTCCTGCGAAAGTCATTCTTGTCGCTAATCGTTTTGCCGTCATTATCCACTCGATTAAAGACGATGTGACAATGCGGATGTTCACGGTCGATATGCCGGGCAATGATGTACTGTGTGTTTTCGATGCCCATCAGTTTCATGTAGTCGTGGGCAATTTGCAACATCAGTTCATCAGCATGTTTCAAGCATTCGCTATCTTCCGGTGAGAAGTTGAGCGAAGTATGTCCGACAATATTCTATACCTTATCATTGAGTAGCGATTGTAACTCAAATTGCTCTGCCATCTGTTCGGGTGTACCTTCTACTCCAACAGCTTCCAGCAATTTGGACTTCTCCTCTTTGAGAACATAGCTAACACAACCACCGAACGATGTTCCTTTAGTCTGTTTACCTATCATCTTTCAAACGTTTTATAAGTAGGTTAATGTGCTGAGCCATTTCCTTGCATCTGTCCGCTACGGCAAAGAAACCGTAGCTGTTTGCCTGTCTAGCCAATTGATTGAGATTGGTACTTTCGCCAATCAGTTGACGGATGATGTGAATATGCTCTTGCGTGATTCGTTCACGTACCGAACCGTTTTCGATAAGCGAACGGATGACTTCGCTTTGAGTCTGTTTGCTCCGTCTGCAAAGCGCACCAAGCCATGCGTATTGCTGATATGACAGACGGAGTGTTACTGTATATTTCTTTTCCATTTGAATCTGTTTTTAGTGAATAATGTGTGACCATCGGGAGCCGCCTCCTCAGACTTTTTGAGGAGCAAGTGGTCGGGGAATGTAATACACCGACATTAACTTGCTACAGTAAAAAAGTCTCAATTCCTCTCCCTGAGTTCAAAGTCTGAATCCTCGTTTCTTGGGTGGTGAAACCTTCGGTCGTGGAGTGCCTTGTTTTACGCTGATGAGCTTCAAATCGAATATTTCTATCAGTGTTTTCAAGACAGGATTCTTCCTTATCATTTGTTGAAGGATGGCTTCATCAGGCTTCACTTTAAGCAGATAATCGGCTATGTCATATCCCTCTTTGCGTTCGTTTTCAGTAGCATTTGTTTCCAGATAATCGAACATTTGTACTTCAATTCCGCAGCTTTTCATCAGACTGATTTTGCTCTGCCAATAGTCGGTTGCACCTAAATCAGGGAATAATACAACGCTTCTTCCTGCCAGAACGGATAGGCTGTTGACATTGAAGCAACCGTTCTTTCCACCTGATGCTATCCATAGGAATTGCGGCAGATAGTAAGATGCAATAATTGCCGTTTTCTCGCTTTCGACCAGTGCAACTGGACAGCTTTTGTCTTCGGAAAGCAGATGCTCACCGAAGAAGCACTGCTTCAAATTGTAATCATCTTTGTGTAATACGGAGTGTACCCACGTAACATGATTGTATGGTTCTTTTATCCGCTTACCCGTTTCGGAATTGTAAAGCATTATCTTACCAGTTCTGACTTTACTCTGATTGTCCGTTTGCCAGAATACGGTTGCACCATCCCAATACTTGGATGTACCAACTTTGTATCTCTTCATAAGATTCAATGTTTCCGCCTCTCCGAATTGAGCCGATAGAAACTGAAATAACTTGTTCGCAGAATAGCCTCGTAATGATTGGTTGACTATATCCAAATCCATGTAGGAGATGGTTATCGGTTTTACTTCTTTAATAGGTGTATAACTTCCGAAGCTATTCTCAGCAAACTTTTCTTTCTCAGATGGATTCTGCTCAAAGTAATCACGAGGCGTGAAGTGATAACCGCATTTCTGCTCATGGTCACAACGACCTACGTAATCAGGAAACCGGATTTGTTTCTCCGTATCGATATACTTTGAAAAACATCTTTGGCGGTGACAGTTCGGACAAGTATGTCGAGTGCTGACACCTTTGTAGGGTTCTAATATGAATCTATGTGTACTCATTGTATGTCTCTTTTTGGGTGTGTCACTTTTGTCGTTATTGTCGTTTTCGCTTGGATAGTGTCAATACCGACAAAAATGTCACGGGTTAATCTTTGAATATTCTCCATGCTTCTCTTTGCGAAACAATGTCCCGATGTTGTCATTGAGAAAACGTTGAAACGTACGCTCCTTCATCCCGTTTTGCTCGGCTATCTGTATAGCTTGGGCGGTTGTAAAGGATGGAGGAAGCAGATTGACTATTGTCTGTTGTTGGCTGTTGAGCGTATTTTCATTGAGGACATTTTGAACGTTCAATGCAGACTCTTTGAAATACTCCGTTAGTTTGATTGCTCGTTCCACTGTCAACAGGTCGATACAGGTCTTATCACACTCTCCGCAAGTCCATCGTGCTAATTGGATAATCAGACAGAAACGGATGATGTATATTTCCAGCTTGCAATAGATACTTACGATGGTGTCGTTTGTTTCCCGGTCGCATAACTCTGAGAAATGGTGCTGCCATTCGTAAAGCCGTCTCTTGGCATCCTCTGTAAAGAGAATAATATGCGGTTCTATCTCTCCAAACTCATTGAGTGCATACTCTTGTTGTATCAACTTATCAATAATGGCATCCCACTCTTGTTCGATGTTCTCCGGAAGCTCCTTGTCATTCCAACGTGCTTTCTGTTGCAGATTGGGCATTACAAACAGAATGCGGTCAATGAATCCATTACTGGAACGTTCGCCTTTAGCCAGTTCACTGAGAATTTTCTTTTGGATAGTACCGATAACCGAGATATACGGTCGCTTGATGAAGATGGAACTCTTGGCATTCTTACGGTCGGATATAGTAGTCTTGGCATTGAACACCGACAGCCAGAATTGTTCTTCTGAACCGTTGTTGTAGCGGTTGAAGTTCTTGAACCAAGCGGACAATTCATCAGCCCACAAGCATAAACCTCGTTTGTTCTGCGCATGAATAAGGCTCAAGCCTTCAGGTGTTACATCCGAAATTAAGAAACGTTTACGGACTGGCTCCTGTGGAAATTGCTCTTCACCACTATCCGCACGTTCTTTGCGGCTCATGCTCATAAGTTCATTGTACTTGGCAAGCATTTTCTCAAATTCTTGATTCTGTTTGTAATCATAATCAAGAAACGGTTTCATGGCAAAGCTGAGCGGATGGCTCTTGTTTGCTCCCGGTCTTCCAATCAATGCCATATACAGGATTGGACTTTCTACCCAGCCTTGCTTGATTTGAACAAGATGCGTGTTGCCAATGCCGACTGCTATTGCCGTAAGGATAGCTGCGGCAATGTAGTCGGTAGGGTAGTTATGGCATTCGTGTACCTCACTGATGATGCGTTGGATTTTTGTCGGGAATACGCTGAGTGGAAAATCAGTTCCAGTCAGTCGCATACTCAAATCAACCGCTTCGTCAATGATGGATGCCGGATTAATAGAATATGTATTCATAGCTATATCCATTAAAATTTCACGGATGATTTGGGCTTATGACGGACACCGCCTTGCATATTGGCAAGCATCTCTTCGTTTGTTTGCTCGGAAGTTTTTCTTCGACCATTCTCAATCCATGCCAGAAGTTCGTCTTCGTAGAAATAGAGTTTCTTGCCTTTTTTATAGGCAGGAAGCAGCCCTTTGCGTACCAATGTATAAATGGTAGGCTTGGCTTTTCTGATAATACGGCAAGCATCCTCAATTTCAACTAATACGTGTTCGTCTGATGCCGGTGGTTGAAGTTCCGACACCATTCTTTTCAACTCGATAACCTGTTCGGTCAGATAACCTACCGCTTCGGGCAGCTTATCAAATGTTACTGTTTTTTTTGCATACGCCAATCGTTTTTAATTGTTCGACGGCAAAGGAAACAGGTGTTTCAATGGTGGAATCATTCACCAAAATATAACTTATGAATAACTTTTTGATAGTGGTTAATGGTGATTACAAGGAATTTAAGTACCTTTGTATTGTGGAATATAGAAATAGAATGTTTTGAAATTTAATATTCGGCAGACAAATTGATATGAGTACCAATAAAGGTTTCGATTACGAACAAGCAGAAAAGGAAAATCCTTTATATCCTGTGGATGAATGTTGTAGTCATATAGAGAAGGTTATTGACGATAGTATTATACGTTTATACCATAGTATTGACAATTTTATATTTCAAGATATTGATTATAGTCGTGTAATTTCAAATATGCCACAATGGGTTGCAGAGGGAGGTATTAGTCCTGAACTAAACTGCACAAAAGATTGGTATGAAGCTTTAAGAAGAAAAGTAACACATCCTATATTTGGTAGATTTATCTACCATTATGATTTGTGGAGTAAAATTGCAGCATTGCAAGATAGATTAAGTGCCGTTGTTATGTTTATGCATCAGCTTTATACCTTCGTGCCATGTAAAGCTATATATGAGGAATGTCAATATACAAGTGCTGCAAGATGTGGTGGTGCACGTGAAACGGAGGCTCATATATTATTGAATAGTGTTTTTGTAGCCTATGCCTCAGTTTTTGATATCTTGACTAAAATCGCTATAGAACAATTTGAGTTTAATAAATATGATTTTAGTGAGTATAAGAAAATGAGAAGCTCTGATATTATTTATAGGAAGAGTCTGAATAATATAGACTCTTCCCTGAAAAAAGAAGGAATGCTATTTGCAGAGCCTCCAATAATAAGAAAAATTGAAACGTTCAGAAATGAGTTTGTTCATAATGGTCCTTGGGATTTGAGATGTAGTGTTTATAATACTGCTGTCAATGGAGAACCGGCCGATGTAATCATTTATAGTCCCGATATGGATGATATAGGAAATTTTATTAGTTCAGGCTCTCGTAATAAATTTTACTCTCAGGCAAATCGTATTAATATCTTATTACCTGATATGATAAAGGAGGCTACTATAGTAGTAAACAAGACCATAAACCAACTCAGTACTTTATATCAAGCAGCTACAATAAGATCTGCTGATGAAAATTATACACAAGAGTGCTTGAATGCGATTATGGATTATAATGATTCATTAAAGTAGAAAAGTTGCTATGCAATCTTTCTATCCAGCTTGATTATGCACTCAGATTCCGTGTGCGACATTTTGCGTTCAATGGTGGATATTTCTGAATCACGGAGAGTATGCGCAAATACCCTCTTTATAAAAGTATCAGTCTGTAGGCGTGGTTTGCCAAATGCCTTACCTATATTCCAACCAAAGTGCATGATGTCAATGGTTTTTAATTGAGCATCAACCTTTATCTGTTCTACTTTAGGCATGGAATTGGATAGGTAGTATTCCGTAATATATCCACATAGACGATTGAGGTCAGTTTCACTAAGATAGAGAACCAAGTTTTGTTTCGTATATGAGAGAACTTTATCTAACTTTTCTTGTGATGATCGTTCCTTCTCTGCCATAGCGTTGGCACGGAATATCTCGTATTCTGTTGGCTGATTTGATTCTTCGATATATATATTGTTGATGGTAGAAGATGTGGCTTCTTCCTTTGGAAGTTCTGCCACGTCATCGTTAAGTTCATGACAAGATGGATTAGGAACTTCTTCTGTTGTGTCAGATGTAGTTTCTATTTCAATTTTGGGTTCAGAAATGATGGACTCTGAAATAATGGAACTTTCGGCAAGTTCCGAGTGTACTATTGGGGTTTTAAGTACTGCAGCCTTATTGCGGTAGCACTCAAATCTTATAAAGCACTTCTCTATTGTTGGTGACAAGATTTGACCAAATACCATTTGCAGATTGAGATAGATAGCTCCCATGATAATGGTGCATACCACCAAAATGAGGTAACTACTGAACTCGTCCCAACCATAGTGAAGTACGGTCTGGCGTGCTAAAACACCAATGATTGCGATTGTACCAAAAACAATCAGATGTAATGTTATATGTTCTATCTTTCTCTGTTCCATAGTGAGATGTATTAATCGTTTGTGTGCAAATATATAGGATTAATTTTTGAGAAAATCAATAGTTTTGCCTATAGATGGGCTTTTGACGATATATTTCATCACTTTTCACCATGTTACATTTCTGATAATAAGCGTGTTGCAAATTTATCGTTTTTGGATGAAAATAGTTGGGAAAATAGGCTTGTGTATCTCAAAATCAAAAAATATCTGCATCATTTAAGGTAAACAATGCAGATAATCAATAGGTTATAGAGATATAGCTTATTAGCAATACAATGTATGGTTTGTACACTTGTTGAGATATAACAGGATGTTACACTCTTGTTTACGAGCGATTTTGTTTGTTGCCCATTTCCTAAATGCAGTGGAATGTCCGGTATCTATCTGATAAGATAGGGCTATAACCATATCGAGGTTATACACATCGGCATTGTTCCCATTCTCCGATTTGATGTACTTGCAAACTTCGTGGCTTTTCAAGACATTAGCTTTCAGGATTCTTTTGATAGCTGCATGAATAGTTCTGGCCGTTGTATAAAACAAATCGGCAATCTCCCAAGCGGTCATCCATACTTCGCCATCAGAGATATGGATGCCATGCCCGTTGTTTGTTATGATTCCTCGTTTCATGGTTATATTCATTTTAATGAAATCTTATTGGCTGTCTCTCGTTTCTTTACATTTACCAAATCTGCGTAGATTTGAGTAGTGGAAACGTTCTTGTGAGTTAGCATCTTTGAAACTGTGTAAATATCTGTACCTAAGGATATTTGTATGACGGCATACGAGTGTCTAAATCCGTGGAAGGTTATCGGCTTCGTTATTCCTGCTTTTTTGAGCCAGCTTTTCAGCGGATAATTAATCATACTCCGTTTCAACTCCTTGAATACTTTGCCTGTTCCGGGCGTACCACATAGTTCGTAGGCTTCGTAACTGATGGGGAGTGTCGCTTCTGTCTGGGTTTTCTGTGTTCTGATACGCAGACAATAACCTTGGTCGGGAGCGATAGTAAAGTCTTCCCATTGCAGGTTGAGAATGTCGCTGATGCGTAAGCCTGTCAGACAAGCGAATAAAGAAGCTGCTTTCAGAACGGGGATGTCGCAAGGAGTGGCAGCGAGTTGCTTCACTTCGTTCAGTGTCAGATATTCCTTCTTTACATCTTGTGGTTCAATCTTATCAAGGTAATCATTGATGTTCTCACGAAACCACTTGTCCCGATAGGCAATCTTCAACAATCCTCTGAAAGTAGAGTAGTAGCCGGATGCCGAATTGAGGGATATGGGGCGGTTGCTGTGTTTGAGTTGCTTAGCGTTTAACAGGTACTCACGGAACTTCTTGCATAAGTCCACATTCACATCGCCAAAGGTACATTGTCCCTTGACGAAATTGTAGAAATGCTGATAGACAAATTGCCATTTCTGGTCTTTGTTTCGGCACATCTTTTTGAAGTAGGCAAGGAAATCGGTTTTCTGTTTGGTCTTATCCAAGAAGCCAAACTCTTCGTTGATGAGCGATTGCACTCTGATACAGCGGATAGCCTCTGCCTTGTTCAACATATCGTTGTTAAACTCTCGTTCCATTTCGTTTTTGGGATGAGCATAGATGTAGATACCAAGGTATTCCCTGCGGCTCATCTGCATCGTTTCAGGGTTACGGACTGCCGGATAATAATCCAGATACAAGGAAATACGATTATTCCTAATCGCTCTCTGTCGAACTGTTACTTTTGTACACGTGTGTGACATACTGTTTAATATTTAGAGTTTTACATTTGTTTGGTGCAAAGGAATAAGGTGATTCAATGGTGGGTATATTCACCGAAAAATAACTTATTCAATCTTTGGGGCTGCAAGTAGTTTATCCAATTCTGGTTTTGAAATGAGCGTGTATTTGCCTTTCTTCACCTTCGGAATATTATGGTACTTCGCATAATGATAGAGTTGGTCACGGGTAAGGTTGAACTTCTCCATCGCTTCGGCTACCGTATAATATTGCGGTTCTTCGGGTGTTGCCACACCTTTAGCTATATCCACATGCTTCTTGGAATAGTAAACCATGATTCCCTCTTTCTTCTTCGGAATGGCATTCTTGGAAACGAAACAATAGATGGCGGATAAAGTCATGCCGAACTTCTCCTGCATTTCCTGTGTACTATACCATTCGGTAATGTCTGGATTCGGGGCTTTCTTGGCAAAGTAAGCGTCTATATGTTTCTTGCTCCAGTAGGTTTTGCCACGATTGAAAGTCCGGGAGATGTTGTTCTTCTTGGCTACTAAGAATATCCATGATTCGTTTACATGATATTTCTCTTTGACTTCTGCGGTGGTGTAGAAGTCGGTGATAGGGGCTTTCTCTTTTGTTGGTGTATGGAATTCTGTTGGATTATTGAATAACACATCAATATCCTCTTTATTCAAAAGGTATTTGAAGCCCAAGCGAATGGCCTTTAATTCACTACGTTTAATGTAACCGTAAACGGTTGGTCTAGTTACTCCGAGATAGATAGCCGTTTCGGTGATTGTAAGAAATGGTTTGTCTTTTATTCTTTCAATAGGCTTTTCTTCTATCTTCTTTTCTACGATTTGATTGTTTGCTTTGATTGCTTCGTCACGCTTTCTCTTTTTATAGAGTGCGTTGGCACATTGCTTGGAACAACACGCAGTAGTTGTCTTTTGGGCGATAAACTCTTTACCGCACCAAGCACAAATTCGCTTAATTTTCAGGTTGCTGCTCATTTTAATTCATTGTAGAGTCAACAAGCAAGTGCAAAATTAAGGAAAGTGATGGAAAAAGACTTCCTTAGGAGTTAAAAAGTTCAATTTTTGTCTGGGTCGGTTGTTGATTTTGTACTGT
>JAKVKZ010000032.1 GCA_022484565.1 Muribaculaceae bacterium
ATGCTTCCTGTACCAACCTATCCCGCCCGGCAGATAGCCTGTGCAGCTTGCCAGCGAGGGCGACAGACGTCCTTCGACTGACCAGTCATGGGGCAAGTCAAGTTTCCGCCATTTGCTGTCATCGGTTGCAGCGTTTTTATAACTTTGGTCATCGGCGAGAATGAATCGCCAACCATTGTCGAAATTCACAGGTTGCCCGAACGAGGCCTGTGCCATCCCCCTACCGACTACGGTAAGGAGAAATAACATTAACATTAGTCTAATTCCCTTCATATTGTCTTGTTTCTATATTGTCTTTCTACTGCCTACTAAGCAGCGCTAATTATATAATTATATCATTATTTTCTACAAAACAAGATATTTCGTTGTGCAATAATTGCACAGTGGCTTTCATCCTTCTTATGTTAAAGAGTAACAATTTCCCTTATTATATATATTTATATAATAAAATAGAACGGCAAAGATAGCACAAAAATAGTTCATCTAAAATGCACAATCTTACTTTTTAGATGGACTATATTCTTTTTTTCACCATTAATCCAAATATTTTTGGTTAAAATGACGAATTTCGATTGTGATTGACTTTAATTGTCAACCACAATCGAACATTCTTTCCTATTTTACAATCAATTTCTTCGTGCCAAGCAAAACCTTTCCATTATATGCCGATACAATATATAATCCACAAGCGATATTGTCGGTGCTGATTTGAATCGGAGATTGGCCGTCGCCATAACAAACCGACACCTCATTACCCATCATATCTACAACCCTAACTGTAGAAGCGCCTGCCAACGCGCAATATGCATTTTGGCCGCGACGCGCAGGATTAGGATATAATTTCATGTCATCTTTCTTGCTCACAATATTCTTCAATCCTGATTTAGGCTCAGCCTTGCCGACAAAAGTGACAATTGAATTACCGAGAATTTTATATAATGACCCATTTTTCACGGCAGGATAGCACTTCAGATTATCAATGTCTGACGTCACATAAGGGATAAATTCAGGAATAGTATAATCTGTATCAAAATTATCAGTACTCAACATGACGGATACGTCGTTAGCTGAAGCATTCACTGCAACAAACACCACATCATGCGATATCGAATCATAATATCCTGTTACCATCTGATTCGTCACAGCATCCACATCACTCATGTTATCGGAACGGTCAACATCAATGCGGACCATCCCAGGACGCACGAACCTTGAATAATTGCCTAAGGAATACAGCAATTTCGTGGTTCTATATATTCCATCACTTTTATCACGGTTCAATGCCACAGGAATCAAGGCAAATCTATCTTCTTGCGACATGTTTCCATCAAGTTCAAATGTTGTCCACCATTGCCATCCCGACGCATTGGCGAGTTTCAAATCATTATGGATAATACGGGCCAAGGATATACCACTTTCCATTGGAGTAATTGCCACGCCACTTGGATGTCCAAATTTATATCCGTCACCAAGTAAACAATATTCAGTTTGCCAATAGCCAAGTCCCTTCGCGCTTATACTGTCATTCAACTGCTTTCTCCAGCTGCAAATGTTTGCAGCGCTATTGTCACAGCCATAACTATGCGATGTAGGAATCATCGCCAGTTTCGATAGCTTACCAAAATAATTAGAACCTGTCGGTGACCATAAATCGTTAAGCTGATTTGCGGCAAGCCCTGTGCCTCCAAACAAATATCCAACATGCCCTGCCTCTCCGACGAGTATCTTGCTGTCCACATTATTGGCTTCAAATGCAGAATTGATGGCAACCACTGCATCATGAATCTCAGCATTTGTCCATGGACTTCCCTCCTGCGATGCTTTTGCTCCCGCAGAACTTACACTCCATTCCCATTGAGGCTCATTCAAAGGACTTACATATCCAATTTTTATACCATTCTCATTGAAATGGTTCACCACCTTGGCAAGAAATTCGCCATAAGCGTCGTACTTGTCCGATTTCAATATGGTGGTGTGTCCATCGCCATATTCATTGAAGCCAAGTCCTCTTTTAGTGAACTGCACTGGGGGCGAATTTTGCCAGCCTATTATCGCTGTATGATAAGTTTTCGCAGCTTTTTCAAGGAACCATTGCTGACCAGCCTGCTTTGTCCAGTCGTAAGTGCCGTCAGCATTCAAGAAACATTCTGTCCTTCTTTCAGCTGATGAAATGCGGCTGGCAGTACCTTGTTCGGCTGTGCCTGCGCCAATATTGAATCTCCATAGCGACAGTCCGATTCCCTTTGGATTTCCGTTTGCGTCATTTTCTGTACTGAACAATAGTTCTGCCAATGCCTCTTTTTTCTGTTCAGGGAAATATTGCCCTACAAATGCCCCTGTCCAAGCATCCGAAGAGCCAAAATTCGACATAGTCTGATTCTTTTTGCTGATATCGGCTGTAAAAGTCAAATATTTGGTCTCGCTATTGTTGTAATTCACTACCTGTGCCGATGTCAGTTCTTCTTTATACGAATTCAAATCACATATCTTATACGACACACCTTCAGCGGCATCTCCGAAACAGATATTTGCACAAGGCAGTGAATTTATGTCTGCTCTCGCCACAACCAATGAAGCCACACCATTCACATACACCCTTATCGCAGCTGTTCCCTGCGCGGTATAAGTTTGGGCAAATGCTATTGAATTCCATTCATTCTCACTCAAAGAGCCTATGGCACCTTCCTTTATTACTGTCAACTTTCCTGATATGGAAGAGACCAACTGTAAATCCCATTTGCCGCTTGATTTCCCCATACGCAATCCATAATAATCTCCTCCGTCGGATTGATACTTCATAACATATTTACCACTGTCAGAGTTCGCGAAAGTTGATGGTTTAATTAAAAATGCGATGGTTGATTTATCCTTCCCTATCATCGTTTCAGGGAATTTCAGATAGCCACCATCATTGATCGACGTCGCAGAGCCTTTCAGCGCATCGTCAGTAGTCGCGGTGTTGCTGCTGGCCAATATCTTAGTATTCCCTTTAGTGTCAATAAAATCATTCTGTAACGGGAAACTCGAGTAAGGCACACCGGAAACAAAAACTGCCGGAATAGAGTCCGAATCAGCCATCAATGCCTGAATCTGGTTGTCCGACAAAGCCGAATGATAAATCTGTACATTAGATATGTAGCCAGTCATCGGATAATTCAATTCAGGATTATTCCCCAAATACCATTTCGTCAGATTGAAATCCGACAATTTGGTCAGCAGTGTGGCTTCAGAAGTTAATATGCCATTTTGATAAAGTTTGGCTTTATTACCATTAAACACCACAGCGAAATGGTTCCAAACGCCATCTTCCGTGGTATTTGCCGACAATGACTTGTATATTGAATATGGCTTGTTGTCACATACTAAATATGTATTGCTCGACCAAGTGGTTTTCGGAGAAAGATACACATTGCTCCCGTCAGCAGCATAAAAGGCAAAAATCATTGCCCAATATGCATTCGTGCTGTCAGTCTCTCTCTTGAACCACATTGAAATGGTCATTTCATCATTCAAAGGTGAATTCGCGAATTTCAAGCATCCTTTTTGACCAGATGCGAATTTCATGACATTGCATTTGCGTTCGGAATCATAAACGACTGAAGCGCCGTTAAGCAATGATGCACTGGCATTGCCAAGGACATCTTTTGCCGTTCCGTCAGCAAAATTAATGTCAGCATAATGTTTGTATTCGCCGTAAGTAGTACTTGCCTTCACTGAAAAGGCAAGTACTGCAAAAGCGAATAGAATAAAAAACTTATTCATAAGCACAAATTTATTATTTTATAACTATTTTTCTTGAGTTAAGCAATGATTTTCCATTATAAGCCGATACGATATATAACCCGGGAGCTATATTGTCAGTATTTATTTGAATCGGAGATTGTCCGTTGCCATAATTAACAGATACCTCGTTACCCATCATATCTATCACTCTAACGGTAGAAGCGCCAGTCAAAGAACAGTATGCATTTTGACCTTGACATATAGGATTCGGATAAACACTCATATCATACTTCTCGCTCACGACATTCTGCAATCCAGATTTAGGCTCAGCTTTGCCTACAAATGTAACAACAGAAGTACCTGGCAATAAATACGATGCCCCATTCTTTACAACAGGATAGCGTTTCAGATTATCAGTTTCTGAAGTCAAATATGGGATAAACCCAGGAATTATGTAATCAGAATCAAAATTATCTATCCCCAACCTAACACATGCATCATTAGAGGAAGCATTCACCGCTACAAATACGACATTGCGTGTAATTGTGTCGTAATATCCTGTTACCATTTGGTTTGCCACAGCATCCTCATCGCTCATGTTATCGGAACGGTTAACATCAACGCGTACCATTCCAGGACGAACAAACCTTGAATAATTGCCTAACGTATATAGCAATTTCGTAGTCCTGTATATTCCATCACTATTATCACTTTTAAGAGCAACAGGTATCAAAGCGAATCTGTCCTCCAAAGTCAAATTTGCGTCCATTTCAAAAGTTGTCCACCATTGCCAACCAGAGGCATTGGCAAGTTTCAAATCATTATGAATAACGCGTGCCAATGATATTCCACTTTCCATCGGCGTAAGTGTTCTGTCGCTTGGATGCCCAAATCTGTAGCCTGTACCTAGTAAACTATATTCAGTCTCCCAAAAGCCCAAGCCCATAGTTTCAAGAATTGTCCCCAATTGCATTCTTGTATTACACAATGTTGAAGCACTCTTATCAGTCCAATAGCTATGTGATGTTGGTATCATTGCCAGTTTAGACAACTTACCGAAATAATGTGTCCCTGTCGGTGACCACAGCTCATTAAGTTGGTCAGATGCAAAATCTGTCGCCTTACTGTACAAACAATCAATATGGCCAGCCTCACCTACAAGTATCTTACTATCTGTATTGTTAGTTTCAAACGCTGAATTGATAGCAACCACCACATCGTGAATCTCTTCATTTGTCCATGGACTTCCTTCATGCTCAGCATTAGCGCCTGCAGCGCTAATAGTCCATTCATATTGTGGTTCATTCAAAGGACTTACATATCCAATTTTTATACCATTCTCATTGAAATGATTCACCACTTTTGTCAAGAACTCACCAAAAGCATTGTATTTATCCGATCGAAGTATAGTACTGTGTCCATCACCATATTCGTTAAATCCAAGACCTCTTTTTGTGAACTGCACTGGAGGTGAATTTTGCCACCCTATAATCGCAGTGTGATATGTCTTTGCTGCTTTTTCAAGAAACCATTGCTGACCTGCCTGTTTTGTCCAGTCGTAAGTGCCATCGGCATTCAGGAAACATTCCGTTCTTTGCTCAACAGAAGTTATACGACTTGCAGTACCTTGCTCGGCTGTGCCTGCACCTATATTGAATCTCCATGAAGAAAGCCCGATGCCCTTTGGATTGCCATCTGAGTCATCTTCTGTACTGAAAAGTAGTTCAGCCAATGATTCCTTCTTTTGTTCACTGAAATACTGGCCGACAAATATCCCAGCTCGTGCATCAGAAGAACCAAAATTCGACATCGTCTGATGTTTTTTGTCGATTTCAGCCGTAAAATTCACATATTTGGTTTCACTGTTGTTGTAATTCACCACCTGTACCGATGTCAGTTCTTCTTTATACGAATTCAAATCACATATCTTATACGAAAACCCCTCATTAGCATCACCGAAACAGATATTCGTACAAGGCAGCGTGTTAATGTCTGCTTTAGCTACCACTAATGAAGCCACGCCATTCACATATACCCTTATAGCTGCCGTACCTAACGCAGTATAAGTCTGGACAAACACTATAGAGTTCCATCCATTCTCACTCAAAGAACCTATAGCGCCTTCCTTTATTACTGTCAACTTCCCTGAAATGGAAGAAATCAACTGTAAATCCCATTTACCGTTTGATTTCCCCATCCGCAGCCCATAATAATCGCCTCCGGCGGATTGATACTTCATAACATATTTACCACTGTCGGAGTTCGCGAAAGTTGATGGTTTAATTAAAAATGCGATAGTTGATTTATCCTTCCCTATCATCGTTTCAGGGAATTTTAGATAGCCACCTTCATTGATCGACGTCGCAGAGCCTTTCAGAGCATCGTCAGTAATCGCAGTATTGCTATTGGCTAATATCTTAGTATTCCCTTTAGTGTCAATAAAATCATTCTGCAATGGGAAATTCGAGTAAGGCACACCTGAAACAAAAACAGCAGGAATAGAATCCGCATCCGCCTTCAATGCCTGTATTTGGTTGTCCGACAAAGCCGAATGATAAATCTGAACATTGGATATGTATCCTGTCATCGGATGATTCAATTCAGGATTATTACCCAAATACCATTTGGTGAAATTGTAATCCGACAATTTAGTTAAAAATATTGTCTCAGATGTCAATATACCATTTTGATAAAGTTTGACTTTATTTCCCTTAAATACCACAGCGAAATGGGTCCAAACACCATCTTCCGTAGTATTTGCCGACAACGATTTGTATATTGAATACGGCTTGTTGTCACATACTAAATATGTATTGCTCGACCAAGTGGTTTTCGGAGAAAGATACATATTGCTCCGATCAGCGGCATAAAAAGCAAAAATCATAGCCCAATTTGCATTCATGCTGTCCGTCTCCCTCTTGAACCACATTGAAATGGTCATTTCATCATTTAGTGGCGAGTTCGCAAATTTCAAGCATCCTTTTTGGTCTGATGAAAATTTCATCACATTGCATTTGCGGTCAGAATCATAAACGACAGAGGCGCCGTTCAACAATGATGCACTGGCATTGCCAAGGACATCTTTTGCCGTTCCGTCTGCAAAATTGATGTCTGCATAATGTTTGTATTCGCCGTAAGTAGTACTTGCCTTTGATGAAAAGGCAAGTACTGCAAAAGTGATTAGAATAATAAACTTATTCATCAGCAACTCTAATTTATCTTATAATAACTATGATTTTCAAATTGGGAATGACTTTTTATTATGTAGTTTATTCCTTTATTATCTTCTGTGAAGTAACTTCACCATCAGATAATTTTACAACAACAATATAAAGCCCATTCTGCAACGAAGCCACATTAACGGTATTCACTGCATCAACCGATGCCAATACTCTTCCATCCAATCCCATTACGGATATATTCATTACTGACTTCTCCGACTTCACATTCACAATATCAGTCACAGGATTTGGATAGACTTTAACTGATGTTCCTATGTTGACACGTTGAACCCCTGAACTTGGTTGTATCTCATAAAGTTTTGAATCCACACTCGCTACGAAATACAGATTGTCTTTCATATTCAACAATCCATAGGGTTTACCGTTATTAAGAAAGTCATATACCTTATACGGATTCGACATATTGTCATCAAAACACCATAATTCGGAGTTGTTTGTCGCATCCTCGGATACAAAATAGAGTTGAGTCCCTACTTTAGTAAAATATCTTGATCTATCCGGCTTATTTGGCTGGTTTATAGTAAGTGCAGGATTTGTCCAAGTCCTTAAATATATTGCTGTATCAATTTTTGCAATATCCATTGAGGATACATCAATTCTCCATAGGCTCTGTCCAGAATACAATTCAGATGCCACATCAGGCATATGATAAACGCCATTAGCTTGAAAATACACCATTCCGTCATACACATTCTCCCAACCTTGCGGCCAACTCGGTTGTTTCGATGCAGGGAAATGATAAGTATTTATATCACATATTTGCTTGGGGTTTACTCCCTTAACAAAAGGCTTGTTAAAGTCTATTATACAAGGCTCAACGTTGTGAACTCCATCATTAGCTCTGAAAAGACTTATATGGTCATTCAACGGCAATGTGCAAGCGAACCCACTTGCAACAGGTGCGCCACCAGTTGTCCCTTCTGCAAAATCAAAGCCTATCCATTTTGTACCTTCTGCAGTACCATCACTTATCCAAATATCGCTTCCTATATCTCCATTCACTCCTAAACTTGCATCATTAGTTACCTGTGACACAGTCTCAGCTCTGAATATGGCCTTATTTCCGACTGCTGTAAGCCAATCTATATTTGCTGTTGCAGTTTTTGACCAACCATCAAAAGGAGCAGGATTGATATCCTTCACTATTTTTGTTCCGTCCTTCGTTCCATCAGTAACCCATAATGTCTCATTTGTTTCGGATGAATAACCTACAAACAAAGCTTTGTCCCCAATCACGGCAAAACGTCCATGATTACTATCCCATCCTGTTTCACGAGTAGGTGTGTCTCCTATTCTAATTGTCCCGTCTGCTGTACCATCGCTCACCCACAGCCATCTTTCTGGTTTCGAGCTGTCAACCACCGGAAGCAATTCACTCTCCGCATCCAAGGCAAAGAACAATACCTTATTTCCAAATGCCTGCAAACCAAAAGGATTAGAACCTATAGTATCTGGATAAATATCTTTCACCATATATGTTCCGCCATCAGTGCCATCACTTACCCACAGTTCAGTTCCTGCATCAGGCGTTACAGCAGTAAAGAAGCATTTTTCCCCAACCATACACATCCATTGTGGATTTGACCCTGTCGACCCTGGTACGATATCTTTCACCATTTTGGTACCGGTCATTGTACCGTCACTTATCCATAATTCATCCCCAGCAGCATCTGTTTTTGCGGAAAAGAAAATTTTGTCTGCACTATAAACTACTGGCTTATTATTATTGGACTCACCTTCGATGGATGTCACTGTAACTCCGTCAGGAGTAATCGAAACAGGCACTTGTTGTGCAGCATTTACGTTTATCGACGTTGCCGCCAATAAGGTTGCGAAAAAGTAATTTTTTGCTTTCATTTTGTTTAATGTTAAATGGTTTAGTATGCTCTATGAAAAGTTTGATGGACAAAAATAGTCAATATGGAATTTACCCAAAATGCACAATCATATTATTTAGATGGATTATCTTACTATTTTATTGTTCAACACATTATCAAATTATAAAAAATAATTTGCCAGTTATTTTCGATTCAATTTTGCAACTATAATGGTAATATCTCTATTTTGTCGAAATCAGGACTTGTTCCTTGTGCAACTGATATAATCAATGCGTTGTCGCCCTTTTTAAGAGTGACTTTTATTTCTTTCATGAATTTTGCACGAGTGGCTTGTTTTTCCACCTGCATCTCTCCTGAGAACTTATTGATGGAATAATTGATTGTTCCTGCCTCTTGGTTATAGCCATAAAGCCGTAATACGTAATTACCGCCATGAGCTACGTGGATTGCAGGAAATCTGCACCAGTTCGTTGCATTACCTCCCAAATTCTTCACAATATGGCCATTTGAAGCATCCTTGCAAGGGAACACCGCAGCACTTTGCGGCGATTCAGGGCTGTAGTCATTAAGATACGATTGTTCTGCCTCATAAACGGTGGCATCCAACCTCTTACTCCCTTTCAAAGTGAACAATGCGCAGCCATGACGTGGCACATCCACATAAAATCCTTTTTCTGATGTGGCTACAGGGCAATGTTGCCATAAGTCCCTGACTTTCACTTTACCGCCAAGCAGCAGGTCAGCAAAAGAACAGAATACATGTTGAGGCTTTTCCGACCTATTATACACGGCCATTGCTCGCGTTGTGGAATACATTTTCTTGATGTCTTTTGCAACTATTATCACATCGTCATCCTGTTTAACCACTTGTGCCTGCAATCCCAAAGGGTCCTGGTTCAGCGCAATCACTTCTTTATTCAACAGCAAATTCAAAGTCGAATCAGATATATAGCGGACATCACAGCCAATAATCAAAGGTGATTCCAATATGCTCCACATTCCGAAATGCGTTTTCGCTTCTTCATTTTGCATGCCTCTTCCTACTTCAAGAATATCCATATCATTGTAATGACCCGGTGAGGAATAAGCTCCCAAATAGAGGTCTTTACGAATAATCTCGTCTATTCTCCTGAACTCTCTGGAAATATCATCATCGATGCGCCAGGAATCAGCAAAATTAATTGCCCAAGTGCCAGGAAATTGCCAACGGCAAATATTAAAGCGTATATCTTGACGCTTGCAGTTTCTTAAATGTCGATAGATATTAGTGTACAGTTCTTTAGCACTTTTTTTAATATTAAGGCCGCCACAAAAGTCAACCTTGAAGAAATCAAAGTCCAATTCATCGAAAAACAATCGGCAGTCAGCTTCTTCGTGCTGCCATAGTCCCACACCTCGTCCATGGGGATTATTGTCCCAAGTCGTGCTGCACAGATTATCACCGGCATCGGAATAAATGCCTATTTTCATTCCCAACTGATGGACATGCTGCACTATAGGTGCCAACCCATTAGGAAAATTCCCATTCCAATATAGTCTGCCGTCACTGTCTCTTCCACCGAAAAAGCCGTCATCAATATCCACATAGTTGTAACCGGCGGCAAATAGTCCTTTCGACACCATCGAATCGGCTGCACTATTTATTAAGGATTCACTGATGTTGATTCTGAAGCTGTTCCACGAACTCCAACCCATCATGGGCAAATTGAACTGTTTTGCTGCATTAATTTGAGATCCAAAGCAGAAAAATAGTGATATAAGAAACAGTGTCGTTGTTATATGTCTCATAATTAATAAGTATTATAAAAATGCACCAATTTGCATTTAGGTTTAATTATTGTGTAAAATGCTATATAGCACAGCACTGTTTTTCGCGCTTTGCGGGGTGAAATCTTTGCTGTTCATGTAATCAAGAATTGAATTCAGCAACTGTTTTGCAACAATTCGCTCATCAATTTTTGTAGTCAAATCGCACGAAGAGATAATCAATTTGCCTTTCCCTACTGAACATTCATAAAGCACTGCCAACTTCCTGTTATTGGAAAAATTGTCAATCACCTCAACAATTGGCTTTCCTCCCTCGAATTTACTTACATCAATTGCCTTTGAATTCTTCAACAAATCCCACCATTGCCAATCAGTATTCATATCCGTAGGAAATTCACTTAACGCTTTATGCTTAGGGTTGCACAATATTCCCATTGTCCCTGCTTGTTTTGGAAAATGCACTGGACTCCAGAATACGGGTACGAACCTTCCTTTTATGCCATTGATTTTTTGCCAATCAGGGTTAAAAAGCACTTTACCTCCCTTTTTCAGGCAATTCATCGCCTCATCGTAATCAGATGTTACGAGAACATTTCCGCGCCGAATCTTTTCATCATTAGGATATACCCAAATATTCCAATGGTTTTTGTATGGTGTTCCTGCGAGTTCCACTCTTAATTGCAACTTTTCTGCACATTTTTCCGATTGAAGATAGCAGTTTACATTTATCACATTGTTATTATATCCTGCCGTAATATTTGCTCTGCTTTTCCCTGAATTTATTATTTCTCCATTTTCATTTACGATCTTCCAAATCACTTCATTGCCGTTAAAGTTCTTGCCGGAATAATCTGTGGCATCAATCTGAGCCGTAAACTGTTCATTGTTCGTGTATGTGGCCTTCGGGAAACGCGCCAATAATGTGACAGGAGAGCAGAATTCCCTGAAATATTCAGGAGTTACAATTCCCTTGCTTTCCCAAAAGGCATTGAGCAACCCCACTAAAGCTGTCCCCTGCCCAGGAAAATCATGAAGGTCCAATAATTGGAATCCGCTTATTCCTCTCGTTTTTAATGCTCTTTCCACCTCTTCTTTATATAGTATTGATGCCAGTTTCCCCGAGGCGAGGGTGAAATCAGCAGCTTTATCCAATAATCCTTTTTCTTTTAAATCTTTTCTTATCGCTTTGAAATTAATTGGGTCAAGCACTCCATTATATTTATCAATTTCTCTTAAATCAGGAAATACGGCATATTGACCCACTTCATGAGTAATCAATGGCACATCCACGCTGTCCACAGCTGCAGAGTAATCTTTATTGAATGTTGGCGATTCACTGTCGAACACGCCTTGACCTCTCACCCAGCCCCATTTTGTCCATTGTGTCACGAAATAGTCATCATTCGGAATTGGTTGTGTTCCATAACCTTTCTCGAATGTGAATGTGGTGTTCGTGTATAGATGCCTGTTATCCTGAGCCTTGAGATGTCCTACCAGCCCAGCCATAAAAGTCATGTCATGCTGAAGTTCATTTCCCATGCTCCATAAGCAGAATGATGGATGATTCCCGTATTCTTTCATTATCCTATCGGCTTCATCATACAGGAATCTATTTGTTGGCTTGTCATCGCTGAGTGTCAACGTCCACAAAGGCAATTCAATCTGTAAATAAAAGCCTGCCTCATCAGCTGCTTCAAAAGCGGCCTCTGGCGGGCACCATGAATGAAATCTCAAATGATTCAATCCCCATTCTTTCGCTATTTTCAATTCTTTTGTCCAATCTTCTTTGTTCATCGGCGGGCAACCGGTCAATGGAAACACGCAACATTCCAATGTACCTCTTAGGAACAACGGTCTTCCATTGATAAGCAATGTCTTGCCGTCAGCCGAAATCTTGCGCATACCGAAATCCGTCACTTTTTCAGAAGTCTCATTATTGACCTTTAATTTTGCAGTCGCAACGTAAAGTTCAGGCGAAAACTCATCCCACAATTTCACATTATCTCCCATGTCCAAGTTCAGCTGGATATAATCCTTTGCGCCATTCACGCCAATATTCTGAACATTGCTCGCAATAATGTTTTCACTTCCCTTTTGGCGTATTTCCACGCATATTTCGCCATTGGCTTTGATTTTACATGGATTGGCCACATTGATTTTTACAGTTACCGTACTGTCATCAATATTTGGAAATACTTGAAGATTTTCAATCGACACTTTTTCCTCAGCCAATATCTTTATTTCGCCAATAATTCCGTTCCATATCGTCTGTGTCGCGTCAGTGTACGACGATGCCAGATTTTCAAAGCTTGTTTCAAACTTTTTTCTGTTGTCTATCCTTATTGTCAGTCTTTGGTTCTCACCCGGTTTAATCATATCTGTAATGTCATACCTGTGAGGTGTGGAAAGGCTAAAACAAGAATCGTTCACCTTCTTCCCGTCAACCCACACTTCCGATTCCCAAATTGTCCGTTCTAACGACAGAATAAATCTTTTTCCCGCCATGTCCTTAGGCGCAGTGAACATTTTTGTGTACCAAGCTGACCCCACATACGAATATTTTCTCGTCAAATGCAGAAGTTGTGGCTTAGCCAATTTTATTGATAAGGTGTCTTTATCTCCCAAGTGCGCCATATCGGTAGTGCCGGGTAAAGTAATCGCCTGCTTAAATTCCTTATTGTACCATCCCTCTGAAACGCCAATATCAGTTTTGTCAAGAGCGATATTCCACTTTCCCGACAAGTCAATCTCATTGCCTGCTTTCATTTCAAATGAGATTAGCACTAATAAAAACAACAGAAATTTCTTCATATCCATGCCTTATTTTGTGTACATGTGTTTGTTGACGTCTAACTTTCTCGCTTCTGCATAGCATTCCTCGGCTTTGGCATCATCATTCAGGCCGCTGTATCCTAATGCCATCATGTACAGGCAATGTACTTTGTTCTTTTCGTTCAAGTCACGCTCCCAAATTTGGATGTCAGGCAAAGAGACAGCGAAATAATCAATCTTAATCTTGTCATTGATATGTTTCAATCCATATTCTATCAGATTATGGAATCTCTTTTCTGCTTCTTCCTTTTCGCCCAATTTGTAAAGTGCCAATCCTTGATAGAAAATCTTGTCTGGTTTCTGGTCATTGTAGAACACCACATCGCATGGTTCACTTAATCCCACTGATGCAAGTTCAAAATATTTTTTTGCAAGTTCGCCGTTTCCTGTCTTTTCATAAACACAGCCCAAATAATAATTGAAATCATTTTCCTGCGCTCCTTTCAATTTTCCCTCTCCCAAATTTTCAGGATATATGTAGCATTCATCCAATAGCGCTTTCGCCTTTTCATATTCTGCTGAAGCAATCAGTTTTTTCGCCAATTCCACTCTTGCAATTTGGTATTGTTCAGGCACTTTACCTTCCCCGCCTTCCCAAGGATGGAATTTCCTGTTGTCGATTATTTTCATTGCTTCTTCGTAGCGTCCAAGCTGATTCAGCAATGTCGCATATTCCAGCACCATATCGTCACGCTTTTCCACAAGGTTGTAATGTTCTTGTAGCCTTTTCAGTCTTTCTTCAGGCTGATAATTTAGATTCTTGAGCAGTTGGTCAATTTCCATAAACAATCTGCTGTCGGTCATGTCAAGTGCGAATGCTGATTCCAGCAATTCCAAAGCCTCCTTTTTTTTGCCTAATTTATTGAAATAGCCCAACGCCAAATTTCGTTTGGCTGTAGGGAATTTTCCGTCTAATTTCACTGATTCTTCCCAATATTGTATAGCCTCTTTATATTGACGCTTGTCATAGAATAAATTACCCAGATAATATTTTGCCTTTGCATCATTCGGATTATTCTCAATTGCAGCCTTTAACACTATTACGGCCTCTATCTGATTCGGAAAACAATAGTCTGCCTTTGCTTCCGAGCCTTTTTTGAAAGCAGTCATTGCCAACGCCACATCACCTTGCTTCAAAAGTGCATATCCTTTATAATAATATGCCATTGGCGATAAATCCTTGCACGATTCTGTAGCTATATCGGCAATTTTCACACAATCTTCATATTGTCCGGCATTGAGATAATCTATTATTAATTCTTCATAATTGTGATATTCATCACGCATTATCTCTTTCATTTCTGTGATGTCGCCGTCTAACAGATATTTCTCATACAGGCACCCGAAATTAAAGTTATCCTGTTTTAATGATTCTTTTGCCACAGCCATAGCCTCAATTCCACGTCCTGCCTTCCTCAATGCCACACATTTCAAATGCCTTGCCAGCAGATTATGATAATTCCTTTTCAGCGACATCTCAAGTTCCGATAAGGCTCTTTGATATTTGCCTTTCATCAACGATATTTGTGCCAATGCGAAATACCCGCAATCCTGCCATGCAGCATTCCAGCATGATTTATATATCGATTCGTATGCCTCATCACATTTCCCTTGATATTTTTGTGACAGACCCAAATTATATAGTGGTTCACCGTCGTAAGGATTTGGATTGCGCTCTGTCTGTGTGTCCACAGCCTTTTGCAGATATTTTTCAGCCTCTGCGAATTGACCTTTACGGAACAAGAGAAGCCCCATAGCATTGTTATTCCTGATGTCCGACGGGTCGCGCCTCAATGCCTCCAGATAATAATCACTTGCCTTATATGTGGCATGACGGTACTGCTCAATATGTTGTCCTGTTAAAAATAGCTGTTCCGTCGTCTTTATATCCTCAGGGTCCAATGCCTTTTTTGCTGGCGACGGGACAGCCTTCTTAGCGGAAGGCTCTGCCTTCCACATCAACAATCTTTTACCCTTATTGTCAATTATCTCTATGTCGCATGCCTTTATATCTTTTATTCCTTGTATCTCTTTCTGGTAATCATTCTCAGGCGAAATGGCTATATTTTCCTTGTGAATTTCTTTCCCAGTCTCCCGAATCACCACTTCAATTTCTTGTGCTGATGTCCCGAACAGTTTAAGAATCACTCCATTATCGCTCTCTTCAACATTCAATAAAATATCCTTACAGGCATTTTTCACCACACCAAGGTCACGGTATGGCAGGAAATATTGTGTGAAAGTCTTTTCCTCATACGGCTGAAGCCATGAAAAATCCGGCTGGTTGTCGCAATACACGCCTGTCATCAGTTCAATGTACGGGCCATCGTTGTCTGTCAGATTCCTGTCCCACGCTTTGCCGAAATCGCCACATCCCCATGTCCATTGCTTCTTTCCTGTCGACACGTTATGGTTAGCCACATGAAGCACTCCGGCCTTTGTGTCATTTTCGTATCCTCCCACAAAGTCATACTTCGACCTTACTGCCATGTATGATGTAGGCACAGGTATATTTTTATATCTCGATATGTCAACGCCTGCCGAGTAGTCCACCTTGTAATACGTTCCTGTGGCAATAGGGAATGTTGACACATCGCGGCGGCCATGGTCAAACACTGCATTCACATCGGGTGGAAAAACGCTTTGATAATAATCATTCACCGACACTGCCGGATTAGCCCACCATAAGAATGTTTGCGGTATTGGCGTCGGATTATATAGCTGCCCTTTTATTTCAAGATAAGCCTTACCAGGGTAAAGCGTATATCCGGCCATTCCCTTCTGATGGAACATCCGTTCACGCTCACTTACCCAAACGGTCGCGCTGCCATCTTCAAATTCCTCTATCTTGTAGTCAACAGGCAGGAATGTGCTTGGCCTGTGATGCTGTGGCCAGTTTATTTCTATTCCTCCTGATATCCATGGTCCGGTCAGACCCACAAGCGCAGGCTTAATCACATGATTGTAATATATAAAATGACGTTGCTTTATTTTATCGTACGCCATTTGCACACGTCCTCCCAATTCAGGAAGTATCATCACCTTTATATATTCGTTCTCAAGGAATACTGCATTGTACGTCTTATCTACTGGTTTGTCCCCAATTTTCTCAATCACTGGATATGGATACACCACTCCGCTGCTTCCTTGATACACTCTTTTTTCAAGAAACATTGGATTCTTTTCAGCCTTGCCTATCTCATACGTTGGAATCTCAACGGATTCTCTCCAAACTGATACTTTCATTTTCTCTATATATAATATTATTATTTCACTAATTCTTTCTCTATTTCTTCAAGTGTCTTGTTCTTGGTCTCTGGAACTTTGAAGAATATAAACATATATCCTAAGAGGCATATCACTCCATAGCACCAGAAGGTCCAGCTTGCTCCAAGATTACTGTTCAATATCGGGAATGTATATGTCAGCACAAAGCAAGCAGCCCAAAGGAAGAATGTTGCTATCGACATCGCCAGACCTCTCACTGAATTCGGGAAAATCTCCGATATCACCACCCACATCACTGGAGCCAGCGACACTGCGTAACATGCTATTGCCATCACCACCGTTATCAGCAATAATATTCCCGTAACATGAAATTGATATGAAAGTCCTATCAACAGATATATAATAGCAAGCCCTGCAGAGCCTATTAATAGCAATGCCCGCCTGCCCAGTTTGTCAACTGTCATCATTGCCACCACTGTGAACACCACATTTATTACTCCTGTTATCACAATATTCATTAGGACGTCTGACACTCCGTATCCGGCTTGCGTGAATATTTCCTGTGCATAATTAAATATCACATTTATTCCGCACCATTGCTGGAACACTGCTAATACTATTCCTATTATCAGCACTTTTCTCATCGACGGATGCATGATTTCTTTCCATGATTTCTTGAAATCAGGTTTCCCCGAATTCTCCGCTGAACTGATTGTTGCCATCTCGTTCTCCACAAATTCATCATCTCCTATTCGCTTCAGCACTTTCTTCGCGTTCACATAATCACCTTTTACTGATAACCAACGTGGCGATTCGGGAATAAAGAATCCGAATATGAAAAAGAAAATCGCCGGCACCGTCTCTGCCCAGAACATTATGCGCCATCCCATCTGTCCATTCCATGAGGCCATTATGTAATCCTTCGTCGCATCTGCCGGTACAGGGTCTGCAACCAGCCAATTCACCACCTGTGCTGCAAGGATTCCTATCACTATCGTCAATTGATTGAGCGATACTAATCGTCCTCTCAATTTCGATGGGGAAATTTCCGCTATATATATAGGTGACACATTCGATGCGGCACCTATTGCAAAACCGCCTAATATTCTGTATGTGATGAACGTGCTTAAAGAATTTGCTGCACCAGTTCCGATTCCTGTCAGAACAAATAGTATTGCAGCACTTATCAGCATCTTCTTTCTGCCATATTTATCACTGAGCCACCCCGACATCAGTGCTCCAAGCAGACAGCCTGGTAATGCGCTGCTCATTACCCAACCCTGAAGTGCTGGATTGTCAGTTATTCCAAAAAATGGTTCATAAAATGGTTTCGCTCCACCTATTACGACCCAATCATAGCCAAACAGCAGTCCGCCCATTGCTGACACTGCGGATATAAGCAATAAATTGCCGAATTTTAAAGATTTGTTTCCCATATAATAATTTTTTGACAAAAGTAGTACACTCCTACCACTATAAAAATAGACTAAAATATTATTCAAATGGACTATCTTCTTTTTTTGCTTTTTCTTCATTTTAGCTTTTCACCTACGACGGTTACAATAATATTTCAGGCAATCTTTTCTTGATTAATATCACAAGTCCCCTTTATCTCATATCATTCCATATTACTGAGACAAAAGCGTCCATTGAATGATTGTCCATCAATAAAGTAATATAATCCATTTCAAGCGAACCAAATTAAAAATATTTTTGTTGCTTAATATTAAATCAAAATTCATGAGCAAAAGAATACTTTCATACATAATTTGCACTTTTTGCATAATTGCTGGACAAGCTCAAAAATCACCAGTTGATTATGTCAACATGTTTACTGGCACTTCAAATTCAAGAGCGATGTTAGGCCCTTATGCTGGTGTGCCCTACGGAATGGTGCAATTAGGGCCTGACAATCAGGATGCTGTTTGGATGGGCGGTTATGAGTACTCACTTATGAATGTACTTGGATTTAGTCATATCCATGCTTTCTCAATGGGCGGACTGATGATTATGCCCTCCGTGCAGGATTTCACTAAAGACACTGGGTTTTCATCTTCTGCCTACCGTGGTGCAGGTGCAAGTTTCCACTCAAGGATCATTAAAGACTCTGAAAAGGCAAGTCCTGGCTACTATTCCTGCTTTCTTTACGATTCTGATTGCAAAGCGGAGCTGACGGCATCGGCACGTTGTGGTTTCCATAAATACACTTTCAAGAATGACCATGATGATGCCCGTATTCTAATTGTTCTGAATTATCCCACGGAATATCAGATAAATCTCTCTGAATCATCCATTAGGGAAGTCTCTGATTCTGTAGTGGAAGGATGTGCTGACACAAAATCAGGCGATTGTGATTATAAATTATATTTCACTATCCATTTCAGCAAGCCTTTCAAGTCGTTTAATGGCTGGAACAACAATGATGTTCTTAAAAATGTAAATGAGATTAATGGAAAGAACGACATTGGCGCTTTCGTGAATTATTCAGTGAAAAGTGGTGAGACAATTGAGATGAAAGTAGGATTGTCTCTCGTTGATTTAGATGGGGCAAGGAAAAATCTAAAGGCCGAACTGGACCCCTTTAAGTGGAATTTCGATGCTGCACGGCTGGCTGCACGTCGGCAATGGAACGAACTATTATCACGCATCGAAGTAAAGGGTTCTGAAGAGAACAAAACTAAATTCTACACCAATCTTTATAGGAGTTTCTCAAAACAGCGTTGGAATGACGTTGACGGTCGTTACACCGACCCGTTTGAGCGCATTCAGCAATTACCAAAAGGCATGGACATATATGGAGGTGACGCATTTTGGAATTCATATTGGTCCTACAATTCCATTCTGTCATTAATAGCTCCTGATATTATGAATAATTGGGTCCGCACTCAGTTGGAATTATTCGACAAAACTGGTTGGACAAGCGATGGGCCTACAGGAGTTGAACTGACTGGAATAATGGAGGTGACACATGAGATAGCCTTAATGGTTTCTGCCTATCAGAAAGGCATCCGTAATTACGATGTTAATAAGTTGTATGAGGCTGTCCGGCACAATTCAATGGAACAGGGGAAATTCAATTCAGGAATGAAGGCTGGAATGGAACGACTTGATGTTTACAAACGTCTTGGTTATGTTCCCTATAATATTGATGACGCTTGCCGCACATTGGATTATTGTTACACCGATTTTTGTGCTGCGCAATTAGCCAAAGCCCTGGGGAAAACTGATGACTACAATATATTCATCAAACGTTCCAATAACTGGAAAAACCAGTTCCACCCGGTGTTGAAATGGCAGGTTCCCCGCGATTCTTCAGGTAATTGGCTGAAGGATTACAATCCTTTTTCCGGCAAATATTGGATTGAAGGAAATGGTTGGCAGTACACTTGGTATGTTCCCCACAACGTTAATGGGCTTGTAAAGCTAATGGGAAAGGATCTGTTTAACAAGCGTTTGGAAGAAGGTTTCATAAAAGCCTCAAAACTTAATTTCACCGCTTATGCTTTCGATAGGTATCAGGACAAGGCATACGAATATTATGTAAATCATGGCAACGAAGATAACATGCAAGCGTCTTTCTTGTTCAACTATTCGCAAAAGCCTTGGTTGACACAGAAATACACAAGAGATATATTAGATTCATTTTATGGCACTTCTCCATATCATGGATGGGAAGGAGATGAAGATGAAGGACAGATGGGTGGCTGGTTTGTACTTGCTTCAATGGGACTTTTTGAAATGAATGGCGGTGTTACTTCCACCCCTGAATTCGACCTCAGTTCTCCGTTATTGGATGAGATAGTGCTTCATTTTAATCCGATGTATTATCCCGGAAAATCTTTCACAATCAAAACCATAAATAATTCAAAGGACAATGTCTATATTCAATCAGCCACTCTTAACGGAAAGCCTTTGCAGAAATGCAAATTGAAATTTTCCGATGTCGTGAAAGGTGGTGAACTGATTTTCAATATGGGCAACACTCCTAACACTAAATGGGGTCTATGAGTAACTTGTTAAATTAATGCACTTGATGGACAATTGTCCATCAATAAAGTATTATTATCCATTTCACGACAAACTCATCAAAAATATCTTTGTACAGTGATTTCATAAAGAATTTTTGTTGAATTTAAATTAATAAAAAATGAATTCTAAATTAAATTTATCCATTATCAGTCTGTGCATGCTGCTGTCAGCATTTTGCGTTAGTGCACAGGATTCTACACTTACTGGGAAGCAAAAGAATTTTTTGTCATGGAAATTTGGCATGTTTCTCCATTTTAATATGGGCACGTTTTGTAATCGTGATTGGGCCACAGGCCATGAAGACCCGCTAATCTTTAATCCGAAGCATCTCGATTGCAATCAATGGGTTTCAGTTGCTAAAAATGCTGGCATGAAATATCTTGTCCTTACCGTTAAGCACACAGGCGGATGGTGTCTTTGGGACAGTAAATACACCACTCACGATATCACCGCATTCAAGAATTATAAAAATGGAAAAGGCGATATTGTAAGGGAATTTGTGAATGCGTGCAGAAAGCAAAAAATGAAAGTTGGCTTCTATTACTGTTTGCCTGGTAATTTCTCCCGACTTTGGTCAGCAAGCATTGAGGATGAAAAACGTGGATATAAGATAACTCCAAATCAAGAAAACCTTTATGGATTGCCTATCGAAGCCAAAGGCGATTACGAAGGCTTCATTGAAAAACAAGTAACCGAATTGCTAACCAAATACGGAAAAATAGATTACATGTTTTTCGACCAATGGAACAATTCTTTCACAGGTAAATATTGGCGCCAATTAAAGGCTTTAGTAAATAGGCTTCAACCTAATTGCATTATTGTAGCTAATAATTCCAACAATTATGAGGACACCGATATTTTCGGATATGAATTCCCTTATTTAAGTTCCATATCAAAGGAGGCATTACCAACTGGGAATAACATCAACGCTTCTGAAGTCTGCGATTGCATTGTTAAGGGAGGCATCTGGTTTTGGAAGTCTGATCGCCCATGTCCAACTATATCCGCAAAAGAAATAATCTACAAATTGAATTATTGCAACTCCCATAATGCCAACTATTTGCTAAACGTGCAGCCAAGTCCAAATGGAATTATTGAGGGCGAGCTACTTAACGTTTTAAATGATGTTGCAAAATCGAACAGGCATATTCATTAACGTCACATGAATGCCATGCAGTATTCGTAATTTCACTTGACTGATTAATCATGCATTTTTCAGTTTTGATGCAGGCTGATATTTTCCTGTCTTTCCCCCACTTGGGAAAAAACAGTGAAAATATTTGTCTGTTCCAATTTATTTCACGAATATTGCAGTGCCATTTTGAACATGTTATTTTTCAGCTTTACTCTTTGTTTTTTAACCTATCATTAACCCATTCTTTCAAAAATGTCAAAGGCCAAGATTAAAGACAACTTTCAGGGAAGCCGAGGTATTGTTCTGCCTAGTTCCATAATCAATGATATGGAACATGATGAATTTGAATCTAAGCTTCACATAACTGATATTGGGTACTATCCTCAAGCTAAGTACCACTATCGGCAACGTACTGTAGGAATTTCTCAGTATGTCTTAATCTATTGCATTAAAAGTAAAGGCTGGTATAGGCTTAGAAATAAGACATTTGAAGTAGGCGAAAACTGTTTTTTCATCCTCCCTGCCCATGTTCCTCATGAATATGGCGCTAACGACAAAGATCCATGGTCAATCTATTGGATTCACTTTAAAGGCTCAATGGCCCATTATTTCGGTGATGATTTTGAAACTCCATCCATTATTCCAGTCTCTCAAAATTCCCGCATTTCCGACCGTATCGCTATTTTTGAAGAAATCTACTCCACACTTGAAAAAGGTTATAGCAAAACCAACCTCGATTTTGCCATTTCTGTTCTTTATTACTTCTTAGGGTCCATAAAATTCTTGAACCAATTCCGTAATTCTTCGGGAATCGTGCAGGAAAACAAAAGCATTGTTGAAAGCAGCATTCGATATATGCGCGAGAACATCGAGAAAAAAATAGAATTGGATGATATTTGCAATTTCTTGTCTGTTTCCAAATCTTATTTCTCCCTGATTTTCAAAGCAGAGACAAATTATTCCCCCATAGAATATATGATTCAGCTTAAAATGCAGCTCGCCTGCCAATTACTCGACTTCACTCCATTAAAAATCAATCAGATATGCTTTAAAATCGGTATTTCTGATCCTTACTATTTTTCAAGAATCTTCCATAAAATCATAGGTAAATCTCCTGCTGAATATAGAAAACTAAAGAAAGGATAAATCTCCCACAAAAAATCCCCACAAAATGCAATTTCTGCATCTCTTGGGGATTTCAGCGGAAAGGCAGGGATTCGAACCCTGGGTACCGTTACCGGTACAGCGGTTTTCGAGACCGTCCCGATCGACCACTCCGGCACCTTTCCATTGTGTTCGCTTTCGCAAAAGCAACGGCAAAATTACACATTTTTTTCAAGAGCACAAACCGCTTTCACCTAAAACTCCAAAAAAACTTTTCTCTGCTGTCCTAAAGTTCATGCAGCAGATGAATAGCTTCAGTTGGATTCGGCGACTTGAATATATAATTGCCGGCAACAAGCACATCGGCTCCCGCATCACGCAGTTGAATACCAGTTTCCAGGTTTACGCCTCCGTCAACCTCAATAATTGCGCCCGACCAAGTCTCATTTATTAATTCTTTAAGTTCCTTCACCTTCTTAATTGTTCCATGGATGAATTGTTGGCCTCCAAAACCCGGATTAACCGACATCAGCAGCACCAAGTCAAGGTCTGGCAAAATGTCTCGAAGCATGCACACTGGCGTAGCAGGATTCAATGTCACCCCAGCCTTCATTCCAGCTGCCTTGATTTGCTGAATCACTCTGTTGAGATGAGTGCAGGCCTCATAATGCACATTCATCAGGTGCGCCCCACAATCCTTCACCTCGTTCACGAATTTTTGTGGTTCCACAATCATCAGATGCACATCAAGCGGCTTTTTGCTCACTTTCTGAATACATTTCATCACTGGAAACCCAAAAGAGATATTTGGAACAAACACTCCGTCCATCACGTCAAGATGGAGCATTTCCGCCTCACTACGGTTTATCATTTCAATATCGCGGTTGAGGTTGCCGAAATCGGCTGAAAGTAATGATGGAGAAACAATCATGGCTTATGATTTTATTATTTTTCTTTATCGTTAGTGTCGACTACCGCCGCTGCTTTCTTGCTTGAACGGTGTTTCCACATCTTATATGCTATCAAAAGCACTATTATTAAGCCAAAGGTATATCCACCCCAAGCCAAATATCGGTTGTAGTGCTCAATCTCGGCAAACAGCATGTTCTCGTTCGGCACAGCCAAACTGAGCCAATAGCCAAGAGCTGCCAGCACACAGTTCCATATTCCTGCTCCAAGCCCTGTGAAAAGCATAAAAATGCCATAATTCATACGCGACAACCCTGCTGGAATGGAGATTAAATGCCTCACTGCCGGAATAAGCCTGCCGATGAATGTGGAAATTGCGCCGTGCTTGTCGAAATATTTCTCGGCATTAAGCATCTTTTCCTCGTTCAACATGCACAAATGTCCTATTCGGCTGTTGGCGAACTGATATATAATTGGTCTGCCTATAATTAGCGACAGCACATAGTTTACTGTAGCCCCAATCATTGCGCCAAGCGTACCGAAAGCTACTACAAGATAAATATTCATTTCTGAGCCGGTGCAGGCAAAATATGCCGCAGGCGGTATCACAACCTCACTCGGCAATGGCAAAAATGAACTTTCAATGGCCATCAGCAGCATAATGGTCCCGTATCCGAGATTAGCCTCAAACCAGTCAAACAATCCTTTTCCGCCTATTCCGTGTAGCCAATAGCACCCATAGCCAACACCCACAATTATAAGAGCCAACACTACATATTCAATCGCTTTCTTCATTAATCGTAAATTATATGTTATTATTCAGGTTGCAAAAGTAGCCATTCTTTTTGAATTATTTTAGTGGACTGCGTAAGATAGCTCACGAAACATCCCTTTATAAGCCTCTGCCTTCTTCTCCAGGGCAAGCGGGTAAGCTCTCGATGATGAAGGCAGGCGATAATGCCTTAATTCGCTGTTATTGGCTTTGAATATGATGAATTCTCCCACTTTTGGAATTTCAGTCGAAGTAATCTCTGCCACAACGCTTGCCGCCTTTTCCCCTGTAGTGACGATTGCCTCTATGGTAGGATTTTCAGCAAGCATTTTCATTATGTCAGTTTCTTCCACAATTTCAAGAAACTTGTCCGACGCATTGTCCTTCAGCCTCCTGATTCGTGTTGCAGTATCGAACATGGCAATCCCTTTCTCCGTCAAGAATCGCTTTATTTCATCAAGTCTGAATGTCTTCTTTTCTTCATTCCAGAATGTATTTTTATCTCCATAAAATATCAGTCCCATTATCCGCCACATGTCGTTTATGCGGTTAGGGTAATAGAATTCCATCGCCCAGCGCACTGGTTTAGGCGGAAATGTGCCAAGCATCAATATCTTAGCATTTTGTGGAATAAAAGGTGTAAAGGGATGAGTTTCTATCCCTGCTTCGTTGTCCATTTCTTACGTTTTTTTGCAAATATAGCAAGATAATAAAATATTTGAGCGCTTTTTTCGTATTATTATTAATAATATTTGTACTTTTGCAAACATTAAAACGTAAGATATATATGAATTTAAAATTTTCATTCTTCCTGATTGCCGTCACACTTCTGCTTGCAAGTTGCGGCTCCACAAAAGAGATTCCTTATATGGTGGATGCAGAGTCCATTCCACAAGATGTCCTTGCGCAGGCTGCCAAAACTTCCGACCCTGTCATTATGCCGGGTGATCTTCTCGAAACTCTTATTACAAGCCCTAATGTCGAAGCTGTTAAGCCTTTCAACAGATTAAGTTCCATGACCGACATCGGTGGTGCCTCTAGTGCCAGCAATATGTCTTCAACCTATTATCTGGTTGACGATAATGGCAACATTAATTTCCCGATTCTCGGCAAGCTCCATCTTGGCGGATTGGCAATGAGTGAGGCAAAAAGTTTGATAGCTAACAAAATTTATCCAAAATATCTTACTGAAGCTCCCGATGTTGAGCTTCACATCCGTAATTTCCGCGTTTCTGTCCTCGGTGAAGTAAAAGTTCCAGGTATAGTTCAGGCAAACAATGAGCGTATGACTATTCTCGAAGCAATAGCTCAAGCAGGAGACCTTACAATTCAAGGCCGTCGCGATAACATCATGCTTATCCGAACCAGTGCCAACGGCACACGTTCAATCCAGCGTCTGAATCTAAACGACAAGAATCTTCTTGTTTCTCCTTATTACAATCTTCAGCAGAACGATGTCATTTATGTTCAGCCTAACGAATCCAAAGCCCGCAGTTCATGGCAGGTTCCACCGGCGTTAACTCTTGGTCTGAGCACAGTCGGACTCATGATTTCAATTGCCACCTTAATTGTAACAATTTCACGAAATTGATTATAACATATATCATCAAAAAAAGCCATCGCCCGATTGAGCGATGGCTTTTTTATTTCATTATGCCTTACTGCTTAGATAATCTTTTCAAGCATATCAGTATTGGCTTTTATTTCTGCATCGGGCACATCATAATTTGTGAGGTCACCTGCAAGATAGCGGTCGTACGAAGCCATATCAATCAGTCCATGTCCTGATAGATTGAATAATATTGTCTCCTTCTTGCCTTCCTCTTTTGCTCTTTTTGCCTCGCGTATTGCAGCTGCAATTGCATGAGCCGATTCAGGAGCAGGAATGATTCCTTCGCAACGTGCAAAATCCACGCCTGCTGCAAACGATTCAAGCTGTGGAATGTCAACAGCCTCCATAAGGTTATCATGCTTTAGTTGGCTTATGATTGAGCCAGCGCCATGATAGCGGAGTCCGCCTGCATGTATATTTGCAGGAGCGAAGTTATGTCCAAGGGTGTACATCGGGATTAGTGGCGTGTAGCCTGCCTCATCACCGAAATCATATTGGAACACGCCTCTTGTCAATTTAGGGCATGATGCCGGTTCGGCTGCCACGAATCTTGTCTTATGCTCTCCAGCAAAATTATGGCGCATGAACGGGAACGATATTCCTGAGAAATTGCTGCCGCCGCCAAAGCATCCTATCACCACATCAGGATATTCATCAGCCATCTCCATTTGCTTTTCAGCCTCAAGTCCAAGCACCGTCTGATGCAATGCCACGTGATTCAGGACTGACCCGAGGCAATATTTGCAGTTCGGTGTGCTCATGGCAAGTTCCACAGCCTCTGAAATTGCTGTGCCAAGTGAGCCTTGATAATTTGGATGGTCTGTGATGATTTTCCTTCCGGCTTTCGTTGACATGCTCGGCGAAGCTATCACTTCTGCTCCGTATGTCTGCATTATCGAACGCCTATATGGTTTTTGTTCGTACGAAATTTTCACCATGTACACTGCCAGTTCAATTCCGAAGTGTTTGGCTGCCAGCGACAAGGCTGCTCCCCATTGTCCGGCACCTGTTTCAGTCGTTATGTTTGTCACACCCTGCTTTTTGCAGAAATATGCCTGAGGAATTGCTGAATTCAACTTATGCGACCCTACTGGGCTTACACTCTCATTCTTAAAATATATATGTGCCGGTGTGTCAAGCAACTTCTCCAGTCCAGCAGCGCGCACAAGTGGAGTTGGCCTCCAAATCCTGTACATTTCGCGCACTTCATCTGGAATTTCTATCCACGCGTCAGTGGTGTTAAGCTCTTGACGCGATGCTTCTTCCGAAAATAGAGGAAATAGGTCCTCTGGTTTCAGCGGCTGCTTTGTCCCAGGGTTGATTATTGGACGTGGCTTGGTTTTCATGTCTGCCACAATATTATACCATGCTGTTGGTATATCTTTTTCTTGTAATAGGAATTTTTTTGAATCCATTTTGTATAATTATTAAAATTTCGTCGCTTTTACAACTTAACAATGCAAAATAAATGTATATTTTTGAATTTTCCAAACTTTTTCGGAAATTTTATTCAAAATATTCAATTGATTATTCATTTTCGTCACAATTGCATCGGTTATGCAAAGCTAAGTCTTATTCTTAAATAATCTTAATATTCACCTAATTTTTTGATACTTTTATTTTGATGGGCAGGAATTTTGCCTGCCATCGCGTTACATTTGTATCATGAATTTAAAAATATAATATCAACCATAAATTTTCAATGTTATGAACAAGAAAGATATAATTGAAGGAACTCTTATCGTGTTTTTATCGATAATGATGCTTATTCTGGGTAGTTGAATTTCAACTGCTTACGAGGCTTTGTAAATGTTACTTTGCTTCGCACCGTGCCCTTAGGAACGTTGTGAATGGATTGCAGAATTTATTACTGAATTGATTCGTCCCTACCATGGAAACTTAATGCCTCTTCTTACAAATATTGGAATCATGTTCTGTCGAGGCTGATAGCGGACTGTATGATGCTGTACGCATTATGCTGCCCGCTATTTTCGTTTGCCACACTGATTGGATTCACCTAACATTTTGTATGTTTTATTATTTTCAATATATTTGCAGCAAAATTATAATCATTAAATTTAATGAAATGATGAAAATTAAGAATCTGTTACTATTATTCCTGTTTCTGATGCCGACGGTTGTTTCCGCTCAGCAGTCCGATGCCATTCAAGGCTCAAGCAAGGCCACTGTTGCTGTTGACTACTTCAACACAGGTTATGGCGTCGATAGACGTGATTATCAGTGGATTGACATATTCCGTGCGAATGCTATTAAAGGCGTTAATGAAAGCGGACGCGTCAACACTGTTGATGTTGCTAACATCACCGAGTTCCGTAATGAGGCTGATGCTGGCGCTATGCGCGATTTACGGAACCGTTATGCGGTGCTTGTTAAGAACAATGTGGATTATTTGGTTGAATGTGATGTTAATGCCCTCACTGTCCGTGATGTTTCCCGTTCCCGCAAGGACCCTCCGCGTTGGGCAGCAGGTTTCACTTACACTGTCAGAATAGTCACTCCTAAGGATGGTAAGGTTATTGCCACTATCACTAAACTTGCCAAAGACCATGAGATAACAGGCGACGTTCCTGAAAAAGCCATTCAGAATGCTGCCGAATTGGTTGAATCCACTATGAACAGATATATTAAGGATAATTTCCGCACCGAAGGCCAGTTGCTTCAGATTTTGTCAAGCAACGATAAGGGCGAGGCTAAACTCGTCGCCGTCAATGTCGGTCCTGCCAATGGTGCTTACAAAGGCTCAAAATTCCAGGTTTACGAAACTGTCGTTATTGCTGGCCGCAAAGTCACCAACAAAATCGGCGAGATTAAGATTAAGGAAGTTAAGGACGACAATTTCTCAATCGGTGAGGTTAAGAAAGGCGGTAAGGACATTCTCGACCGCATGAATAAAGGTCAGGTCCTTATGATTCTTTCCAATCAGTCCGGTTTCTGGGATTGAAAAGATTTTCCTGATATGCTGCTTCAGCATTTCTGAACAAATACGAAAAAAATGGCTGCTCCAATCAAACGGGGCAGCCATTTCAATTATTATCAACTAAAAATTTTATTCAGCCTTGTATGAATCCGCAAAGTCCTGTTCATTGAATTCCATAATGAACTTGTGATGACGTGCGATTTCTGCCTCGCCATAGCGTACATACACATTTGCTGACTTCGTGAACAGCTCTGGTGTGCGGTTGGCGTCACCGAGAAGCAGATAGCCCATAATTATGTGTCCTGCCATCTCCACGAGCCTGCGTGCATGGAAATCATCGTATTCTGGATTCTTCTGCGAAACCACCTTTTCAACTGCCTCTGAATAAAGTTTTGTCATTGCGGCAAGTTTATCCTGAAGCGGTTTCAATGCTGGTGCATACTCAAGCGCGGCGTAATCGTTGATTTGTTCAAGATATGTGCCGGTGGTCACGTGGCGGATGGCTGCCACAACTTGAAGCTGTGTAGTGCCTTCATAGATTGATGTGATGCGTGCGTCACGGTAGATGCGCTCGCATGCGTAATCTTTCATGAAGCCTGAACCACCATGTATCTGTATCGCGTCGTATGCGTTCTGGTTGCAGAATTCACTGCCCATGCCTTTCGACATTGGTGTGAATGCGTCTGCCAGATGCTTGTATTTCTTCATCTCTGTGCGTTCCTCTGGCGTGAGGCTGCGTTCACGTGCAATGTCCTCGTATGTCTTGTACATGTCCACAAAGCGTGTGGTCTCGTACAATATTGAGCGCGATGCGTCAAGTTTTGCCTTCATTGTGGCAAGTATTTCTGCCACAGCCGGCATTTCCTTGATTGCTTTGCCGAATTGCTTGCGGTCCTGTGCGTAAGCCAGTGCTTCGCGGTAGGCTGCCTCGCTGATGCCTACTGATTGTGCGGCGATTCCAAGGCGGGCACCGTTCATCAGTGCCATCACATATTTGATAAGGCCAAGGCGGCGTGAGCCTACCAGTTCAACCTTTGCGTTGCGGAACACGAGTTCGCATGTAGGTGAGCCTTTAATGCCCATCTTGTTCTCAATGCGGCGAACTTTCACTCCGCCGTTCTTCTTGTCGTAGATGAACATCGACAGTCCACGACCGTCTCTCGTGCCTTCCTCGCTGCGGGCAAGCACAAGTGCTATGTCGCCGTCACCATTGGTGATGAATCGCTTCACACCGTTCAGTCTCCAAGTGTTGTCCTCTTCGTTGAAAGTGGCTTTCAGCATCACGGCCTGCAGGTCACTGCCGGCATCTGGTTCTGTAAGGTCCATTGCGAGAGTCTCGCCTGCGCAGGTGCGTGGTAGATACTTTTCGCGCTGTTCTTCCGATCCGAATTCATATATTGTCTCGGCGCAGTCCTGAAGTCCCCAGATGTTCACAAAGCTTGCATCGGCGCGGCTCACAATGTCGGCTGCCATGATGTAAGGCACAAGCGACAGGTTCAGTCCGTTGTAGCGGCGTGGCAGTGATATGCCCATCAGTCCGGCTTTTACCAGAGCGTCAAGGTTCACTTTCGTGCCTTCGGCGTACACCACGTGGCCGTCAACCACATGTGGACCTTCCTTGTCAACGTCTTCTGCGTTGTTTGCTACTACTTCGCCGGATATGTCGCCTGCGATTTCAAGCACTTTCTCGTATGAGTCCATTGCATCTTCGTAGTCGAAAGGCGCATAGTCGAATTTTTCACAATCGGTGAAGTTGCGTTCTCTCAACTCAACGATTTTGCGCATCAACGGATGATTCAGATGATGCTTTAGAGCAGGATTATCGTTATAGAAATTTGCCATTGTTCTGTTTTACTTAGAGTTCTTTTTATAATATTTGATGAGCTGAGGTATCACTTCTTCCAGATTGCCGGTTATCACATAGTCGGCAATTGTGTTGATTGGCGCGTTCGCGTCATTGTTGATTGATATGATTATCGAACTGTCCTGCATTCCTGCTATGTGCTGAATCTGGCCGGATATGCCGCAGGCGATGTAAAGTTTTGGATGGACTGTCACACCTGTCTGACCTATCTGGCGCTCATGTTCCACGAAGCCCGCATCCACTGCGGCACGCGATGCGCCCACTTCTGCGCCAAGCACATTGGCGAACTTGAAGATAAGGTCAAAGTTCTCTTTGCTCCCCACTCCGTAGCCGCCTGCCACTATGATTGCTGAATTTTTGATGTTGATTTTCGATTTCTCTATGTGGCGGTCAATTATGCTCACCACGTACGATGCCTCGTCAACGTATTTCTTCGCGTCGAGGTTCACCACCTCGCCCTTGTAGTTTTCGTCAGCTATTTCCTTCTTCATCACGCCCTCACGCACCGTTGCCATTTGTGGACGGTTCTCGGGGTTAACGATGGTGGCGACGATGTTGCCGCCGAAGGCTGGACGTATCTGATATAGCAGGTCGTGATATTCCTTGTTGTTGCGTGCGTCGGTATGGTCGCCGATTTCAAGCGATGTGCAGTCGGCGGTAAGTCCGCTGTGCAGTGCCGACGACACGCGTGGTCCGAGGTCACGTCCTATGCATGTTGCGCCCATCAGGCACACCTGTGGTTTGATTTCCTTGAACAGGTTAATCAAGGCCGATGCGTGTGGCATCGAAGTGAACGGGTAAAGCCTCTTGTCGGCTATCTTGTACACTACATCCGCTCCGTATGGGAATATCTCTTTTTCAATTCCTTCAAGGTTGTCGCCAATCACCACTGCTTCAAGTTTCACTCCGAGGCGTGTCGCAAGTTTGCGGCCCTTCGTGAGCAGTTCAAGGCTAACGTCGGCAACATGTCCTTCGTCGAATTCGCAATATACGATAAGATTATTTTTATCTTGTGCCATAATTCTTTAATATTTATTGTTAGCCTATTGTGTGGTTAGTTATCAATTCCTTTATCAAGTCTTCCAGGCCTGCGGCATCCTTGCCTTCTATCTGTTTGCTCTCTTTGGCTTGGAACACCACATTCACTATTCCCTTCACCTTCGTCGGTGAACCGGTAAGTCCTATCTGTTGAGGGTCAGCCTCCACGTCAGCTGCGCTCCATTCCTTTATGTTCAGGTATGGGCGGCTTTCAATCACTTTCGCGCGGCCTTCTTCAAGTTTTGCCTTCTCGCTTGGCGATACGGCATACTTGTATTTCTGTATCATCTTTGCGTTGCGTGGGCGGCATGCGGCGGCTGTGCCGTTCACTGTCACCACCAGTGGCAGTGGCGACTCCACTGTCTCCACACCGTTCTCAAGTCTGCGCTTCACAATTGCCTTTCCGTCCTTCACGTCAACTTCCTCTGCGTATGTCACCTGTGGCAGACCGAGTTTCTCGGCTACCTGAGGACCGACTTGCGCCGTATCTCCATCGATTGCCTGACGGCCGCCGATGATGATGTCAAAATCTTTAATCTTGCGGATTGCTGCGGAAATGGCATAAGAGGTTGCCAGTGTGTCGGCGCCCCCAAGTGCGCGGTCAGTGAGGACTACACCTCCGTCTGCTCCACGATATAATCCCTCGCGTACTATTTCTGCTGCGCGCGGTGGGCCCATCGTCAATAATGTGATTTTCGTTCCCGGATTTTTGTCTTTCAAAATCAATGCTTGCTCCAATGCGTTCAAATCCTCTGGATTGAAGATTGCTGGCAGGGCACTGCGGTTCACAGTACCTTCCGGAGTCATCGCATCTTTTCCCACATTGCGGGTGTCAGGCACTTGTTTTGCCAAGACAACGATATTCAAACTCATATATTTATTATTAAGTTAGATTATTTAATATTGCTCTATATATCAATCGTATAATCCCTCACGCGCGCTTCATTCAACGCACGCTTTTGGCCTGCAAAGTTACTAATTCCCCTCGATTCTCGCAACTTATTTACATTTATTTTCCTATTTCATTGTATTTTAGCATGTAACCTTTCCCCATCCGCCCCATTCACCGCATAATCATCCATCAGCAGGCCTTTCCCATCGGCCCCATTGGCCGCATCAGCCCCATCGGCCTCAAATCATCCCTGCAAGCAGCATCCCTGCCAGAATATCCCCTCTTTGTGAAGTATAATTTCACTGTCATTCAGGTTCTCCTCTGCTATTATCTCTTTTATTTTTCATCTGCGTTTCCTGCTTTTCTGTTTTTCTATAACGAGCCGCTTAGAGCGGCTCGTTATAGTTTCCTGAAAGTTTAAATGCGCTCACCTACGTTCGCTTTATTCGACTGGACGAACCGGCAAACCGTAGCAGCGAAACCAAGCGTAGCTCCAGTAATGATTGCCATTGAAGTCGAAGCCCATGTAGTAGGCGTCGTGGCTGAAGCTCTCGTACAGAGTACCGCTGCAGTAGTAGCCGCACATGCCAGCGTAGTCCACGCCTGAGCCGTGCCAGCCGCCTGCAGCCGGCAAGAATATGCTGTTCCCGTTCGGGCCAGTCACTTTCATCCCAGCTACTCCATTGTATGTGATCCAAGTCCAAGTACACTTTTCGTTCAACTCCTGCTGCTCGGCAAGTGTCGGCATACGCCAACTGCCACCCCATTTCACTCTCGCTACATCATAACTTGTACCGCTTATGCTGCTGCCGATATTCACATAAGTGTCTGTTGAGGAGTTATAGTATTTATATGTACTCTCACTATAATCACTTTTCTCCTCAGTCTCGCCCCAAGCGTAATATCCGCCATATCCTTCAGGTGTGGTGGCGCCCACATTATGGCTTGCCCATTTCACGCTCAGTCCAAGGTCGATTGCCTCGCCGGGCGTGAATGTGGTTGACGGTGACGCCATCATCTCCATTCCGTATGCCTTCACCATCGGATGGCACACGTAATCCTTTCCTGTGCTCAGCCCGCTGAAAGCGCACTGGTATGGGTTGCTGAAGTTGTCCTCTTTCCTGTATGTGGCTGGACTCCACACCGTCTCCAGCAGGTTTCCGCCTGTGTCGTACAGCCCAAGGCCCACTTCAGCGTCAGTCGGCAGTGTCCGCGTCACGCTTGTCGTCAGTGTCGCCATCGTAGCGTTCTTCCCTCTCACGTATTTCGGCGCACTGAATTCAGGATATAGATACCATTTGTTTGCCCATAAATCAACCGAGATGTCTGCAAACACTTTTGACTTCTTAAATGTCAACAAGTCTATCGTAGCCTTGCTTTCAAGCTCAATTGAAACGGATGTCTTCGCATAGGAATCTTTTATTGCATCATACCAATCCTTTTTTGCAAGATTCACCAAATCAACATGCAGATTCCCCTCAAGTTTCGGCCCTGCATACAAATTCGCCTCAAGTCCAGCAAAATTGCCGACACTTCCGAAATATGTGCTTGCGATTATTCCGCCAAACACATATCCTTTCACATTGAATGCAGCATCAAATGTTGGGAATTTTCCACTGCTGCTTGTACTCTTATAGCTTACCGGCGATTTGTCCTTACTGAATATTGTGGTGTTTTTCATGGTTACACCATAACTCAGCGAAGCTGAAAGTGAGCCTTCTATCTCACCTCTCAAAAAGGGAGCCAGCACATATTCTAATTTTATTAACGGACAATTTGGAAGTGGCAGATTTAAATCCAAGAATTTCACTTTTTTCTCTCCATTAAGAAAGAATCGGCCTTTGGCTGAAATTTTTGCCGTGCCTGCAAATGTATGGCTTGTTGTTCTTTCCAATGTCAGATTGAAAGGTCGGCCCTTCCCCATTATCAGCACTGCCTTTACCCTCAATGAGCCTGAATATGACAATCCTAAACTGCCCACATCATCACTGGCAAGGTTGATGTTGAATTTCACATTAAGCCCGCTTTCTCCGCTCGCCTTCGGCTGTACCTTTTTCAGCCTGTAGCACACCGAGCTGCCTGCTGTGCTGTCGCCTTGAAGCTCATAGTTTCCTATCATGGTCAGCTGGCTGTAAACGTCTTCAATATCCACTGAATCGCAGTCAACCTTATAGCCGCTTCCGCTGCTCGTGCCCGTCACTTTCCCTACAAATCCGTTGGGGAAAAGGTCGCTGAATCCCTCGTAAAGCAGTATGTCGCCTTTTCTCGGTTTCAGATTTGTCGGTGTCTCGCTCTTGAATGTTATGCTCATGCTGTCCACTGTAACTATATATGGAATATATTTGTCGGTTAGCTTTATCACTCCGGGCTTATATACTGTAGGCAGCGGCGCGAACGCCACGCTGTCAATCGCTGTCAGCGGTATGCGGTAGGTGCTGTCGGGGGTATAAACCACCTGCGTAACGAACTTCTCATGCTCCACGCCTGCGGTGTCGATGTTTGAATATGTCATGCTGTCGATTTCAGCATCGTAAAATGCGTTGAAACTTCCGTCGTTCCTGTAAACGTACAGGGCGTTGTCCTGTGCCATGGCTGCCGTGGCTATCGCCACAATCGCCAGTATCGTCATCATAAGTTTCTTCATCGCCTTATCGTTATTTTGGTTGACGCTCCGTTTACGCTCACCACATAGATGCCTGCGGCAAGTTCCGAAAGGCTAATCTCATAGCTGCCAGCAGCCTCCGCCTCACGCATCAGCCTCCCGTCGATGCCGTACACTGCTATCAGGCTGCCTGTAGGCAGGCCCGTGAATATCAGCCTGTCGCCATGCTGACTGAATTTTGCGGCTGAAGTTTTCACTCCGTCCACTCCGCTCTCGTCAATGTAGTTGAACCGCTTCACTTTCGAACGCGGTATTTCCAGTTTCGTCCCCATGGTCTTTATTATCAGCGTGTCGCCGCTGAATGTTATCTTGGGCTGCTGGAGCATCTGCACCTTGGTGCTGCTTCCGTCCTTCATCTGTATCACAAGGGTAGTGAACTCCTGCGCGACAGCCGCCATTGCCGACCCTATCATCAGCATCAAAATGATAACAAGTTTTCTTTTCATAAGTCTTTGGTTTATAATTTATTAAATATTTCAAATGTGTGTGGCGGAATTTATCCATACGATTTTCCCGTCTTCTTTCGCCACAAAAATAGCAATCATTTCTCTCTTAGCCAAATTTTTATGTATCAAATAATTATACAATTGCATTTTAATAAAACTCTTTTCCTTTTTTATTGTTTTCCCACATTGAATTCATATTATCTTCGCCACAAAAACACGCACATGAAAAGCCACAAATTCCCCATCTCAAATTCCATCCCTGCACGCCCCAAAATGCAGCCCAAAATCCTCATCAGAATAAAGGCCAGAATCCGCCCCAAAAATCCATCCGAAAACCTTGCAAACGTGTGTGCCCCCCTTCACCGTGAACACCCCAGCAAATTATCAGCAATTCAGCCAGTTAACCCCCGTTCAAGGTGTTCACACCCACGCCAAGGACTCCAAGAATTTCCACGCCGTTTTCACACCACTAATTTATTACATCCCATTCTCAAAATCGCATTGTTTCACTGCCAAATTTTTTCATCCAATTTCATGGCACGATTATTGATAATCTCTATCTTTGTAACATTAAAAATAGAAAATTATGGTTTGGATTATTTTTATAGCAATTACTCTCGTAAGCTATCTGGTGCAGAATTCGCTGAAAAGCAAGTTTCAACGCTATTCACAGATTCCAATCGGCGGTGGCTTGACGGGCCGCGATGTTGCCGAACGTATGCTCCGTGAAAATGGCATCTACGATGTCACCGTGCAACCCACCAATGGTATGCTCACCGATTTCTACAACCCAGCCGACCACACCGTCAATCTAAGCGAGGCCGTCTATGGTTCTTGCAGTGTAGCCGCAGCAGCGGTTGCCGCCCACGAGTGCGGTCATGCCGTGCAGCACGCCACCCGTTATCCGTTCCTGCAGATGCGTTCCAAGCTCGTCCCGGTCGTCAATTTTGCCTCGCAATGGGTTATGTGGGTGATTTTCGCAGGCATTCTCATGATTAATTCATTTCCACAACTCCTTGCCGTCGGCATCGGCCTGTTCGCCTTGACCACTCTGTTCAGTTTCATCACCCTGCCGGTTGAAATCAACGCCAGCATGAGGGCTGTCGCTTGGCTCAACCGCACTGGCATCACCGATGGCCAGACTCACGCCTATGCTTGCGATGCCCTCAAATCCGCCGCTTACACTTATGTTGTGGCAGCTCTCGGTTCTCTTGCCACATTGATTTATTACGTCCTCATCTTCATGGGCGGGCGCAGGGATTGACATTCTCAACCTTACATATATTCAGTGCAATGAATCTGTCATTATTTGCAGTTTCATTGCACTTTTTCTTTATCAGTGATAATGGTATATAAATGAGTAATCCGTATAAGATTTCTTTGCACCATTCCCTCTATTTTTGCAACATCAATAAATTAAATAATTTCAGATTATGAAGAATTCTATTGCTGTTCTCATTCTCGCCCTTGTCTGCTCTTTTGGAGTTCAGGCTAAGCACCTCATTGTTTATTACACTTGGAGTACCCACACCCAGACGGTTGCCAACGCCCTTCACGATGTTGTCGGCGGCGACATGGTGCAGGTTCAGGTCTCCACTCCCTACTCTGCCACCACCGACGCCCAGCTCTACCCTATCGCCCAGCAGGAAATTGCCAATATCGACAAAAATGGCATTTATCCTTCAATTTCCACCACGGTCGACGACATTGCCTCTATCGACACCGTTTTTGTCGGTTATCCCCTTTGGTATTCCCGCATGTCCACTCCAATGCAGTCTTTCCTCCACACTTATGGCACCCAGCTTGCAGGCAAGGTCATTGCCCTGTTCTGTTCAAGCGCCAGTTCTGCCATTGATGCCACTATTTCCGATGCCAAGCGACTTTGTCCCAATTCCACATTCACCCAGCCTCTTTGGGTAAAGGCTTCCGAAGTGCCGCAGGCTTCGCAGAAAGTCAATTCTTGGCTCCAGACTATCGGCTATTTCACTGCCACTTCCGCCAAAATCATCGCCAACAATTCTCAAATCTCAATTTCCGCCACACAATCATTATTGACCATCCGTGGCACATTCAGCAGTTTCAACGTATTTTCAGCCAAAGGCTCGCTCGTTCTCTCCGGCACAAGCCCATCTGTCTCCATCTCGCAGCTCCCTCATGGTGTCTATATCGTCAACTTATCCACTCCCTCAGGCATAGTAAATCGCAAATTCATCAAGTGATTTATTCAAGTATATTTGCAGATTCACAATAGAAGTGCAACAACGGAGCGCCAGTGGAAGTGAAAATTAATATGAAACACACACCGCGGGAGCGCCAAGCGGCAAGGGGCGAGTAGCCCCGCCGAGCGTCAACAAGCAATGC